>JAFWQU010000009.1 GCA_017508975.1 Clostridia bacterium | reverse complement strand
TGGTAAAAGCCGACAAACGCTATGGCTCGTGGTGTGTTGCCAATTGTATCCCGCGCCAGCAGAAGCTCTTTAAGAAGCTTAATACGCCTCTGACGGTTTCGCTCAATGCGCTTGTCACCTAAAAATCCGGAAAGATGTGATAAGCATTCTAAGCTGAGATTAGTATTACTTATTCTTATTTGTAATCGTTATTCGGATATGGTGCTGCTCTTTTCACCGCAGCGGCGGATCATGCGGGTTGGGGCTGCCGTCCCGCTGCATGGAGAACTGATCCATGGGGTAGTTCTTCAGATTGTCCAGGATCTTCCGGTCGTCGGCCTGCGCCAGCAGATCGCCGCGGGCTTTGATGACCAGTCCCTCCGCCTGGTGCTTGGAGGGACCGCCGACGCAGCCGCCGGGGCAGATCATGCCCTCCACAAAGTCGGCGTCCAGCTTGCCCGCCTTCAGCAGCATCATGGCCTTCTTGCACTCCTCACCTCCGGCGCAGGTCATCAGCCGGATGCCGTCGGTGTCCTCCCCCATCTCCTTCATGGCTTCGATCACCGCCGCGGCCACGCCGCCACTGCCCGCGAAGCGCTTGCCGTACAGGGAGGACTCCTGGTACTCCTCCTCCACCGGCTCGATGGGAATCTCCCGCGCGTCCAGCATGGCGACCATCTCGCCGTAGGTCAGCGCGTAATCGGCGCTGTCCTTGATCAGGGGATTCATGGTCTCCCCCTTCTTGGCGATGCAGGGGCCGATGAACACGGTCACGCACTCCGGGTCGACGGACTTCAGGTACCGGGACACCGCCACCATCGGCGAGACCGTGGCGGACTTGTTCTCCTCGTAGAGCTTGGGGAAGTGATGGTGCAGCATGGAGATGAACGCGGGGCAGCAGGACGTGGTCATCTTCCGGCCCTCTTTTCGCGCCTCGATCCACTCCAGCGCCTCATAGGCGGCGGTCATGTCCCCGCCGAGGCCCACCTCCACCATGTCCGCGAAGCCGTACTTCTTCAGCGCGGCGCGGATGGCGGCCATGCCGACCCGGTTGCCGAACTGTCCCTCGGTGGCCGGGGCGCACATCGCGACCACGCGCTTGCCTTCCTTGATGGCCCGGATGATGTCCACGGCGTAGATCTTTGAGCCGATGGCGCCGAAGGGGCAGCTGTGGATGCAGTGTCCGCAGTGGATGCACTTGCTCTCGTCGATCTGGCAGACGCCCGCGTCGTTGTAGAAAATCGCGCCTACCGGACAGGCCTTCTTGCAGGGCCGCGCCTGGTGGATGATCGCCCCGTAGGGACAGGATTTCGCGCACAGGCCGCAGGATTTGCACTTGTTGGGGTCGATGCGCATCTTGTTGTCCCCGCGGGAGATTGCCCCGAAGTTGCAGGCGTTCAGGCAGGCCTTGCCGAGGCAGAAGCGGCAGATATCGGTCACGAAATAGTCCTGGATCGGGCAGTCGTCGCAGGCCGCGGGGATGACCTGCACCACATTGTCCGATTCATGGCCGGGCTCCGGCACCTGCCCCATGGCCAGGCGCACCCGCCCGCGCAGGATCTCCCGCTCCTTATACACGCAGCAGCGGTACTGCGGCTTGGGGCCCGGGCTGACCTGGTAGACGATCTTCTCGGTCTCCTCCGTGTTCAGCCGGTCCTCCCAGGCCAGGCGGCAGACCTCCCGGAGGATAAAGTGCTTCAAATCCACGATGCCCTTGTCGTTGGTGATCATGGGAGTCATCCTTTCTTTGTCAGGTGTTCTTTATTGAATTATACAGGAACGTTCTCCCCGGGTCAAGCCGGTGAAACGGTGTTTTGCTGCCGGTGGCACGCATATCCGCCGTACATGATCCTGTCGTCTGGTCATAATTTTCTGTTTTTCGATAAATTCTTGTTGACAAAGAAGATCTTTCATGCTATGCTGTCGATGCTGAAAGGAGGAATCCCCATGAATCAACGCAAACTCTCCGCCTGGCTGAAGGGCATTGTCATCGGTATCGGCCTGTGCGGACTCATCGTCTTCTTTGTGATGCTGCCCGACTACGGAGATTCTCTGCACGCGAGCTTCCCGGAGTTCGGCGCCTGGCACTGGCCGTGGATGATCTTCCTGTGGTGCACGTCCGTCCCCTGCTTCATCGCGTTGTTCCTGGGCTGGAAGATTGCGGCAAACATTGGGCGGGACCGCTCCTTCTCCGTCGAGAACGCCCGGCTGCTGCAGGGTATCGCCTGGCTGGCCGCCGGGGATACGGCCTTCTTCTTTCTCGGGAACGTCGTCCTGTTCTTCCTGAGCATGAACCATCCGGGGATTCTCCTGATCTCCCTGCTGATCTGCTTCGCCGGGGTGGCCGTGACGGTGGCGGCGGTGTGTCTGTCCCACCTGGTGGACAAGGCGGCGGACCTGCAGGAACAGAGCGACCTGACGATCTGACGGGGGTGCGGATATGGAAAGAGAGACGCAGGGCGAGATCATCTTCAACATCGACGTCATGCTGGCAAAGCGCAAAATGAGCGTGACCGAGCTCTCCCAGCGGGTGGGCATCACCCTGGCCAACATGTCCATCCTGAAGACCGGCAAGGCCAAAGCCGTCCGCATCACCACCCTGGCCGCCCTGTGCGAAGCGCTGGACTGCCAGCCGGGGGATCTGCTGGAGTACAGGAAGAAAACGGAATAAAGAGGAGCCGGCGTACGATTCGCGCGCCGAAGAGCCACAATAGCAGAACATCCTACAGCCCCCGGTCGGTCCCAAAGCCTGCCGGGGACTTTTGTCAGCAGTGAGATTTCGCGCCTGCGGGCGCGACCAGGGCTTTCCGATCGCCCTGGACCTTCGGTTACATGCCTTTTCTTGATTAGTAATTTTACTTGAGATTAGTATTATACTTGAGATCCGTATCAATCATTATTGACAACATAGGTTTTTTATTTATATAATGACATTTAGATTCCATATGGTAACATATGGAAATTTCACCCGGTTTCCATATGGAAACATATGGAAACTACAACTGGTTTCCTTGTGGCAACATATGGAAACAAGACCCATTGTAAGGAGGAGTGCAGATGCGCAGACTTCTATCCCTGTTTTTGGCGTTGACTCTTGTGCTGGGGGCTGCGTCCTTCGCTGCGGCGGAGGAGACCGTGGTCACCGGACAGGCCCAGGGCTTCGCGGACGTGGTGAAGGTGACCATCACCCTGACAGACGGCAGGATCACCGCGGTGGACTTCGAGAGCAACGAGTCCTCCCCGGCGATCGGAAATGACCTGAGCTCCCTCGCGGAGCAGGTGATCGCGGCGCAGGGCGCCGAGATCGACGGCGTCACAGGCGCGACCGTGACCTCGAATGCCGTGCGCGAGGCGGTTGCCGCGGCCCTGGCGAGCACTGAACCCGCCGCGGAGGAGAAGGCCGCCATGACCTTCACCCCCGGCACCTACGTGGGCACCGGCACCGGCTACAACGGCGCGTCCACCTTCAAGGTGACTTTCTCCGAGACGGCCATCAAGGCCATCGAGGTGGAGAAGTCCACCGAGACCGCGCACGTGGGCGACATCGCCTTTGCGCCCATGATCGAGGACATGATCGCGGCGAACGGCTCCGGCGTGGACGGCGTCTCCGGCGCGACCTTCTCCGCGCGGGCGCTGCGCACCGCGGTCAACGACGCGGCGGAGCAGGCGGGCTGCACCGACATGGCCGCTTTCAAGGCGGCGCGGGTGGAGCACGCGGCGGGCGAGCCCATCGAGCTGACCTATGACGTGGTGATCGTAGGCGCGGGCGGCGCCGGCATCGCGGCGGCAGCCCAGGCGGCCCAGAACGGCTACACCGTGCTGATTCTGGAGAAGAACGCGGAAGTCGGCGGCAACACGCTGGTCTCCGGCGGCCAGTATCAGTCTGTGATGCCCTACCTGGTGTGGGATCCGGCGAATCCGGACGCCGCTGAGGGCGTCTACGCGTTCACCGGCACGGCCTACCCCAAGGTCAAGTCCGTGCAGGGCTGCATCAACGAGCTCCGGATGATCCTGAACTGGAGCGAGGAGCCCTTCGACACCGAGTACTACAAGGACCATGAGTTCGTCGCCGGCGACGCGGCGGAGCTGTCCAAGCACGGCGTGCACGCGGAATATCTGCCCGTGCTGAAGGCCCTGAAGGAGGAGATCCGCGCCTACCTGGACTGGGCGGAGCCGCAGCTGGAGGCCGGCGTGGCCGAGAACCAGCTGGCGCTGTTCTCCACGCTGAACCTGCACATCTTCCAGACCTACTACGGCGGCCTGCGGCCCAGCGCCGACGGCAGCGAGTGGATGTACGGCGACGTGGATCTGGTTTCCCAGTTCATCCAGGGCGGCCAGGGCCTGAAGGAGTGGCTGGAGGAGCAGGGCTCCGCGTTCAAGGAGGACAGCCAGCCCACCCTGATCGGCGCGCTGTGGTATCGTGAGAACGAGTACGCGGGCGCGAACGTCGACACCGACGGCGACGGCGAGACCGAGTTCTACGCCGACCGCTGGGGCTCCTACTTCATGGCCCCCATGACCACCGTGCTCAAGGCCAACGAGGCCAACCAGATCATGCTCCGCACCGAGGCGAAGTCCCTGATCGTCGAGGACGGCCGCGTGACGGGCGTGCTGGCGGAGAAATTCGACGGCACCCAGGTCACCGTCCACGCCGCCAAGGGCGTCGTGCTGGCCACCGGCGGCTACGCGGCGAACATCCCGCTGGTGCTGGAGAACAATGTCTACTGGTCCAGCGAGTATCTGACCCCCTCGACCAAGACCACCAACCGCTCCTCTCTCATGGGCAGCGGCATCGCCATGGCCCGCGAGGTGGGCGCGGACGTCACCGGCATGGGCTTCACCCAGCTGATGCCCATCTCCTGGGTGGACAACGGCAATCTGGCCTTCGGCGGCGGCAACTACGCCTGCTGGATCAACCCGATGACGGGCGACCGTTTCGTGGACGAGGGCTCCGAGCGCGACGTGCTGTCCCTGGCGGAGTTCCGCAACGGCATGGTCGTCAACGGCACGCCCGGCGTTTTCCTGGAGATCTACAACGCCACCGAGCGCATTCCCGGCCCGCCCTCCGCGCAGCTGGCGGCTGAGGACTACCCGGGCCGTTACTACCACATCAAGGGCACCGTGGAGGAGCTGACCGCGCTGTTCGAGAAGATCGGCGGCATCGAGGCCGATCCGCAGCACGTGCTGGACACTGTCCGCGCCTACGATATGGCCGTGATGGGCCAGGGCGAGTATCCGAACGTGGGCAAGGCCATCGCCTCCCGCTGCGTCGGCAACGTGCAGCAGGATGAGAACGGCAACTATCTGCCCGAGACCTACGATCTCAAGGGCACCGACCTGATCGTGCGCCTGATGGCCCCCTCGACCCACCACACCATGGGCGGTCTGAAGGTTGACACCCAGCGTCACGTCCTCAACCGCGACGGTGAGATCATCCCGGGCCTCTACGCCGCGGGCGAGGTCACCGGCGGCATCCACGGCGGCAACCGCCTGGGCGGCAACGCCATCGTGGAGATCTTCGTCTCCGGCCGCACCGCCGCCAACGCCATCCAGGCGGACGACACCGGCGCGGAAACCCCCGCTGAGTAAACTCTGAACCCAAAAATCCCTGGCCAGCCACAGTGCCGGCCAGGGACTTTTGATACCGTTCTCAGTTTAATATGCTTATCGTCAACAGTGAGATTTCGCGCCTGCGGGCGCGACCAGGGCTTTCCGATCGCCCTGGACCTTCGGATACATGCCCTTTCTTGATTTGCATTTTTTGCTTGAGATTGGTATCCGTTCAGAATGAGTATTACATCAGTTTGCGGAACATGGCTTCGAAGTCGGCCAGGGAAGCCGCTCTCGGGTTGCCCGGGGCGCAGGCGTCCGCGGCGGCGGACTCGCACAGGAACGGCAGGTCCTCCTCCTTCAGCTTCTCCAGCTTGGTGGGGATGCCCACGTCCACGGAGAGCTGCCGCACCGCGTCGATGGCAGCCTTGCGGTACTCGTCCGCGCTCATGCCCTTCGTATCCACTCCGAAGGCCTCGGCGATGTCCCTGAACTTCTCGCCGGTGTACTCCTGGTTGTACTCCATCACGATGGGCAGCATCATCGCGCAGGCCACGCCGTGGGGCGTGTCGTACACGGCGCCCAGCGTATGCGCCATGGAGTGCGCGATGCCCAGTCCCACGTTGGAGTAGGCCATGGCGGTCACATACTGCGCCAGCGCCATGCCCTCGCGGCCGTCCGGATCATTCTGCACGGCCTTGCGCAGGTTTTTCGCGATCAGCTTGATCGCCTCCAGGTCCAGGCAGTCGGCCAGCGCCCAGGCAGCCTTCGTGGTGTAGCCCTCGATGGCGTGGGTCAGGGCGTCCATGCCGGTGGAGGCGGTCAGGCCCTTGGGCATGCTGGACATCATGTCCGGATCAACCACGGCCACGTCAGGGATGTCGTTGGGGTCCACGCAGACGAACTTGCGCTTCTTCTCCACGTCGGTGATGACGTAGTTGATGGTGGATTCCGCACCGGTGCCGCCCGTGGTCGGAACCGCGATCGTGAAGACGGTGCGGTTCCTGGTCGGGGCAACGCCCTCCAGGGAGCGGACGTCGTAGTACTCGGGATTGTTGACGATGATGCCGATGCCCTTGCCTGTATCCATGGAGGAGCCGCCGCCGATGGTGATCATGAAGTCCGCGCCGGACGCGCGGTAGGCGTCCACGCCGTGCTGCACGTTCTCGATGGTGGGATTCGGCTTGATGTCGGTGTAGAGTTCGAAGGCGATGCCGTTCTTCTCCAGCAGATCGGTGACCTTGGCCGTCACGCCGAACTTCACCAGGTCCGGGTCAGACGCCACGAAGGCCTTCTTGAATCCCTTGGAGGCGATGATGCCGGGGATCTCGTTGATCGCGCCGTGGCCGTGGAAAGACATCCCGTTGAGTACAAAGCGATTGACAGACATGGGGCTGTACCTCCTTTTTTATGGTACTGACATCATAGCATATTTCACGGGTTTCGTCCAGTCAGCAGAATGCGCCGGTCCATGCCGCACGGTGTCGCCGGAGAGACGGAATCGTCCTATTGTTCCGGCTTCCAGTCCTTCAGCAGTCTATCGATCGCCTCGATGATCTCCGGGCTCTGGAACTCCATGCTGCCCGGGCCGTCGAAGATCGTCATTCTGAAGTTGTCCGCCAGGGTTTCCTCCGGGTCGATGACGTAGTTCGTGTTCCGGCCGAACACATCCCAGAAATTGGCCGCGTCCTCCTTCGTGTAGAGGGTGCCCAGATCGTCGATCGGCACAAGACCGGTCACCATATGGTCGAAGAACATGTCGCCAGGCTTCCGGAAGGGCTCCGTCGTGAAGATCACGGTGCAGTTTTTCATCTCACCTTTGATCTCAAAGGCGGCGTAGGAGTTGTGGTGTTCCACGTCCGGGTTGCTGATGATCAGATTCCGGATCTCCGGCGGGAACGCGAAGTCCTTCTCCACCACCGTGAAGCCCAGGATTCCGTACATCGCCGCGCGGAAGTCCGGATGCTTGCGGGTCAGGCAGTGGAACAGCTCGTGGGCCAGGACCTGCTTGAAGAACCGGACAGCGTCGGAATCCTCCCGGGAGGCATAGGACAGCACCGACTCTCCCAGATAGATCTCCGTGCCGTGGGTGTACGCGCCGGCGCCACACTCCTCCGCCATGGTGGTTTTGATGAAGACGATGCTGTCCGTCGCCGGGAGCCGGTAGCCGCGCCCGGTGCAGACCGCCTCCATCTCAGCCATGGCCGCGTCGATGGCGGCGATCTCCGCGTCCGTGAAGTCGAGCACCTGACCCGGGATGAACGCCTCCAGCTCCGCCAGCGTCGCGCCGGTCTTCTGCATCCGGTAATTCAGGTCGTTCTGGGTCATATTCTCATAGTAGTCCCGGTTGGCCAGGAGGATTTCGGCCCCCTCCGCCGCTCCGGCGAAACGGTATTGGAAGATCTTTTTCCCGGATTCAGCCGCGCCTCCCGCGCAGAGGAACAGGCCGAGCAACAGCAGCAAAACCAGGCAGATCGCACTTCTCTTCATAATTTTCTCCTTTCGGCAAAGGCGTCCGGCCGGGTTGGGACGGACGCCTGCAAATCATGGAAATGTTCGGTCCTGCCGATCACTGCATGGTCTTTGCCCTGGAGAGCACCCGCAGGTAGAGCACATAGGCGGCAATGTCCATCAGGAAGGCGGCGACGCCGCTGGCGGAGACGTAGAAGGGATCGCCGGGGTTGAGCGCGACGAACAGCTCGCCGACCGCGGAGAGAAGGTACGCGATCAGCAGATACTTGCGGCTCTGCTCCGCCAGCGCGGTGATGTCCTTCCGGCCGAGGCTTTCGGCAAGCCTGCAGATTCCCTCCAGCACCAGAAGCGTCACCGTCATGGCACAGACCGTGACCGCGATGTTCAGCCAGCTGGCGATCCGGGGACTGCTGTTCTGCAGATAGGCGATGACAATCGTCAGGGCAAGGCCCAGCAGCTCCACCCACAGGGCGCGCTTGAAGCTCTCCTCGTCCTTCGAAGCCTGGAGAATACCGGCGATGCCCAGGAAATAGCTCACCAGGACCAGCAGGATAGCCGCGATCCCGTAGATCACGAACTGGGTCACGATGCCGGCGGACTCCATGTTCGTCCGGAGCGCATCGCCGCCGGCGCTGAGATCGACATTCCTGACAGCGGTCAGCACCAGGATGCCGATCCCGAAGACGGCGGCCACAATGCCCAGGATCTCGGCGAGATAGATTTTCTTGATGCCCTTCGCGGCGTTCGGATATCTCATGGTACAATCCTCCCTTATGAATCCATAGAATCACACACAGAGAAGCATTCCATTCTTATTATGAACAAATAAACGAAACTTGCAACCGTTTCAGAAAATTTTCCGCTCAAACAGCTTCCGGTGCAATAAAACGCCGCGCCGGATCGTTCTCTGGACGGAACTTTTCTGTCCCGGAAGGATTCCCGTCGGCGATTCAGAGCGTATAAACGTTGGAGGGGCTGCGTGAAGCTGCTCCTTCCCCTGGCGGCCTGTTGTCCTGTGTGGTATACTGGTGAACGGGCCAGCCGGCCGCACCAATGATCTCAGGAAGGAATGACGAATATGATCCAAACCGGCTTGAATCTGGAGATGCATCCGGATTTGACCGCCAAACTCAGCGCCGGGCGGAAGCTCTGGCAGGCCGCCCACGAGGACGGCTCGGCGAACCGGGTTGACGCGGACGCCGTCCTGGATGCCGCCGCCACCGACACCTGCCTCGGGATTCTCACCGCCGCGGCGATGTGGATCCGGAAGAAGTTCCGCAATCGCGGGAAGACCCGGGAGGATTTCGCGGCGGAGAAGGAGGCCGCGGACATCAACCGCAGCTGCGACGCGCTGGACGAGATGCTGCTGGAATACATCCAGTCCGCCGAGAAGGGCATGGTCGACGGGGAAGCCCTCGACGAGCTGATCGCCACGCTGGAGGAGATGCAGGCCTACGACGAGGCCGGAAAGCTGACCCTCCCGGACAGGGCATCCGTCTCCGAAATCCGGAAAGCCCTCGCGAAGTACACCGCAGCCATTGACGAGCGCCGGTCCGTCCGGCCCGCCCGCGAGGCCGAGCCCACCGGCGCAAGCGAGTTCCGCCAGATCCGGGAGCTGCTGCTCCGGCAGAAGGAACTGCTGTGCAAACCGTAAAGGTGGAAAACGTTTCGCGGCCTGCGGGCCGCGACCAGGGCTTTCCGATCGCCCTGGACCTTCGGCAGCATCCTCCTTTGGAGGTTCGGAGACAGCGCGGAATAAACGGCCCCTCCGCCCTTCGGGCACCTCCCCAGCAAGCTGGGGCAGCACAGGTTACTGGACAATGGACTTAACACCGCTGACCCGAACACTCCAAAAAGGTGCATCCCCGAAGGAGTCCAGAGGGCGATCGGAAAGCCCTCTGGCCGTGCCTGCAGGCGCGGAACCTCTCTTCAGTCGCCCCAGCTTGCTGGGGAGATGCCGCGCCAGCGGCAGAGGGGCCGTCCTTGCTTCCAAACAGAAAGGAGTTATCACCATGAACAACCTGAAAAAAACCATGAGTCTGCTGGCCCTGATCCTGCTGGTCTGCTGGACCGTCGGATGCGCCTCCGCGGAAATCCTCCCGCCCTTCGGCGAGGGACAGATCGGCCGGCAGGCCGTGGTGCTCTGCGAGAGCCTGACCCTTCGCCAGAGCCCCAGCGCCTCCTCCAAATCCGTGCAGACGCTGCAGTACCGGGACCTGATCATTGTGACCGAGCAGTCCGGCGGCTGGGCCCGCTGCGTCCTGGGCGACTCTGAGGACTCCCCCTCCGGCTGGGTAAACGCGGACTACATCGCCATCGACCCCGCCTGGTACCGGACAGACGCGGCCACGCCGGTCTACGCCTGGAACAGCACCTCCGCCCCCAAGATCGCCCTGCTGGACAAAAACACCGTCTTCCTGGACCGGGACACCTTCCTGCCCATCCTGAAGGATGAGGGCGAATGGCTCATCGTCAGCCTGCGCGGCGCGACCGGATGGATCTATGCCGGCGCCGGCAGAGCGTCCAGCCAGCGGACCGAGGCGGTCATCATGCTCGAGGGCATGGAGGAGACCGTCCGCTACGAACACATCCGGAATGCCTCGATCGGGATCGAGATGGACTACGAATACGAATCCTTCGAGCGATACAGCGAGGCGGACCGCGAGCGCTTTGTCTCCCGCTATGACGATCCCGGCCATCCCGAGAACTATCTCGAGGTGAGCTTCAGCCCGGCGGGCGCCACCCCTGTCTTCATGTCCATCAGCGAGGAACTCTCAAAAGATTATGATCTCATCGGGGATTCGGTCACCCTCAACAGTGCCGGGGGCTGCACGCACATCAGCACGATCGGGGTCAAAGGCAGCCGCGAAGCACTGGATATGCTGCAGGAGGTCTATATCATTCCCACAGCCAATGGCACCGTTGTCGCCAGGATGTACTGCTCCATCGAGGCCGCCGAGGGCATCGGCGCGCGCTTCCGCAATATGCTGCACACGCTTTCGGTGATCGGCAGATAAAACAGTTTCTCTCGATATCATACTGATCTCAGTATCGTGTGCTAAATGTCAACAGGGAGATTTCGCGCCTGCGGGCGCGACCAGGGCTTTCCGATCGCCCTGGACCTTCGGTCACATGCTGTTGCTGGATTTGTAATTCTTACTTGAGATTAGTATAAGACGATTCTTCTATCAATAAAACCCGGAACGCCTGCACATGCTGCGGGTTTCCGGGCTTTTGCTTACAGTCAGGCGCTCAGCTTCTCCGTGGCCAGTTTTTCGGTCTGTTCCCGCTTATCCGCCCCTCTCTCCAGCTTCTTGAAGCACCAGGGAAAGAGGAAGACGACGCTGAACAGCTGGAAGAAGCAGGAGATCATCGTGCCGGCGGGGCCGGGGATCCAGCCCTTGAGCAGCGGTACGAGGACCAGACTGACGGCATAGTAGCCGAGAAGGCAGATCACAATCCGCGTCAGCTTCCGGGGCAGCGGAATGTCCGTCGAGAATCCGACAAAGCGCCGCTCCAGAATCCATCCGATCAGGAAGGCCACGCACCACCCGATGCCCTTGAAGGTGTCGTTCGCCATCTTCGCGCCGTCCACGATCAGCTTGCCTTCCGCGTCATAGTCGGCCGGATAGGGCTTGACGGCCGCATACACGGCCAGGGCGGCGGCGAGAACGAGCCCCGCGCAGACGACGATCCAGTCCTTCTCCGGATGCGCGGCGACCCAGCGCATCAGCCGGGCGGTCAGGACCATCACCAGACAGCCGGCAGCCGCGCCGACCAGCACGTCCTGCGGCGTATGGACGCCGAGGAAGATCCGGCTGAAGGCCACAAGCGCCACCAGGATCCCCAGGGTCACGCGCAGCGCCGCTGGCAGATCCTTCCGCACCATGCCGCCGCCGAACACCGAGGCCGCGTTCATGGTGTGGCCGCTGGGGAAGGAGTAGCCGGTCGCCGTGGTGATGCTGTTGCCGTACGGGACAATCCGCGCGTCCCGGATCCAGGGCCGGTAGGCGCAGACGGTCACCTTCAGGGCGCCGTTCACAGCCGGTTGCCGCTCCAGCCCATCAGCAGGCAGGTGTCCAGCTCCTTGCTGACACCCCAGTAGAGGATCGCCATGATGACGATGGCGCTGTTCAGTTCGCCCAGGAAGGTCATCTTCGACAGGAAATCGGCCAGGAACGCTCCGCTTCCGTTCCGGAACGTCTGCAGGCTAAGCAGAATGTCAATATCCATAGATACCGCACCTTATCTAAATCTTGTTCCCGGTCTCACCCGATATTCAGGATTCCCTTGATCAGCTTGTCGACCCGATCGCCCAGCTGGTTGTCGCTCAGCAGCTCAATGCCCTTGACGGTGATAATCAGGCGCTTCAGCTGTTCGTCGTCCGGATCAAAGTCCTCCTGCCCTTCCTCGATGTCCAGCCCGCGGATCAGTTTCTCCTCCTGCATGGTGGTCAGGATGTATTTCCAGTAGGTTTCATTGATCGGGCAAATCTTGCTGCCGGGTCTGATCATCTCGGGGTCCACGGGCTCCCCTTTTTTCAGCTGCCGGTACAAATAGCCCAGAACCTTGTATACGATCACGTGGTAATCGTCTTTCGCCATGCCGTCCGCTCCTCCCGCTCCCCCGTGCTCCCGTCCGAAAGCACAGTCTGTGCGCGTTCTCTTCAAAAAAGTATTATCCGTTCCCGGATCCGTTTGTCAAGCGCTATTTTCTGCGCAGGCCTTCCCCGCCGGTTGTCTCTTTGCGGCGATTCTGCTATACTGAATCCAATCAGAAAACGGGAGTTGAACGACTATGTCCGATCAGGAGACCAGCAAGTTTATCGCGCTGATCCTCCGGCACAAGCCGGAGGTCATCGGCATCACCCTGGACGAGCACGGCTGGGCCGATGTGGAACAGCTGATCGCCGGCGTCAGCAAAACGCATCCGCTGACCCTGCCGCAGCTCGAGGAGATCGTCCGCACAGACAGCAAGCAGCGCTATTCCTTCAACGAGGATCACACGCTGATCCGGGCCAATCAGGGCCACTCGATCACGGTGGATGTAGAGCTGGAGAAGACGGACCCGCCGGCTGTCCTCTACCACGGCACCGGCGAGAAGTATGTGTCCTCCATCCTGCGGGAGGGTCTGCTTCCGAAGTCGCGGCTGTACGTGCATCTCTCCGCGGACAGCGCCACCGCCGTGAATGTGGGAAAGCGCCACGGCAGGCCGGTCGTCTTCCGTGTGGACGCCCGGAAGATGCGGGAGGACGGTTTTGATTTCTTTCTGTCCGTCAACCAGGTCTGGCTGACAAAGCAGGTTCCCATCCGGTATCTGACGAGAATCGAGACCGGGCCGGCAGAGTAATCATTCATCGGAACCGCAGAAAGGATGAGTGCGATGGCGCAGAGCACACAGAGAGGGATCGCGGTCTTGCTCGCATGGATCCTGCTGCTGACCGCGGCGCTGCCGGGCCGGGCGGAGGACACGGTCATCCTAGCGGAAAAAGTGGCCCCGTCGGAGTTGGCGGCCGGAGACCGGATCGTGATCGTCCACGGTCCGGGCGAGGAGGCTGTCTCCCTGGACGCTACCGGCACCCGGCTGGCCCCGGCGGAGGTGACCCTGGCGCGGACAGCCACCCGGCAGGTGCTCACAGTCCTGCCGGAGAACACCGCTGTCTTTCAGGTGCTGGACGCCGGAGATGGCGAAATCTTCCTGAGATGCGGCGCCGGGTACCTGACCTCCGGGGAGACGGGGAATCAGCTCTTCTTCACCGCACAGCCGTCGGACTGCTCCCGCTGGCAGTTTTGGGAGGAGCAGTATCTCTATAATCCGTATGTGGTCTATCAGAAGGACACGACGGTCTACCGGGATTACTTTCTGGAATACTATGCCGGAGGAAACTGCTTTTCCACCTACGGAAAACGGGGCGCGGATAACACGCCCTACATCATGCATTTCTATCGGCTGGGCGACAGCCGGCCCGGCGAGGCGCTCGTCCGGAACACGGGCTACGCACTGACGGTGTTCGAGACCTCCGATGTACACGGCTACCTGGCGGAGACCTCCGGCGGCCGGACGGGATATCTGCTGGCGGCCGTCTCCGAGCAGGTGAACCGGGCCCGCGGCGGCCGGAGGGACCGCGTGATCCTTCTGGACGGCGGTGACATTTTCTGCGGACACACGGTGTCGAACCTGCTCCACGGCCACCCCCTGTCCGCTGCCTACGCGATGATGGGCTATGACGCGGTGGCCCTCGGCAACCACGAGTTCGACTGGGGCATCGAGAGCGTCGTGGACCCCGACGGCACCCTGATGGACTACGAGCTGGAGGAGACCGCCGGGGTGAACACGGTCCCGGTGCTCTGCGCCAACCTGTGCCGCAGCGGCGTGAAGGTGCCCTTCGTCCGGGATTATATCATCCTGGAGAAGACCGCCGTGGACGGGGAGGGCCGTGAGCTGCCCGTGAAGGTCGCGGTGATCGGCATGGCGGGCGAATACAGCACCAGCATTCTGCCGGAGCGTTTTTCCGCGATCGGCTACCGGATTGTGCCGGACTACGGCCGGATCAACGCGCTGGCGGCGGAACTGGAGGCAAGCGGCCGCTGCGACGCGACCCTCCTGCTGACCCACGAAGACGCAGCCCTTGCCGCTGAGAGCCTGGGGCCGGACACGGCGATCGACCTGGTGCTCGGCGGGCACACGCACCAGAGCACCCGTCAGAGAACGGACTGGGGGCTCCCCTTTCTGGAGCCCGCCAGCAACGGACGGGCCTTTGTCCGCGCGAAGCTGGTCTTCTCCGCCGATCAGGGCAGGCCGGTCTTCCGCGGGGTGGAGAACGCGAAGGTGATCCCGGTGAATCCGCTCCCCAACAACGAGGAAAACGCCCCGCAGCTGGACCAGGCCCTGGCGGCGCTGACCGACGAGGCGGTCAGTCTGATCGCGGATCTGCTGAGCATTGAGGTCGGCTGCATCACCGTGTCCGCCACGCGCCATGATTCTCTTCCGGGCAGCGGCGGCCGGGCCACTACCGCCGGCAACTGGACCGCCTCCATCCTCGCGCGGATCGTCGGCGCCGACGTGGCTTTTGCCAACAACGGCGGCCTCCGGGTGGATCTGCGCCTTGAGCCCGGGAAGGACCGGCGGCCTGTCACCCGCTCGGATGTGTATACGATGTTCCCCTTCGGCAATGCCGTCTACCTCTATGAGCTGACCTTCGGAGAGCTGCTGACGGCGCTGGAATACGCGCTGACCGAAAACGGCCGGACGCTGCTCTCCCAGATCGTGGGCATTGACGTCTACTACACGGATCAGACCGTTGACACCCTCGTCACCGCCTCCGGTCAGGTGATCTATTCCGGCGGCGTGTGGGAGGAGGGCTGGTGCGAGCGGACGGTCCGGGTAGCGGTCAGCGAATACGTGGCCAGCACCGACCGTCCGGACAGCGGCCTGTCCAACCCCTTTGTGGCGTGGACCGGGACACCGCGGCTGATCGAGTTCAGCAAAATCGACAATGTCAGCGCAATCGACGTGCTCACCGCGGAGGCGGAAGCCAGCGGCGGCCTTCTGGCCATCGATCCCGATCCCCATTTCATCAGCCACGCTTACAGCGGCGGGGATCGGTGACATTTCGCTGTTCTCATATACGAAAGCCTCTGCACCAATTCCAGAAAAGCACAAACCGATCAGGAGGTGTTTCTTCCGATGTCCGTGATGCAAGGCCAGGAATGGACGTTCAACACCGCGGCCGACGCCTACGCGAAATTCCGCCCCGGGTATCCGGAGGAGCTGTATCACGCAGTTTTCGCCTACCAGCCCCTGGGCGCTGAAAGCCGGGCGCTGGAGATCGGCATCGGCGGCGGCCAGGCGACGCTGCCCGTGCTGAAAACCGGCTGCGCACTGACCGCCGTGGAGTACGGCGACCGGCTGGCGCAGCTGTGCCGGGAGAAGTTCAGCGCCTGGCCCGGCTTTTCGGTCGTCACCGGCCGATTTGAGGAGGCTTCTCTCCCCGAGAACACTTTCGACCTGGTCTATTCCGCCTCCGCCTTCCACTGGATTCCCGAGGCGATCGGCTACACGAAGGTGTTCCGCCTGCTGAAGCCGGGTGGGGCGTTCGCGCGCTTTGCGAACCATCCCTTCCGCTCGAAGGACAACCCTGTGCTCTTCGACGCGCTGGACCGCGTCTACGCGGAATACTACTACCCGCATTACGGCAAAAAGCCGGAGCCCATCCGGGAGTACACCCGGGAGCAGGCCGCCGCACGGGCGGCGGTCGCGGAGCGCTACGGTTTCACGGATGTCCGCTGGGCTCTGTTCACCCGGGTGCGCACCTTCTCCGCCGCCGAGTACCGGGCGCTGCTCGGCACCTACTCCGACCATATCGCCATGGAGGAGCACGTCCGCGAGCCCTTCTTCTCGGAGATTGAAAAAGCCATCGACCGGCACGGCGGATCCGTCACCCTCTTCGACACCCTGGATCTGCAGCTGGCCCAGAAACCGTAATACCGATCTCATACTGATCTCAGTTTAGAATGCTCATTGTCAACAGCAAGATTTCGCGCCTGCGGGCGCGACCAGGTCCGCAGCCGGACTGGCGGCTTTCCGATCGCCCTGGACCTTCGGCCACATGCTGTTGCTGAATTTACGGTTCTTACTTGAGATTGGTATCAGTATCGTGAACTGAATGTCAGCAGGGAGATTTCGCGGCCTGCGGGCCGCGACCAGGTCCGCAGCCGGACTGGCGGCTTTCCGATCGCCCTGAACCTTCGGGCACATGCCGGTGCTGGATTTGCAGTTTTCTTGAAATTGAAAAGGCAGGCGGAACTTGCACCGCCTGCTTTTCGGTTGGTTTATTTTTCCAGAATCGGGAATACCCGTTCGGGGTTCCAGATTGCGAAGGGGCCGGGCATCACGCGGTCCGGCGCCCGCTCCTCCCCTGCGAGATCGCAGAGGACGCCGTCCGCGGCCGGGACCGGCTTCACCTCCGCCGGATCGCGGAGCAGCTGCAGCCTGCGCTGCTGGGCGGCGAGGCCGAAGGGAGCGTCTTTGCTGGCCCGGAAGGCGACGGTCCCCTGCTGCTCGTCCAGCTCGATGTCGAACCAGGCGTTCTGCCCGTTGGCATCAAAGCCGTAGAATTCCCGCCAGGCAGGCAGGTTCAGGCAGGCCTCGGGTTCGGGATACATGACCCGCAGGTAGCCGCCCTGCATCCGGACGTACAGGTTGCCGTCCGCCTGGTTGTCCCGGGTCGGGAAGTCGATGGCCGCCTCGCCGCAGGCGTAGAAGATGTTGTTGTAAACCTTCGCCTCCCGGGAGGTGCCGCCGCGCTCCATCCCGTGCATCCGGAAACCCACCGGCTTGGCGTAATATCCGCTGTGGCGGCAGCGGCCGATCAGGTTGTGCGCGATCACCAGCCGGTCCGTGCCCTCGCCGTAGACCGCGTAGCCGTTGACCGCCTCCGTCTCCCGCAGTTTGTACCAGCCGGAGGAGCCGGGCTCCTGCGGGACCTTCGCGGGGTCAAAGCGGCCCTCAACGTTCCAGATGATGTTGTTGTCGATCAGATTCACCCCGTCCCGGGTGCACTCGATGAAGATCGCTTCCCGCTGCTCGATCCCGTTCAGGAAGAGATTGCCCGTGATCCGGTTGTTCTCGTTCCCGCAGTCCAGCCACAGATGGTCTGCGCGCAGGGTGTTGCGGAACACATTGCGGCGAATCAGCGCGTTCACGCTGTTGTGCAGCTTGATCGCGCCGGCCTCCCAGGACAGCTCCATCTTCTGCCAGCCGGTGCCCTCGATCAGGTTGTCCTCGATCAGCAGCTCCTCCGCGAACATGCCGGCGATGCCGCAGACGCCGGCGTCGCGGATCCGGCAGTTCCGGATGACGCTGTATCCGATCATCTCGTCCTCCCGGTGGGTGTGGTGCCAACACTCGTTGCCGACGTCGATCGCGACGCCGTTGGACCAGTTGACCTCGCAGTCCTCAATGATCCAGTGGTGCCCGCGGCAGGCGGAGACCGCGCCGCGCTGCGGCACCGGCGCCCCGGTCGCCGCGTGCTCGAAGATCAGGCCCTTAACCCGGATGTAATTCAGAAAAGGCTTGTCCGGCGCGAAGCACTGCTCCCGCACCGTCACCTCGATCCGGTGCTCCCGCGGGTCTGCGTCCCCCGCCAGGCGGAAATGCACCTTCTGTCCGTTGGCCTCCACCCAGTAGGTGTTGTCCTGCCGGCCCATCAGGTAGTACAGCGGCACCTGCGTCAGCGGGCGCCCGTCGCAGAATACGCAGCCGCGCCGGTTCAGGTAGGTGGTCATGTCCGTCTTGTCGTACTCGATGAACAGCCGGTCATGCAGAATGTTCACCGCGCAGAACGGGTTGTAGCCCCGGAACAGATCCGGGTCCAGGTCGTACTCCCAGATGCGCACGCTCCCGGGGTCGACCCCGCGGAGCATCCAGCCCTCGCTGGGGATGAACTGCCGGACCTCCTCCGAGGCGCGGACCACGACATCCCCGTCGCCGTAGGCCTCGTAGGAGACCAGGTGCGCGGGATCTGTGCCGCCGCAGGCGGGTTTGACGCACTCCCGGTACAGCCCGGCGTGAATTCGGACCCGGGTGCCCGGTCCCGCCACTGCCGCTGCGCGATTGATAGTCCGGAAGGGCGCGGCCTCGCTGCCGTCGCCGTCGTCGGATCCCTCCGGGCTGACAAAAAGCTCCTGTTCCCATACCGGTTTCGTCTCCCAGAAATGATAGCTGTTTCCGTCCGGCAGAATCGCCGAAAGGTCCCGCTGCGCCATGCCCCTGCCTCCTTCTCGGATGTCGATTGTAATTGAAAAACGGTTCTCTGTTCCTGCCCATTATATCCCGCAGGCAGACCGCGGTCAACCGGGGTTTTCCGGAAATTGCCAGTTCGCCGTGCTGTTCAAAACGGGATTTTCATGGTATCATGGTCGCAGGCAGAGGAGGCGGGACGCATGTGGATCGCGTTTGTCATCTGGGGCGGAATCGGGCTTGTGCTGTGCGGCATCGGTATTTCCGCCTGGCGCTCCGAGAAACCGGCCGGGTTCTATACCGGCGTCAAGCCGCCGGAGGTCCGCGATGTCCGGGGCTACAACCGCGCCGTGGCGGTACTGTGGTTTGCGTACGCCGCCCTGTTCGTGCTGCTCGGGCTCCCCTTCCTGCTGGAGGTCCGGAACAAAGCCTGGCTGATTCTGCCCATTCTCGGGACGGTTGCCGCCTCCTTCGGGCTGCTGATCGGATACCATTTCATACTCCAACGCTATCAGAAGAGGTGAGCCCCATGATCATCCGCCGTTTCACGGAAGCCGACGCGCAGGCCGTCTCGGACCTGATCGTCACCACCCTCCGCGTCTCCAACACAAAGGACTATCCGGCGGAGACGCTGGAGGCGCTCGCCCGGTCCGAGACGCCGGAGCACATTCTCGAACGCGCCGGCTGGACGCATTTTTACGTGGCGGAGGAGGATGGGCGGATCCTCGGCTGCGGCGCCATCGGGCCCTACTGGGGCAGCACGGAGGAGAGCAGCCTGTTCACCGTCTTCGTCCACCCGGAATGCCAGGGGCGGGGCATCGGCGCGCGGATCGTCCGGACGCTGGAGCAGGACGAGTTCGCCCTGTGCGCGAAGCGGATCGAGATCCCCGCCTCCATCACCGGACTCCCCTTCTATCGGAAGATGGGCTATGATTTCAAGAACGGCCGCGCCGAGATGGACGAGGAGCGCCTGTACCGGCTGGAGAAATTCCGGACGCCCCTGTCCGTCCGGCAGGTCGCCGATCCCGGGGAGAAGCGGCGGATCGCGCGGGAGATTCTCGAGGCGCTCCCGGACTGGTTTGCGGTGGAGGAATCCCGGGAGGGCTATATCCGCGCCAGCGGGGAGCAGCCCTTCTTCGCGGCGGAGCAGGACGGCCGGGCGGTCGGCTTTCTGTGCCTGAAGGAGACCGGCGCCGCCACGGTGGAGCTCGCGGTGATGGGCGTCCGGAAATCGTGCCACCGCCAGGGGATCGGCAAGGCGCTGTTCGCGGACGCCAAACGCTTCGCCGTCGCCGCCGGGTATGAGTTCATGCAGGTCAAGACCGTCCGGATGGGCTGCTACGAGGACTACGACCGCACGAACCGCTTTTATCAGAGTCTGGGGTTCCGGGAGCTTGAGGTGTTCCCCACCCTGTGGGACGCGGAGAATCCCTGCCAGGTCTACGTGATGCAATTGAACTCCCCGCTGGACGTGCTGCTCCGCCGGCGCAGCTACCGCGGGAAGTTCAAGCCGGATCCGGTTCCCCGGGAGGATCTGACGGCGATTCTGGAGGCCGGGCTTGCGGCTCCCTCCGGCTGCAACAAGCAGACCGCCAGTCTGATCGCGGTGGACGACCCGGAGACCCTGGCGGCGCTCCGCGTGGTGATCGACCCGCCCGTCGCCGAGACCGCGCCCGCGCTGATCTGCGTCCTGACCCGGCGGATCAACGCCTACCGGGACCGCTGCTTCGCCATCCAGGACTATGCCGCGGCCATCGAGAACATGCTGCTCGCCGTCACGGCGCTGGGCTATCAGAGCTGCTGGTACGAGGGGCACATCACCGACACGGACCGGATCTGCGACCGGATGGCGCGGATTCTCGGCGTTCCGGAGGACTATGAGCTGGTCTGCATGCTGCCGGTGGGCATCGCGGTTTCGGAGCCGGCCATGCCAAAAAAGAAGCCGTTCGCGGAGCGGGCCTGGTTCAACGGTTTTCAGAAAGAATAAGGAGCACGGTCGCATGTTGGAGCTCAGAGAGGCAAACCTTGCCGACGCGGAGGCGGAGTGGCGGTTTGTCCGGGAAATGCCAGAGGATGAGAACGGCCTGACCAACGCCTGGCCCGGCGTCTCCCGGGAGGACTTTCTCGCCCGGGCGCTCCCGCAGATGCTGGATTTCGCCGCGGGGAGAAACCTGCCCGAGGGCTATGTGCCGGAAACCTCCTGTTTTCTCTGGGACGGGGACACGATCGTCGGGCAGTTCCGCATCCGGCACTGGCTCTGCGAGTCCCTGCGCACCGGCGCCGGGCATATCGGGTATTTCGTCGCGAAGCCCTTCCGGGGAAAGGGGTACGGCACGGAAGGCCTCCGGCTGACGGTCGCCGCCGCCCATGATATCGTGCCCGAGGAGGAACTCTATCTGCGCGTCAACCGGGACAATCCCGCCTCCCTGCGGGTCATGCTGAAAAACGGCGGCCGGATCGCCGCGCAGGACGCGGAGAAGTTCTACGTCCGGATCGCGAACCCCGGCAGGGGCCGCTATCCGTCCCGCGCGGAGGCGGAGCGGATCCTGGCGGAGGCGGAGCCCCGCAACCCCGGCCCCTGGGGAGACCACAGCCGTACCGCCGCCCACTGCGCGGAGCGGATCGCGCTCCGCTCCGGTCTCTGTCCGGAGAAGGCTTATGTGCTGGGCCTTTTGCACGACATCGGCCGGAGGTTCGGCAAGCGGCATCTGGGACATGTGTCCGACGGCTACGCCTACATGATGGCGCTGGGCTACCCGGACGCCGCGCGGATCTGCCTCACCCACTCCTTCAACGAGATGAAGCTCGAGGGCTATGTCGGAAACTTCGACACCACCCCGGAGGAGACCGAACTGATCCGCGAAAAGCTCCGGGAGGTCACGCCGGACGACTACGATCTGCTGATCCAGCTGTGCGACGCCATCTCCGGCGCGGAGGGCGTGATGGACATTCTCGAGCGCATGTCCGACGTCAAGCGCCGCTACGGCGCCTACGACCCGGCGAAATGGGAGCGGAATCTCGCCCTGAAGGCGCTGTTTGAGGAGCGGATGCAGATGGATCTCTACGAGGCCGTGGAGAAGGACCGCTTCCACCCGGCCGGCTGGTCAAACCGCTGATTTCATGGTATCCTATTCCCGACGGAGGTGACAGACGCATGGACACGGTGACCCTTCAGCTCGATCAGCAGCTGTATTCCAAAGAGGTGCTGCTGAAGACCGCGTACAGCTTTACGGATCGGGTGTATCTCCATCTGGTCCAGGACGGGAACGGCCGCTGGCTGGTCTCCTGGACCTGCAAGGAGGGCTGTGAACTGCGGCCGGAGGCCTTCGAGAACGAGCTGATCGCGCAGGAGCTCCGCAGCGGCCTCCTGGAAAAGACGGCGGAGGTCCGCAAGCTGATCCTCGCGCGCGCCTTCGCCTCCACCGTGGTCGACACCGCCGGGGCCCCGGAGGCGGCCGCGCCGGCGGAGGCTCCCGACGACCCGCAGGACATCCTGAAAGGCTGGTTTGACGGCCATGATTGAGTTTGACACGAGCCTTTACGCCCCGGAGGCCGTCCGGAAGGCCATCCAGGATTACAGCGGGCTGGCCCGGATCACCCTCGAGGAGGAGGGCGGCGTCTGCCGCTGCCGTTTTTCCCGCTGCCGCTATCCCCTCCGGCTGACACAGCTGGAGTTCGCCAACTATGTCCTGAATCTGACCGTATCGATGCGCGGAGCCGCCCATGATGATCTTTGACGCCGCGCTGCTGGCGCTCCTGCTGGGGCTGGGCGTCGTGTGCTCCGTCCGCGATTTCCGGGACAGCACGGTCCCCAACCGCTATCTGCTGATCGGTCTGGCCGCCGGCGCGGTCTGCCACATCGGCGGAATGCTCGCCGGCAGCCTCCCCTTCTACCCCGTCTGGCTGGCCAACCTGTCGATCGCGGCGGTGCTGGCGGTCGCCATGTACGCCTCGAAGCTCTGGGCCGCCGGGGATGCGAAGCTGTTTGCCGTGCTCTATTTTCTGGTGCCGCCGCGGCTGATCGAGGGGGATTCGCTGGCCATGGCCGTGGTGCCCTATCTGTTCATCTTCCTGCCGGCCTTCGCCTGGACGCTGCTCGACTCCCTCTGGCGGCTGCTCCGGAAGGAGCCCCGGAAGCGCCGCTCCTTCAGCCCGGCGGCCTTCGCCAAAGGCTACGGCGCGATCCTGGTCGAGACCACCGCCCTGTACTGCCTCTTTGCGGCCCTCCTGCCGGCCTTCGTCCGGGGGCATGAGCTGCTTTTCTCGGTCGTCATGGTCGCTTACGCCTTCCTGTGCAGCCGGCTGGGCTGGACGGGGAAGTGGGTCGTCGTGGCACTGCACGGGCTGGCGATCGTCCTGACCTTTGCCCTCGGTGTCTGGCGCCCGAGCCCGCCCACCTGGCAGAACGCGGCGCTGATCCTGGGCGCGCTCCTGCTGCAGCGCTTCGCGTCGCTGTACGATTATCAGCTGATCCCCACGGCCAGCGTAAAGCGCGGCATGATCCTCTCGGCGGAGGCGGTTTTCCGCTTCCAGGCTTCGCGGGTCCGGAACCTCCCTGTCGACCCCTCGGAGGAGATCACCGCCCGGATCTCGGAGACCGAGGCCGAGTCGGTGCGCCGCTGGGGAAAGTCCGCCCGCGGGAGCGAGACCATCTGGATCGTCCGCAAGGTCCCCTTCGCGATGATGATCACCCTGGGCTTTACACTCTGGATGCTGTTCCGAATGCTGAGGTGAACCGCCGATGCCCGGTATTTTTCTGGAGCCCGACGACCTGTGCGTCTACGTGACGGAGGCGTGCAACTCCAACTGCGTGATGTGTCCGATGAGCCTGGCCTCCCGCCGCCGCGGGCTGACGATGGCCCCGGAGCAGTGGTCCGCGCTGAAGGAGATCGACCCGCAGGCCGTTTTCCATATCACGATCACGGGCGGCGAGCCCTTTCTCGACGCGCGGAACACCCTGGCGGCCCTCGCGCTCATCCGGGAGCGCTTTCCGGAGGCGGAGGTGTTAATTCTCACCAACGGCCGCGCGCTGGCCGTGCCGGAGATCGCCTCGGTGCTGCTGCCGCTCCTGACCGAGCGCGTCTGCCTCGCGATCCCGATCCACGCGCCGTCGGCGGAGCTGCACGACCGGATCACGCAGACGCCGCACAGCTTTGCCCAGGCTATCCGGGGGATCCGTGCCCTCGCCCCTTCCCCGGCCAGGATCGAGGCCCGCGTCGTCGCCCACCGGTGGAACCTGGAGCAGCTCAGCCCGACCTTCCGGATGCTTACGGATCTGCAGACCCGGATCACCGTCGTCAACCTGATCGCCATGGAGATGACCGGCTGTGCCGCCGCCCGGCGCGGGGAGCTCTGGGTAGATTACCGCGAGGCCGTCCGGGAGGCGCGGGAGGGGATCCTGTATACCGTCCGGCACGGCATCGACGTGGGGCTGTACAACTTCCCCCTCTGCTCGGTGCCGCGGGAGCTGTGGCCGATCGTGAAGAACAGCATCTCGCCCCGGAAGATCCGCTACGACGACGCCTGCGAAAACTGCGCGGAGCGCGAGGCCTGCGGCGGGATGTTCTACTCCACCCGGGAGCTCGGCCTGTTCCGGGTCGAACCGATCGAAGCGAGGCGGTGAACAGATGCTGGCACACTTTTACTTTTCCGGCTTCCGGGGCGGAAAGCTATTGACCAACGACATGGGCCGGTATGCCTTTCTCACGGACGCGGAGTTCGCGCAGTTCACCTCCGGGCAGCTGGATCCGGACTCCGGCAAGGGCCGGGAGCTCCTGGAGAAGGGCTTCTGGTATCAGGGTTCCTTCGAGCAGTACATCCGGGAGTACGGCGAGCAGTACCGCGACGGGAGCCGGTATCTCTTCGACGCGACGAGCCTGTTCATCTTCGCCGTCACCAACGAGTGCAACCACGCCTGCGTCTACTGCCAGGCCAACGGGGAGAACACACCCTGCCGCATGACGGAGACCGTCGCCGAACAGGCTCTCCGGCGCATCGCGGCCACCCCGGCCCGGGAGATCACGATCGAGTTACAGGGCGGCGAGCCCCTGGTCAACTTCCCGGTCATCCGCTTTCTGGTCACCCGCGCCCCGGAGCTGATGCCGGACAAGCGGGTATCCTTCAGCCTCGTCTCCAACCTCTCGCTGATGACGCCCGAGATCGCGGCATTTCTGAAGGAGCACGGCGTGTCGGTCTCCACCTCCCTGGACGGTCCGCAGGCGCTGCACGACCGCAACCGCCCCATGCGCGGCGGGCAGAGCGCCTACGCGCTGATGCGCAGGGGCAAGGCAATGCTCGAGGAAGCCGGGATCTCCGTCAGTGCGATCCAGACCACCACCGCGGCCTCCCTGGCCCAGCCGGAGGCCATCGTCGACGCCTATGTGGAGAACGGGTTCCGGCAGATCTTCCTGCGCCCGCTGACCCGGCTGGGCGCCGCCGCGCGGGCCTGGGACACGGTCGGCTACAGCGCGGAGGCGTATCTCGCCTTCTACCGCCGCGCCTTCGAAAGGATTCTGGCGCTCCGCCGGGAGGGCATTCCCTTCTCGGAGATGTACGCCTCGCTGTTTCTCACCAAGATCCTGCGCGGCCGGGCGCTGAACTATATGGAGCTCCGCTCCCCCTGCGGCGCGGGGATCGGACAGATCGCCATCACCGCCGACGGCAGCGTCTACACCTGCGACGAGGGGCGCATGCTGGCGGAGACCGGGGACCACGCCTTCCGGCTGGGGAACGTGTTCCGCGACGGCTACGACGAGTGGATGGAGTCCCCGGTCTGCCGGGCGGTCTGCTCCTCCTCGGTGCTGGAGACGCTGCCGGGCTGCTGCGACTGCGTGTACAAGCCCTACTGCGGCGTCTGCCCGGTGGTGAACTACGCGCTGCACGGGAGCATGACCCATCTCTCCCGCGAAAAATGTCAGATCCATAAAGGAATTTTGGACCTGCTGTTTAATTATTTATATGATCAGGATCCCGACGTGCTTGAGATGCTGCAGGAATGGAGTGACCAGGTGTGAGAAAGAAGATTTTGCGGACCGGTTCGGCGCTGCTGGCAGTCATGCTGTGCTGGATGGTCTTGTTCTGCGTGCCCGCGGCCGCGGATCAGCCGGAGACACTGAACTACAGCGACGGCTCCGTCTATGAGGGCGAGACGCTCCCGGGCGGCATCCGCAACGGCACCGGCTCCTACCGCTGGAGCACCGGCGAGAGCTACAGCGGCCAGTGGAAAAACGACGTGATCACCGGCAAGGGCGAGATGACCTGGCCGGGTCTCGGCACCTACGTCGGTGATTTCAAGGACGGCCTGCGGCACGGCCAGGGCGTCTTCACCTGGAGCTACGCGAAAAAGGCCGAGCAGGGCCAGCCGGTCTCCTTCTCCGGCCAGTGGGCGGACGACAAGATCGGCGCCAAGGGCACGCTGGTCCTCCAGGGCATCGGCACCTACGAGGGCGCCTTCGCCAAGCAGAAGCGCGAAGGGCGCGGCACCTTCACCTGGCTCAACGGCGACAAGTACACCGGTGAGTGGAAGAGCGACGCCATCAACGGCACCGGCAAGCTGACGCTCGCGGACGGCACGGTGCTGGAGGGCACCTTCGCCAACGGCGTCCTGAACAAGGGCACCGTGACCTACGACGTTCCCGGCGGCGAGGCCACCCGCGACGTGCAGGGCGGCAAGGTCAAGCCGGACGTGACCATCAAGTACCAGAACGGCACGACCCTCGTGGGCAAGCTGAACAAGAACGAGTTCAGCGGCAACGTGACCATCCGCTATTCCAACGGCGACAAGTACGAGGGCACCCTCAAGAACGGCAAGAAGGACGGCAAAGGCACCTACATCTGGCGGTCCGGCGCGCACTATGTCGGCGCCTGGAGCAACGACAAGATGAACGGCACCGGCACCTACTACTACTCCAAGGACGAGACGAAGCTCTACCTCAAGGGCACCTTCAAGAACGGCAGCCCGAACGGCACCCTGGTCTATGTCGGGGACAACAAACTGCGCTACACCTCGGTCTGGTCGAACGGAAAATGCACGTCGATCACCTACAAGTAAGGACAGGCGGTGACGGTCATGAGCAACGTGTTATTTCCCCGCTTTGAAAAGCACCTGAGCGACTTTCTTTATGACGAGGAGGGCTCGATCCCGCGCAGCAAGATCATCACGGTGGGCACGATTGTGCTGCTGATGAGTGTTTTCTTCGCGGATTCCGCGCTGGCGAAGCACAGTTCCCACTCCTCGCACCGCTCGCACAGCAGCCACCGCTCGCACACGAGCAGCCGCCACGGCAGCCACAGCAGCGCGACCCCGGTGCCGATTCCGCGGAACGTCTCCGCCCCGGCGGAGGTGCAGGTGAATACCTCCTCCGGCGCCGGCTTTACCAACACCTCGCAGACAGGACTCTCCGCCAGTCCCGCGGGCAGCGACCCGAACATCGTGCTGACCCGGATGAGCGCGGCCACCCCGCCGCCCTCCTCCGAGCTGACCTCCTCCGCGGTGGCGGCCGGCTCCCGGATCGCGGTCAGCGCGGTCGGCAAGACGCCGACAGCGCTTGAGGTCGGCTCCGTGCCGGTCTCCAAGGGTTTCCTGGTGCCCGCGCCGGAGTCGCTGGGCTTTAACATGCAGACCCAGGCCAACAGCTTCGAGCCCTCCGTGCCCGATCCCGCGCAGACGAATCCCGCCCCGGCGGGATCCAACGCGCTCAACACGGGCGCGCAGCCCAAGGGCGGCGGCAAGCTGGTGAAATAATCCGGAGAGGGGGGCGGCTGAGGATGCGCAGAGGAATCCGTTTCTGGGCTTTGCTGCTGGCGCTCCTGTTCGTCTGGGCGCCCGCGCTCGCGGAATACCGCTTCTCGGAGGATGTGGACGGCATCGATCTCGCCGCGGACTCCGTTTTCATGCTGGAGGTCTACTCTGCCCGCCGGGAGAAGATCGCGGTCGGCAGCGGCTTCGTCGCCTTCGACGCCTCGCTGCTGGTCACGAACTACCACGTCATCCAGGACGCGGCGTACGTCGTCGCCGTCAGCGAGAACAACAAGAGTTACCCGGTCTACCGCGTCTGCGCGCTGGACGAGGTCAAAGACCTGGCGATCCTGCAGTTTGAGCAGAAGCCGGGGGTCTCTCCCCTGCCGCTCAACGCCCGGGATCCCCTGAAGCGCGCGCAGCCCGTCGTCGTGATCAGCAGCCCGGCCGGGCTCATGAACACGGTCTCCCTCGGGAACATCAGCGCGTTCTACAACCGGGAAAACAAGCACTGGATCCAGTTCACCGCCCCGATCTCCTCCGGCAGCAGCGGCGGCGCCCTGCTCAACGACCGCGGCGAGGTGATCGGCGTCGTGACCGCGACCTACGCCTCGGCGCAGAACGTCAACATGGCCGTGCGGATCCAGGATCTCGAGGCGCTCTACAAGCGCTGGGACGGCCGCACCACCGCCCGGCTGGATTCCAGCGGCACAGTCGCCGTCATGTCGTCCCTGCCGGTCAGCGAACAGCAGGACGCGGGCGTCGTATGGATTACCCGTTCCGGGAAAAAGTATCACAGCACCCCCACCTGCTCGCACATGCGCTCCCCCGTCGAAATCAGCCTCGTCGAGGCCATCGCCAACGGCTACGAGCCCTGCGGAAAATGTTTCAAATAACTCGATTCATCAGAAAAACCGGCCATCCCGCAACGGAATGGCCGGTTTTATACAATCTCAAGTAAGAACTGCAAATACAGCAACAGCATGTGGCCCGAAGGTCCAGGGCGATCGGAAAGCCCTGGTCGCGGCCCGCAGGCCGCGAAATCTTATACCAATCTCAAGTAAGAATTGCAAATCCAGCAGCAGCATGCATCCGAAGGTCCAGGGCGATCGGAAAGCCCTGGTCACGCCCGCAGGCGCGAAATCTCCCTGTTGACAATAAGCATTCTAAGCTGAGATCAGTATCAGTCCCGTATCAGAGATCCTTCTCCTCATACGGTTTGTTCCAGGAACCGATCTCGATCAGGTTGCCCTCGGGATCCGCGATGTAGCAGGTCCGCTGTCCCCAGGTCTCCGTGGTGGGCTCCAGCACCGGCGTGGCGCCGCTCTCCACGGCCTTAGCGAAGGCGGCGTCCACCTCCTCAAAGGTGTCGACATACAGCGCAATCTCGGCATGCCCGTTCAAGCCCTGGACATACGCATAGCGGTGACGGGTTATCTGCTCAAAGTCCTTCCGCCCGTAGAGCAGAAACAGCGTCCCGTCCTTCACGAGATACACGTTGCTGGTGTCCTCCGCCTCCTTGATCTCGAAGCCGAGGACATCCCGGTAAAAGCGGATCATCACGCCCATGTCGTTGACAAGCAGTCCAAAGCCGTCCAGTCTCATTATTGTTTCTCCTTTTATTGAAATACGGGATTATTGTAGAGGAATTTCGCACCTGCGGGCGCGACCAGGTCCGCAGCCGGACTGGCGGCTTTCCGGTCGCCCTGGACCTCCGGGTTCACCTTTTGAAGTGATTGATGCTTGATGGAAAAAGTCTGATATGCGTTCATTACTTCCACGGACGGGCGGTGCCGAGCCAGCCGCTCTCCTGCCAGTACTGTTCGTCCCGGGAATCCGGATGGTCCTTTCCGATGCGCTTGTGCAGCATCCGGACCGCCAGGAATCTGGCCTTCGCGGCAAGGCGGGTGCGGGCGGGCCTGCCGTAGTCGATCCGGAGCATGCGCTCTCCCAGGCGTCGCATGCTCCGCGTCATAGCGGCGCGTTTTTTCTCCGGGAGCTTGTCCCAAAGGATATCGGCCAACAGCCGGAAACTGCGGATCCGGATGTCGCTGACGCCCCACCAGGACAGGCTGTCCGCGATGTCCTTCGCGGCGGACTTCGCGCCCGCACCGAGGCACTGTGTGAGGATCACCGCGCGCTTGCCGAACATCTCCCCGGCCGGGCGGTGGGGCATCCAGCGGTAGGCAAAATGGTCCAGCAGCGTCTTCATGGCGCCGGTGGCGTGAAACACATACGCCGGCGAGGTGAACACCAGCAGGTCCGCCGCCAGCAGAGCCTGTTCGATGGGCTGCACGTATGCCGCGTCCTTGCAGCGGGCCTCGCCCACGGTGCAGCAGGCCGCGCAGCCGGAACAGGGGTTCGGGCAGTCCCGCGGCAGCACAAACTCCGTGATCTCCGCCGTGCCCCGGAAGGGCTCCAGAAAGCTTTCCTTGAGCCGCCAGGTCACGCCGTGTTTCTCTGTGCCGTTGATGACTGTGATTTTCATTTCACACCCTTCTCTCAGTCGGGATCCTCCCGGTTCCGCCAGCGGCTGTCGCTGCTGAGCCAGGCGTTGTAGGCCGCCTGCGCCTCCTGGCCCTCCTTCTTCTCGCGCCAGGCTTCGATCTCCGCGCAGATCGCGAGCATCTCGTCCACGATCATCTCCACGCTCTGGGGATGTGCCTGGTAAAGGTAGGAGGTCATCCGGTCGATCGCCTTGGGGCTCCCGAGCTGCCGGGCCAGCAGGTCGGCGAACTCCTCCGGATAGCCCAGCGACGCGACCGCCGCCGCCAGCGCATCCCGGGACCGCGCCCAGATTCTCTGATGCAGTGTCATAGGCTCTCTCCCGTGTCACTCGTCCTCGAACGCCTTCGCGTGCTTCTTGAAAAACTCGTAGTAGACCCTCGGATTCTTCAGCTGTGTCCAGCGCTCCACCACCCGGGACTGGTCATCCAGGTTGATGATCTTCGCGCCGGGGAGCGCCAGCAGGAAGGGCGAGTGGGTGCTGATCACCAGCTGGTTGCCGCAGTAGCGGACCGACTCCGTCAGGAAGTCCGCGAGCACCAGCTGGTTCTCCGGGCTCAGGCTGTTCTCCGGTTCGTCCAGCAGGCAGAGCGTGTCCATCTCGATCTTGCTCTGGAAATACAGGAGCGCGCTCTCCCCGTTGGAGCGCTCCCGGACGCTCTTGCCCGTCTCGCCCGCGATGAACCGGCTCATGGTCTTGCTCCGGGCCTGGTTGATCCGGTGCAGGTGTTCCAGATCCTCCAGCGAGCGGAGCTGGAATTTCTCCCGCTTCAGGTCAAAATACTCCTCCGCCAGATGCTCGCGCCGCCGGTCGATCCCCTCGTTGACGGAGCGGATGTCCAGCATCATGTCGAACACGTCGTCGCTGGTGAGGATCCGGCTCTCCGGGGGAACGGCGTCCTCCAGCGTCACCCCGCAGCGGTCCACATAGTCCTGGAAGAAGCGGGTGCGGTTATACGCGCTGTTCCGCAGCAGGCGGAGCTTCTCGGCGATGACGTTGAGCGCGGTGCTCTTTCCGCTGCCGTTGCCGCCGTAGAGGATCGTGACCGGCTTGAACAGAATCTCCCGCAGGCCGGCCTTCGGCAGGACGCCGTAGGGATAGACCGACTGGTCGTAGGTCGTCTTCAGGTTGAAGAGAAAGTCCGACTCCGTCTCCGCGTCCGGAAAGGTAAACGATCTGAGAATCAAGCAGACCCCTCATCTCTCTTGTCAGCCTTCGTTCGGGCTGTCGGCCCCGCCGGCCGGCTCCTTCCAGAAGCCGCCCGTGTGAAAGTTTTCATTTCCCAGCGGTGTGGCGGTCAGGCGGAAGATCACGCAGCCGTCCGGGCAGACGATGGTCTTGCTGTACTTTCCGTCGCCGCCCACCTTCTCCAGGTCACCGCCGCTGCGCACCGCCTCCATCAGCGGGAAGAGCATCATCATCGTCTTGGAGCAGATGCCGTACCCCTCCCGGTTGACCGGGCAGCCGTAGGTGCAGCGGTAGCAGTCGCCGATCTCCTCGCCGTTGCGGCAGTAGCGCTCCGTGCGGTCGCCCCGGAGGAAGCCGGTAACCTCCACCTGAAACTCATACTCCTCGTCATACCATTTCTTCACGTTTCTTCTCCTCCCTGTTTTCCGACCAGCTCCCGGAAGGCCGCGTCCTTGTCATAGTTTCCGTCCGGCAAACCGGGGATTTCCTTATAGGCCTTGAAGACAGACAGGCTGATCTCGGCGCCGATGGCGAGCATCTCCTCGTCCGTGTAGGGGCAGTTGCCCGTCACGATCAGTGTCGCGCAGCCGAACGCCGCCAGCCAGATATCCCGGAAATAGCAGTCCGCCATGTGCGCGTCCATGTGGTACACGCGCATGATCGAGTCCCGCGCCAGCTCCTGCGAGAACCTCAGGGCCGCCGCCGCGCCGTCCGTGCCCTCCTGCCGCGTCAGGAACAGCAGCCGGAACAACTCCGGCTCCTCCCGGGCAAAGCGCAGATACTGCCGCCAGACTCCCTGAAACGGCACCGGGCCGGAGAGTCCCCGCTCGATATACGCCCGGTAGCGCTCCTTCGCCAGCTCACAGACATCGTGCCGGAGCTGATCCATCGTGTCATAGTAGGTGAAGATCGGGCGGGTGGAGACCCCCAGCTCCCGGGCGACCTCCCGCGACGTCACCGCGTCGATTCCCCCGGCGCTGGCGATCCGCAGCGCCGCGCAGACGATCTCCTCCTTCTGAAACTTGACTTTGGGCGGCATGCGGCTCCATCCTTTCTCCGTAGCAGGCCGTTGCGCATCATCTGTTGCGCACCATGTGTAATTATAACAAGCGACCTGTTGATCTGTCAAGCGCGGATCTGCTGATTCTGAAAGAGGGGCATCCCTGTTCCTTGTCATCCCGCCCCGAACATGCTATACTGGAAGCGGTTTCAAATAACTGCTTTTCAACGGAGCGCAAAATGACAGACACCTATCGTTTCGCGGATGTCAACGTCCGGATCACCTCCCTGCATCCATCCGTTCATGCCCTCTGCGCCGATTACAGGACGGACGCGGCGCCGGGTTTTGCGGTGGAGACCGTACAGGCGGATCTCGACCGCGAGCGCGCTCTCGCCGAGCGCCCCGGGTTCGCGGACGCCTACCTGGAAACCCTGGCCGTCTATCGCAGGATCGCCGAGAGGATGCCGGAGTACAATGTCTTTCTGTTCCACGGCTCCACCATCGCCGTGGACGGGACGGCATATCTCTTCACGGCCGCCAGCGGCACCGGCAAAAGCACCCACACGCGGCTCTGGCGGCGGATGCTGGGCGACAGGGCCGTCATGGTCAACGATGACAAGCCGCTGATCCGGGTGCATCCGGACGGAAAGGCGACCGTCTACGGCACGCCCTGGGACGGCAAGCACCGCCTGAGCACCAATATCGCCGTACCGCTGCAGGCCCTCTGCATCCTTGAGCGCTCCGCGGAGAACCGGATCCGGCTGATCACAAAGTCGGAAGCGCTGCCGATGCTTCTGCAGCAGACCTACCGTCCCGCCAGCCCGGCCGCGCTGGACCGGACGCTGGTTCTGCTCGACCGGCTGGAGCTGCGCTTCTACCGCCTGGGCTGCAACATGGACCCGAGCGCGGCGGAGCTCAGCTACAACGCGATGAAGGAAGACCAGACGTGAAACCGCAGATGGATTTCACGTCCCGCGGCGTAGGGCCAGGACAGCGCCCTGCGCTGTTTTTTGCTGTTTTTTGCTGTTTTTCCGCCGAATTGAACAGCAAAAAGTCTTGACGGATCCTTCCCCTGCGCTCTAATATGGGAGCAGTATGTACCATCAGGACAGGAGGTTTCGAAATGTTTGGTTTTCAGTATTATACACCCACCCAGGTGGTCTTTGGCAAGGGCACGGAATCGAAGGTCGCCGAGCTGATCCGCACCTATGGCGGCACGAAGGTGCTGATCCACTACGGCGGCGGCAGTGTGGTCCGCTCCGGACTCCTCAAAAAGGTGACAGACACGCTGGACGCGGCAGGGATCGCCTATGTCACCCTCGGCGGCGCGGTCCCGAATCCGCGCCTGGGGCTGGTCTATCAGGGCATCGAGCTCTGCAGAAAAGAGGGCGTCGATTTCCTGCTGGCGGTCGGCGGCGGCAGCGCCATCGACTCCGCGAAAGCGATCGGGTACGGCATGGCCAACGAGGGCGATGTCTGGGATTTCTACGACTACAAGCGCAAGGCAACCGGCTGTCTCCCGCTGGGCGTGATCCTGACCATCGCCGCCACGGGCAGCGAGATGAGCGACTCCTCCGTCATCACCAAGGAGGAGGGGCTGGTCAAGCGCGGCTACAGCAGCGACTACGGCCGGCCGAAGTTCGCGATCATGAACCCGGAGCTGACCATGACGCTGCCGGACTACCAGACCGCCTGCGGCTGCACCGATATCCTGATGCACACCCTGGAGCGCTATTTCACCAACGGTGGGAACATGGAGATCACCGACGCGCTGGCGGAGGGCCTGCTCCGCACCGTCATGAAGAACGCCGAGATTCTGGCCCGGGATCCGCAGAATTACGACGCCCGGGCGGAGGTCATGTGGGCGGGAAGCCTGTCGCACAACGGCCTCACGGGCTGCGGGAACGACGGCGGCGACTGGATGACCCACAAGCTGGAGCACGAGCTGGGCGGCCTCTACGACGTGGCGCACGGCGCCGGCCTCGCCGCCCTCTGGGGCAGCTGGGCGCGGTATGTCTGCGGAGACTGCCTGCCGCGGTTCCGGCAGTTCGCGGTCAACGTCATGGGGATCGCCCCCGAGGGCACGGACGAGGAGATCGCGCTGAAGGGCATCGAAGCCCTGGAGGATTTCTTCCGGAGGATCCACATGCCCACCAACCTGCGGGAGCTCGGCGTCAACGCGACGGAGGAGGATCTGGCCACAATGGCCCACAAGTGCGCCGTCGGCGTGAACGGCGCCAAGGGTTCCGCGAAACTGCTCCGCGAGGAGGATATGCTGGCCATCTTCCGGGCCAGCCGCTAAAGGACGGTCATCCGCATGAAACGATTAGAGGCGGCTTTCAAACCGGAATCGAAGTACCGGGCGTTCTTTCTGTCGATCATCACCTTCGGCCTCGCCTACGGCCTGTACAAGGGCGTCATCGACAACTACCTGGCGGAGATCGTGGGCATGTCCGGGTTTGACAAGGGGGGTCTCCGAGTTTTTCCGGGAGCTGCCCGGACTGCTGCTGATCTTCATTCTGGCGGTGCTGTACATGTTCTCCGCGGAGCGCATCTACAAGCTGGGCGCGCTGTTCATGCTCTCCGGCATGGCGGCGCAGGCGCTAGTGCCTGCCAGCCGTGTGCTGGTCATCCTCTGCATCTTCGTCTACTCCCTGGGGGACCACATGCAGCTCGGCATGCGGAACACGCTGTCCCTCCAGTATGCCCGTGAGGGGCGCAACGGCGAGGCGCTGGGGTTCCAGAACGCCGCCCAGCAGATCGGCACGCTGGCGGGCTATCTGATCATCATCGGCACGTTTTTCCTGGTCAAGGCCTCGCCGGAGGTGTACCGCATCGTGTTCGCCGTCAGCGCGGCCATCATCGGCCTGGGCTTTCTCTCCAGCCTGCGGATCAGGGGCTCCAGCGCGCCGGACGAGCACAAGCGCCGCTTCTACTTCCGGAAGAAATACACGAAGTACTATATGCTGGAGGTCTTCTACGGCGCCCGCAAGCAGGTGTTCTTCACCTTCGGCCCCTATGTGCTGGTTCTGTTCTACGGAGCGGACGCCATGGTGATCAGCACGCTGTTCGCCGTCTCCTCCATTTGCGGTTTCTTCTCCTCGCCCTTCGTGGGAAAGATCATCGACCGCATCGGCTACAAGACCGTGATGATCGCGGACACGCTGATTCTGGTCGTCGTGTGCTTCTTCTACGGGTTCGCGCACCACATCTTCCCGATGCACATCGCTTTCATCGTCTGCTGTCTGAACTATATTCTGGACTCGATCATCTCCCTGGCGTCCATGGCGTCGAACGTCTACGTGCAGGACATCTCGGACACGCCGGACGAGGTGCGGGCCACGATCTCCACCGGCGTGTCCGTCAACCATCTGATCACGATCTTCATCGCGCTCTTCGGCGGATGGATCTGGAAAACGCTGGGCATCGAGACGCTTTTCGTCCTCTCGGCCGTTCTCGGCCTGTGCAACAGCGCCTACGCCGCGACGATCAAAGTACCCGGAAAGCAAAAGACATGATTCATCCCTGATGCCACTCAGGCAAGGGAATGGCCCTGAAAAGTCCGGCGGAACTGAAGGAAGGAGGCTTCAACCATGAGAAAAATTCATTGGGGCGTGCTGGGCACGGCGGATATCGCTCGCGGGCAGACAATCCCGGGCATGCAGCAGGCGGTGCACTGTGAGCTGACCGCCATCGCGGGGCGGAGCATCGAGAAAGCCAGGGCCTATCAGGAGACCTTTGGATTCCGGAAAGCGTACGGCAGCTACGACGAGCTGCTGGCCGACCCGGAGGTCGAGGCGGTCTATATTCCCCTGCCGAACCACCTCCACTGCGAGTGGACGATCAAGGCCCTGAAAGCCAAGAAGCATGTACTCTGCGAGAAACCGCTGGCCATCTCCGAGGCACAGGCGGCGGAAATGTTCCGGGTCGCCGGCGAGAACAGCATGCTCCTGATGGAGGCCTTCGCCTACCTCCACAGCCCCTTCATGCAGGCCATCAAGGACGAGCTGCGCTTCGGCTCAATCGGTGAGGTCCGCTATCTGGAGTCCGCGTTCATCACCGGCCGGCGCCCGGACACGGACATCCGCCTCCGGCGGGAGACCTGCGGCGGCGCGCTGTTCGACCTCGGCTGCTATGACGTGAGCACCGCGCTGTGGCTGTTGGAGAAGGAGCCGGACACCGTGCTGGCGAACGCGCAGTTCTCCGAGAAACAGATCGACCTGTACACCTCCGCGCTGCTCCTGTACGACAGCGGCGCCGTGGCGAACCTGAACTGCGGCATGCTTCTCCCCCACGGCCGGCTGGACCGCTTCCATATTTTCGGAACGGAGGGCGAGATCGTCTCCCCGGTGGAGTTCAACCAGTGCGGGGAGATCCCGTATTATCTGGTCCGGGATGGCGTCCGGCTGCAGAAGACCGTCACCGTTCCCAACAACTACATGCTGGAGGTCGAGCAGCTGAGCCGCTGCATTCTGGGGTTCGAGATGACTCACGTGAGCAGGGATTTCTCCCTGAGGAACGCGCGCGTCATGGACCGGATCATGAACGCGATCGGTTACTGGGAGCGCAATCCGTGAGCCTGCAGCTGCTCCGCGCCACAGAGACCTGGCAGCAGGCCGGGGCTTATTACGTCCGCATTCAGGCGATGGCCAAAAAGCACCACATCCCGCTCCGGGAGGAATTCGACGAGCATGACACGCCGGAGACGCAGTACATCGTGATGACCGACGACGGTTTTCCCGTCGCCACGGCGCGGATGTACCCGCTGGACGGCAAATCCGTGATGATCGGCCGGGTGGTCGTCCTCCCCGAGTACCGCCATCAGGGCATCGGCACCCGCGTCGTCCGCGCATGCGAGCAGTGGGCCGCCGAGCAGGGTTTTTCCAGCACCGTCGTAGAAAGCCGCGACAACAAGGTCGATTTCTATCTCCAACAGGGTTACACAATCTGCGGAACCCCCGTCGACGGCGTCACCTTCCGCTGTATCCGGATGGAGAAATCCATTACGCAATCATCCAACTCTTAATCCATCAAAACGTCAAGTAAGAACAATTCGCATCCCGAAGGTCCAGGGCGATCGGAAAGCCCTGGTCGCGCCCGCAGGCGCGAAATTCCCTCATCCAAAGTCCCGCATTCCCAAATAGACCCATCCAAGGAGGACCATCCATGTTCCGAGAAATGCTCCGGCAGAAACAGCAGCTCTCCCCCGACGAGTGCATCCGCATTCTGAAGGAGGAACCCCGCGGCGTTCTGTCCGTTCTGGGGGACGACGGCTATCCCTACGGGATGCCCCTCAACCACTATTACTGTGAGGCGGACGGCAAGCTCTATTTCCACAGCGGAAAAGCAGGCCACAAGCTCGACGCCCTGGAACGCCACGACAAAGCCTCCTTCTGTGTCTGCGACCAGGGCTTCCGCCGCGAGGGGGACTGGGCGCTGTATATCAAATCCGTGATCGTGTTCGGCAGAGTCGCGTTCATCGAGGACCGCGAGACCATCTTCCGGATCGCCGCGGAGCTCAGCCGCAAGTTCACTTCGGACGAGGACTATATCCGCCGGGAGATCGACCGCTCCGGCCCCGTGACCCGGATGTTCGCATTGACACCGGAGCACATGACCGGGAAACTGGTGCATGAGGCGTAGAGAAGCCGGATTTCCAATTTTCAGCCTTATGTAAATTTGTAGAAATTCAAATCGGATAAGTCTTGACGAACAGATGGGTTGCGAATATAATGAAGAATGAGAAAGTGGAAAAACTTTCTAGTTCCGGCCGGAAAGGACCGCTCCAGGTTCTCCCGACGGAGACCTACTTTGCCTTGGTGCGGGAGAAACTCGCGGAGAATGGTCAGGCCTATGTCCGGGTGACGGGCACCAGCATGCAGCCGCTGCTGCGTCATCTGCGGGACGGGGTGATCATTGAGCCTCCCGGCAGAATCCGTCCCGGGGACATCGTACTCTTCGACCGGCGGAACGGCCGCTACGCCCTGCACCGGGTCATCCGGATTCAGGGAGACCGGTTCACCATGGCAGGGGACAATCAGTGGTACCTGGACCGGGATTTGCCGCTGAACCAGGTGGTCGGAGTAGTCCGCTGGGTGGACCGGGGAGGTCGGAAAATCTCCTGCGAAAAATTTTTCATGAAAATGTACGCCCGGGTGGTGACAGCTCTGTCTGTCCCTCGTATCAATATACGAAGGGCAGTGGGGTGGCTGGTGAAGCCCTTCCGCCGCGCGGGATCTGATCACAGGAAAGGAGAGCGCGGATGAAGATTAAGCCCGGTTACATGCTCCGGAAGGTCGTGGACATTCACGTCATAATCGGAATCGGTGACGAGAACTACGCGCCCAACCAGATCATGAGTCTGAACGAGACAGGTGCGTTCCTGTGGCGCATCCTGGAAGACGGAGCGGAGCGCGATCAGCTTGTGGAGCGCCTGGTGAGTGAGTACGACGTCGATACTCACACGGCCGAAGCAGACGTGGACGCGTTCCTGTCCAGCCTCCGCGAAAAGGCGCTGATCGCTGAATGATCGAGAAGCAATGGGACCTGAGCAGGATATCTGACAGGATTCAGCTGCGGGCCATTCAGCAGCGTCGGCCGCTGAGCTGCACGATGGAGCTGACCTACCGCTGCAATTTCCACTGCCGAATGTGCTATGTCCGCATGAGCGATGCCCAGGCAAAGCCCTACGGAAGACTGCGCACGGTGGAAGAGTGGCTGGATATGGCCAGACAGATGCGTGAGGCCGGCGTGCTCTATCTCACGCTCACCGGCGGAGAGTGTACGCAATATCCGCGCTTCACGGAGTTGTATGAGGAGCTCAATCAAATGGGCTTTCTCATCACAGTCATGAGCAATGCCGGTGCGTACACGGAGACTATCCGGGAGACATTCCGGCGGTATCCGCCTCGCACCGTTGGCATCACGCTCTATGGCGGCAGCAGCGAGACGTACGCGGCTGTCACCGGAGATCCGAAGGGTCTGGACAAGGTATTGGAGAACATTCGTTTCTTCCAATCCATCGGCGCACCTGTCGGACTCAACTTCACCATGATCCGGCAGAATGTGCTGGATTATCCGAAGGTCGGAAGGTTGTGTCAAGAGTTAGGATTATCTTATACTCTGATCACTGACATAACAGGGCATCAGCGGGATCTGTCCTTCTCAGACGCATTGCAGAGCAGGCTGTCCCCCGCGGAACGAGCCTGTGTAGCCTGCCATCCGCCGGAGGAAGTTGCCCTGGCAATGGAGAACGCAAAGGAGCTGGAGAAGAAACTGGCACACTTCCGGATGCCCACGGCACCGGAGGAAGCGCTGGAACCTGAACCGGATTCCTGCATCGGATCCCATACCGGCTGTGCCATCTACTGGAACGGCGAGATGGGAACCTGCATCTCCATGAACGGCCGGCACAACGTGAATCCTTTCGACATCGGCTTCGAGGCTGCGTGGGCGCAGATCAAAGCCGAACAGGACGAGACCTTTCGCCGCCCCGCGGCCTGCCAGGCGTGCAGCATGGCGCCCGACTGTCTGCACAACTGTGCCGCCCGGCGGTTTGAAGGAACAGGCTCCCCCCACGAGCCTGACCCATACACCTGTCAGTATACCTACCTGCTGCGAATTTACCGGGCGCGGCAAGGCGGTACTGAGACTCCTCAGGCACCATCCTGTGTCTGAGCCCATTCCCTTTCCCGGCATGAAGAAAGGAGACGATTCCGATGAAAAAGTACGAAGCTCCCAGACTGTTTGTAGACATTTTTGTGGCGGATACCGTGATTGCTTCCAACCCTAAAGGCGGCCCCAAGAACGACAATGCTGGTAACAACCAGAATTGTTGGGCTTGCAACATGGTCTACGCAAAGGTGGAAGATGGCGAAAACGCTTGCTTAGGCGCAGGCTATCCGGGCTGCTAATTTTTCAAGTGTTCTCCTTTGGTGGGTATTCTGTTTCTCTTGATGGGTTTCCTGATTACATGTACGGCCTTATTAAATTCCCGACATTCATACAGAAGCGCTCTGAGGCCAGAGGATTACGATATCATTTTGCACTTTGATGATCATTGCTCGCTTTTAGAGACGAATACGCTATAGATGACTAAAGAAGGTATGCACTCTATTTAGAGGGAACCAGAACAGTATTCTGCTTGCAGTTTAGTCCACTGGTATGCAAGTCTCTATTTCAGCGAGGGATACCGATTTTCAGGGCATACAATTTGGCTTAATGATTACGCTGTATTGTGAATGTGTCGGGCTGCACGGCGTCATGATGCTATGTGGTCACGGGTCAATCATTCTAGCTACTTCGAGCGGTACTGGAAAGACAACCCGGTCTCATCTGTTAGAACAGAATAGCGACGCTGTGACAATTAATGGGGATTTGCTTTGCTGAGGCCTACAAAAAAGGTATCGTCTTTGAACCGACGCCCTTCTGTGGCATCAACGGCAGAGCATTGTGTTTCTTGGTCAGGCAGAGGATAACAAGTGGCAGTCGCTAACGGGCAGGCAAGCCATGATCCGATGCTTGAACAATGCATTTGTCCAAGTGTGGAACAGTTGGTTGCTACAGCCCATTCGAGACAATCTCATGCGTATCGTTTCATTAATAAATGCGACAACATTTGCGTTTTCGCCAACGAAGGAAGCGGCAGTAGTATTTCTCAAGAATCAGCAACAGGAAGAAACAATCAAGGAATAAAAAGGAGGATAACACAAATGGATTATGATTTCAAGTTCCCGACCTCTCAGGCGGAAATGGATGAACTGAAGAAGATGGCTGCCCGTGCGGAGATTTCTGATGCCGATCTGGATACCGTAGTTGGCGGAAATGATGACGTCAAGGGCAAAGGAAAGAAACAGGGCACTCCCTGGGTCTGCCCGGGCTGTGGTGCAACCATTATGATCTACCAGTTCCAGGATGGTCCCAAGCACATGACCAAGTGCCCGGGCAACCCCTACAAGTAATTTGACGGGCTTTCAGGAGCCTGACGGGTTCGGCCTGTCAGGCTCCTGTTCCGTTCGGAGGAATTGCGATGAGTGAAGCACCTGTTATGCCTGAGAAAAAAGGTTTGAGGAAGCCGCTGAAAATCCTGATTGCGCTGGTGGCGCTGGCGCTGGCCTTTGGACTGGGCTGGCGGGTGATGCCCAAGGTCTGGCCGGGGATCAAGACTGCGCTGTTCGGTCAGCCCAAGGTGGAGGAGCCGGCCAAGCCGGAGCTGTATGTGCCCGCTGCCACAGCGGTGTTTGAGGACCCCATTTCGGAAACCGACAGCCTGATCTATTACTTCTACAAGGATTACTGCCCCTATTGCCGGGAGCTGGAGCCGCTGACGGCCGGTCTGCCCAAGGCCATCACCCTGCCGGACGGCAGGCAAAGCGCCGTAAAGCTGGTCTGCCTGAAGAAGAACACGGCGGAGGGGGAAGTGGCGGATCCGGAGAAGGATCCGGCGGCGGTCATCGCCCGATACTATGAGGAGCACGCGATCCCGGAGGAGAGGCAGTATGTGCCGGCACTGGTGATCGGCGACCGCTATCTGTTTACCCGGACAGAGGTCGTTCCGCAGCTGCTGGAAGCGCTTGTGGCGGGTGAAGGCCTGAACACGCCGCTGCTGAACGGCGCGGAGCGGGTTTCGGCGCAGTGAGATAAGCAAGGCCGAAACGACAAGCCCGGTTCTGTTCTCATAGGAGTTTAAAAAGCTGCAAAGACAAGTACAGCATGAATCCAGGAGCCATCGGTCCTGGATTTTTCTCATCAAAGGATTTCGCGGTCTGCGGGCCGCGACCAGGTCCGCAGCCGGACTGGCGGCTTTCCGATCGCCCTGGATCTGCGAATACATTCCGGTCCGAAAACGAAAACTCCCTGCCTCGCGTGGAGGCAGGGGGAAGGCGGGACTCATTCCGCCGTGCTGGGTGTCACGCCGAAGTAGGCCTCCAGGATGGCCTGGGTCCAGGTCACGTGGGCCGTGATCCAGTAGTTCTGCAGCTGATCCGAGTAGAAGTCGTAGTAGATGTTCGAGTAGAGCGGGATCGCGGGCAGCACCTCGTTGTAGCGCTCCTGGAAGGCGATCCACCGGGCGATGTAGTCGTACACATCCCGGGGATCGGTCTTGCGCATGTTGACCGCGCGCCAGTACAGATCCTCGTCGTCCGAGTAGGTGTTGTTCCAGAGCTGATGGTTGGCGGTCTTGTCCGTGGAGTAGGTGATCGAGGGATCCACGACCGCGTGGAAGTTGGTCGCGAGGTAGATCATGTCCGTGGTGCGTTCGGTCTCGCGGTAATAGCTTCTGAACAGCTCATCCGCCTCCGTGGGCACAGGCGTAATCCGGATGCCGGCCTCGGCCAGGTGGTCGAAGAAGTTCTCCTGCATCGTGTCGAGAATGTGGTTCTCCGCGGGGACCATCATTGTCAGATCCAGCGCGACGAGCTCCCCGTCGATCTGCTTGCAGCGCACGTCGTCGGTGCCCGCCTGATAGGGCTCGCCGCTGCGGTTGAGCGTCCATCCGGCGGCGTCCAGCAGGGCATTAGCCTTCTCGACGCCGGTTTTTTTCGTTCTGTCCGGATCACTCCGCAGATCATAGACATTGTAGTTGACCAGATTCTCCAGCGTGAGCAGCTTCCAGGCTCGGACGGCCTCCTCGTACTCGCTCTTGTCGTTGACGTAGACGTACTTGAACTGCGTCCACTCCTCGATGTCGCGATCGCGGTGGGTCCGGTCCCTGATCAGGTTGATCGGATACGCCATCTGCTGGGTGCAGATCAGGTACTCCCACTGCTCAATGCCGTAGTAGCCGTTGACGACCTGGCCGTAGTCTCCGCAGTAGGCTCTGGTGAGCGCCTCGCGGTCCATGCACCAGGCGATCGCCTGCCGCACTTCCTTCTCATGCACGGCGGGCCAGTCGCAGGTGAAGGTCAGGAACGCCAGGCCGACGCGCGGATAGTTCTGGTTCCGGATGGCCGTCCCGTTCTCATCGGTCCCGAGCGCCAGGCACTCGCGGATCGCAGGCTCGTAGACCGCCTTGTTGACCAGGTGGAATGTGCCGTTGGCCAGGTCCTCCGCCATCGTGTCATAATCCGCAACGCTGAAGGAAATCTTCTCGATCGTCGACTTGACCAGGTACAGGGGATCCTTGTCCTCACGCTCCATCCTGAAGATGTTGGGGCCGGTGTGCGAGTTATGGACGGCGCGCCCACTGCCCACACCCGAGAGCGTCTGGACGTCGAAGCGGAAGTCCGCTGGCAGGTCGTTGACGATCCATGCGCCCTTGTACCAGTCGTTGAGCTCGAAATGCGCGGTCACGCCGTCGTAATCGGTCAGCACATAGGGGCCGGAGCAGACGGAGGGATGGCTGTTGTAGCCGGTCTCCGGGTCGAGGATGGTCTTCTCCAGCAGCGCGGCCGTATAGACCGGATCGCTCACGGAGGCATCCTCGTTGCCGATGTAGGCGCCGAAGCCGTAGCCGTTCCCCAGGTCCGTCTGGCCGTCCGCGTACACCCTGCAGCCGGGCGCGATCACTGAGATCGGATAGGGCACGCACAGCAGCAGGCCGGTCTCGAAGAAATAGGGCAGGAACTCATGGTCCAGGGTGATCGCCAGCTGGTGGTCGTCGATCACACCCACGCCCGAGAGGTACGGAACCTGGCCGGAGAGATACGCGGCACTGCCCTGAATGTGCTCGGCGCGGTAGATCTTGCCGCCGATGGCCTCGATCTCAGGGGACATCATCAGGAGCAGGCTGAACGCGTAGTCCCAGGCGGTGATGGGCGTGCCGTCGCTGTAATACAGGTCGTCATACAGGCCCAGGAAATAGGTCCGGTCGCCCAGTTCGTTCTCGACGACCATGTACTGCTCCACCACGGACTCGTCGATCAGGTACACGCCCTGGTTCTGGTCCCAGCTGACCAGGTTGTAGCCGTGGATCAGCGCCCGGACGTCGATGTCGGCCGTGTTGTTGCCGAACATCTCGGTGAAGAAATCGCCCCTGGTCTCGGTCGGATGGCCGACGCGCAGTTCCTCGGGGAATTCGATGGGATTGCCCGCCTCGTCATAGACGGTCTCCTCCGCGGGCAGGTTCTCCTCCGCCAGGCCCGGCAGGCTCAGCGCACCCGTCAGCAGTACCAGCGCCAGCAGAAGGGACAGGTACTTCACAGCATGGATTCTTGTCATAATACACTATCTCCTTTCCTCTTTTCCCGCCCCTCCCCGGACGCTGCCGGGGAGGGGATCCGGGAAAACACTGGTGCCGTCAGTCGATGGCGTCGCCCACGTGGTTGATGGTCGCCGGATTCGGCACCGGCGGCTCAAACTGCTCCTTGGGCGGTGTCGGCGGGATGATGTAGCTGTTGGTGAGCGTCGTGGTATTGCCGTTGACGGTCGTCTTCTGCCAGTAGCCGAGCACGGTCTGCTCGCTCCAGGTATAGACGATCTCCTCGCCCTTGTAGTACTTGGGCAGGCCCTCCACGGTTACGCTCCAGTTGTTGTCCTTGCTCAGGATGTACTCGCTGCCGTTGCTCAGCGTCACCTTCAGCGTGGTCGGGCGGCGGTGAGCGGCGTCGTCGTTGTCCTTCCAGATCTTTCTCACCGTGACGGTGATCAGCTCCGGCGTGTGCGCGTTGGTGATGATCGTGGTGTTGCCCAGCACCTTCTGGCTGGTCATCACATAACCCGTCACCGTCTCCTCGCTCCAGCTGTAGGAGATCGCGTTGCCGTCTCCGTCGCCGATGGGCACCGTGACGCTGCCCATCCAGCCGTTGGATTCATTGAGCACCAGCGTCTTTACGATCTCCTTGCCATTGCTCAGGTTCATCACGACTGTCTCGGGCCGCGAGCCGTCCAGGTCGTCCATGTCGCTCCACAGCTTCATGATGAACAGCTCTGTGTTGGCGTTCTCATAGCGGTTGGTGAGCTTGACCTCGGTCGTCCTGTCCTTCTCGACGGTGGCGTTGGCCGCCGTGACGCTACCCTCCTTCAGGATCAGGTTGAAGGCCAGGAACGAGGCGTTCGTCTCGTAGACCAGGTACTGGCCGGGCGCGAGCTCCGTGAAGGTGTAGCTGCCGTCGGTGAACTCACCGTAGGTGACGGTCTTGTCAAAGCCGTCCGGGCCGATCACGCGGAACTCGAGATGGTCCACGTTGTCGTCCGTGTTCAGGCCGTCGAAGACCTTGGTGATCTTCAGCTCGCCGAGGTTCTTCTCATAGCGGTTCGTCAGGCTGACCTCGGTGGTCTTGTTCTCCCGGACCTCGCCGGAGGCCGTCGTCACGCTGTCCGAAGTGAGCGTGTAGTGGACGAACAGGCCGTCCGCGTTGGTCTCGGTGACCGTGTACTCGCCCACCGGCAGGTTTCCGATGGTATAGGCGCCGCCGCTGAACGCCGCGTAGCCTACGTTGAGCAGATAGCCATTGGGTCCGGTAATCTTGAAGTTCAGGCCGTCCAGGATGCCGTCGTCGGGCTGGCCCTCGAAGGTCTTTCGGATCGTCAGGCTGCCCTTCTTGACCTCGTAGAGGTTCACAAGGCGCACCACCGCGGTCTCGTTCGGGATCACGCGGCCCTCGCCCTCGGTCACGCTGAGCGCCAGCAGGTTATACTGGGCGATCAGGCTCCCGGCGTTGGTCTCGGTAACCGTGTAGACGCCCTCGGGCAGGTTCTCGACGGTATAGCGGCCGTTCGTGAATGCACCGTAGGTCACGGTCTTCTCGTAGCCCTCCGGCCCGGTGACCCGGAAGGTCAGGCCGCTTAGGTCCGCACCGTCCGGCTGTCCGCCGAAGACCTTGCGAATCTCCAGCTTGCCCAGGTTCGGCTCGTAGCGGTTGGTCAGTTCCACCGTCGCGGTGCCGTTCTTCGTCACGTCCGCGCTGCCGGTGATGACACTCTCCGCCGACAGGATGTAGTGGGCGATGAGGCCCTCCGCGCCAATCTCGCTGACGCTGTAGGTGCCGACCGGCAGGTTCTGGATCTTGCAGCTGCCGTCCGTGAACGCACTGTAGGACACGGTCTTCTTGTAGCCGTCCGGCCCGGTGATCTCAAAGCTCAGGCCGCTCAGGTCCGCGTTCGTCGGCTGACCGGCAAAGGTCTTTTGGATTTCCAGCTCGCCGAGATCCTGTTCGTAGTTGTTCTTGAGTTCGACCTTGGCTTCGCCGCCCTTGGCAACCTTGCCGCTGCCCGTCGTCGTGCTGTCGGCCAGCAGCGTGTAGTTCGCGATCAGGGTGTCCGCGTTGGTCTCCTTCACCGTGTACTCGCCCACCGGCAGGTTCTCGATCGTGAGGCTTCCGTCGGTGAACTGGATGTAGTAGACAGTCTGCTTGTAGCTGTCCGGTCCGGTGATCTCGAAGGCCAGGTGCGCCGTGTCGGCGTCGTCCGGCAGGCCGCTGAAGGTCTTGACGAGCGTCAGCTTGCCCAGATCGCCGGTGTAGTTGTTAACCACCGTCACGCTGGTGGCGGCGTTCTTGGCGACCTCCACGGCGCCGGTTCCGGTCACGGTCAGCGTAAGGCCGTCCAGGTTCGCGTCGTCCTCGACCACGGTGTAGCTGCCCACGGGCAGATTGTTCCATGCCGCGGTCTCGCCGCTCTTGAGCGGAACCCAGATGCTGATGGCGCTCGGCTCACCCGTCTGGCTCATGTACCTGCCGTCCGCGTCGGTGAGCGCGATCCTGAAGCTGACATTGTCCGGCGCGCCGATAGCCAGCTTGGTCACCTCGACGCTGCCCTTATCCTGCTCATAGACGTTGGAGATCGTGACCTCCGCCTCCGTGCCGACCGCAACCTCAGCCTCGCCGCTGGTCACCGACTGCTCGGTGAGCGTGTAGCTGCGGATGGCGGTGCTGTTGATCTGCTCGCTGACCACATAGCGGCCCACGGTCAGATTCTGGAGGGTCACGGGCTTGCCCGCCTTGATCGTGAGCTCGACCAGGGTGTCGCTCTCCCTGCCTTCGGCGGTGATGTACTTGCCCGCTGCGTTGCGCACGGTGAAGGTGAATTCCTTCCCGCTCTCGGTCTCAGGCGCACCGGTCACCGTCTTGGTGATCTTCAGGCTGCCCTTGTCCTGCACGTAGCTGTTGCTGAGCCGGATGACCTTCGGCTCCTTGTCGCCCTTGCTGATCGTCGCCGGACCATTGTTCGTGGTGGCGTCCAGCGTGTAGTTCGCGACCAGGGTATCCGCGTTGGTCTCCGTCACGCTGTAGGTGCCGGGCGTGAGGTTCTCGAGGAGCAGCCTGCCGTCCTCGAACTGCGCATAGTAGAAGGTCTCCTCGTAGTGCTCGCCGTTGTTGAGATTGCTGCCGGTGACCTTGAAGGCCAGGCCGCTCAGGTCGAACGCGTCCGCGCTCACCGCATTGCCCTGTGCGTCGGTGAAGCTCCAGCTCTTCTCCAGGATCAGGCTGGCGGTATCCTTCTTGTAGTTGTTCTTGAGGACCACGGTCACCTCGGCGCCCTTGACCAGCGCCGCCTCGCCCGACCGGATAGAACTGGGCTGCAGCGTGTAGCCGCTCAGGATGCCGTCCGCGCCGCTCTCGGTCACGGTGTAGGTGTCAATCGCGAGGTCCTCGATCACCAGCATCTTCGTCAGGTTGCCGTCGAGGTCCACAGTCGCGGAGAAGTCCGCGTAGGGGAAGGTCTGGTCGTAGCCGGTGGCCGCGCCGATGACATGGAAGCTCAGTTCGGCGAGCTTCTCCTCGTCCCACGGCGTGTTCTCCTTCGGCACGCCGCAGAAGGCCTTCAGGATCTTCAGGCTGCCCTTGTCCTCGGTGTAGGTGTTCGTCAGGGTAATGGCCGCGCTGTACGCACCCTCATCGTTCTTCGTGGTGTAGGCGCTGCCGCTGATCGTGCTCGCCGTCACGTCCAGCGTGTAGTTGTCGATCAGCCCGAAGGCGTTCTCCTCGACCACGGTGTAGCGGCCGGGCACCAGATCCGGAATCACGTACTCGCCGTTCTTGTCAAACTCGCTGTAACGGACCGTCTTCGTGTAGTCCTCAGGTCCGGTCACGGTGAATTCGAGGCCGCCCAGTTCCGCGTCCTCCGGCACGCCCACAAAGATCTTCTTCAGCGTGAGGGCCGCGGTCTCGTAGGTGTTGGTGATGGTGGTCAGGCCGTTCTCGTCGGTCTCCTGTCCGCTGATCGTGTAGCCCTCCGGGACGGAGGCCTCCTGCCATTCGTAGGCGATGGCGCTGGTCTGGCCCTTCCTGTACACGGGCAGGCCGTCGGCCTTCGCGGTCCAGTTGTTGTCCTTGTTCAGGACGACGGCCTTCACGGTCTCGCCGTCGGCCAGCAGAAGCACCGTGATGCTCTCCGGCTGCTTGCCGTGCTTGTTCTGGCTGTCATCCCAGACTTTCCGGACGCTCCGCTCGGTCGTGTCGGGCTCATGGGAGTTGGTGACGGTGAACTGATAGGTGTTCTCGCCGGTTCTGGTCAGTTCGCCGATCTCCGTCTCGTAGTACTCGACTGTCAGCTCATCCAGCGTGTAGACGATCTCCCGGCCCTTCGCGTACTTGTCCAGGCCGTTCCAGGTGTACGTCCAGCTGCCGTCTTCGCCCTCGGACAGCTCCTTCGTACCGACTTCCTCGCCGTCCGCCATCAGCGTCACAGTGATGCTCCGCGGTCGCTTGCCGTCCTGGTCGTTGTTGTCGTCCCAGACCTTCTTCACCGTGATTTCCACGGTCTCCGGCTCGTGCGCGTTGACCAGGGTGACCGTCCACTTGTTGCCGCTCTTGGCCACACCGCTGTACTGCTTGCCTTCCGCAGGCTCCTCGCCCTCGGCCAGTTCGACCTGGCTGTAGCCTTCGATCGCATACTCCTCGAACAGGTACTCGATCTCCTCGCCGTTCGCGTACTTCGGCAGCCCGCTCTCGCTGTAGCTCCAGGCCTCGCCCTCCAGGCGGATCGTCTTCACAAACTCGTTGCCGGCCATCAGCTTCACGTCG
>JAFWQU010000008.1 GCA_017508975.1 Clostridia bacterium | reverse complement strand
AGAAGGCGCACCCGGACGTGTTCAACGTGCTCCTCCAGGTGCTGGAGGACGGCCGCCTCACGGACGGCCAGGGGCGCGTCGTGTCCTTCAAGAACACGATCGTCGTGATGACCTCCAACGCGGGCGCGCAGAACCTGGAGAAGGCCCGCGCCATGGGCTTCGGGGTCAGCAATGCCCCGGAGGATGTCCGCAGCTACGAGCGGATGAAGGAGACCATGCTCAAGGAGGTCAAGCAGGATTTCCGGCCGGAGTTCATCAACCGCATCGACGAGATGATCGTCTTCCACGCGCTGACCAAGGAGGATCTGCGTGTGATCGCCGGGATGATGCTGACGCAGCTGGCCAAGCAGCTCCGGGAGAACGGCGGCGATCTGACCTGGGACGGGGCGGTGCTCGACTACCTGACCGAGAACGCGTACGAGCCGAAGTTCGGCGCCCGGCCGCTGCGCCGGATGATCCAGCGCACGGTGGAGGATCTGCTCTCCGAGGAGTTGATCACCGGCCGTCTGACCCTGGGCGACACGATCCATCTGACCATGGAAGGCGACGCGCTCCGGGCCGGCCGGGCTGATCCTCCGGAGAATCCGGCACCGTCCGAATCCTGAAATCATCATCAATAATACGTCAGTATTATTGACCACGATAAATGAAAATACGATGTTTTTTCACAGTAATTCGAAAAGGGCTCCCCTGTGAAAGAGGAGCCCTTTTTCAAATCCAATTCTGTTTTATACAGATCTCAGTATCATGTGCTAAATGTCAACAGGGAAATTTCGCGCCTGCGGGCGCGACCAGGGCTTTCCGATCGCCCTGGACCTTCGGATACATACCGCTTTTTGACTTGCAGTTTTACTGAAAATCCGTATTATCGCCGCATAATGGCGAGCTGCAGATTGACCGCCGGTCCGTAATCCAGCCGATACCAGAGTCCGACGCGGTTCCAGCCGCCGTTGGGGATGGTGCTGCCGGAAAACTTGGAGTAGAACACACCGCCCTTGGAATAGCTGGAGTGGATCGCGCCGTCCTTCCGGCCGATGTAGATGCCGATGTGCGAGGCGTTGCCCAGGCCGTCCGGCTTGTATTTGTCCGGCTCACCGCCGTCCTGCTTCAGAATGTAGAGGAAGGCGCCCACGGGGATATAGCCGAAGGTCGCGATGCACTCCTCGGGGCTGCCGGTCCAGGTCATCTGCCGGTACCAGGCATTGCTGCCCGCCAGGTTCCAGTACAGCCCGGCGTCCTTGAGACACCGCTCGACGAACGCCTGGCAGTCCATCACGCTGTAGGGGACATACAGATACTTGTCGCCCTGCATGGAGACGGACTGTGCGGTGACGGACGGAGTCTGGAGCTCGTTATACAGATAAGGGAAGCTGTAGGGCTTGCACCAGCTCTCCGCGTAGCTCCCCCGCGTGACAAGCAGGTAAAAGCCTTCCGGGGTACCCAGAAACGCGTGCTGGTCGATCGAGGTGACCGAGGGCGGAATCCGCAGAAAGCGCAGCTGGCTGTAGGCGAACGCCCGGGGCCCGATGGTCTTCAGCGTGGCAGGCAGGGTGAGCTCGGTGATCGGGGTGTAGGCGAAAGCCTCCTCCTCAATCTCTGTCAGCGAGGCCGGAAGCCCGCTGTCGGCGAAGCTCGGAAGCGCCGTCAGGAGTCCGCAGAGGACCATGCAGAGCACGGTCAGACGCCGAAGAAACTGCATCGTCCTCACTCCTTCCTTATTTTATGCCTTCAGGGCTTTGAGCACATACTTCTGAACGGGAAGCCGTTCGCTGCGCGGGTAGTCCTGCTGGAACCGCGCGCACAGGCTGGCGCGGTCCGCGGGATCCATCCGGGGAATCAGGTCCAGCGCCGCGCCCTGGGCCGCAATCAGTGTCCAGTAGACGCTGGCGGGCATGCGGTGCTCCAGCGGCTCGTGACAGATTTTTTCCACCAGCCGGTCCGCCTCCTCCGCGGAGATTCCGTCGTCGCGGAACTGGCGGGTTTTCTGCACCAGATGTTCCACAAAACGGGTGTGGCAGGGGTGATCGGCGGGCCGTGCGCCGAAGCCCAGGATACCGTCCCAGGGGCGCGCGTGGGCCTCGACCTCCGCCGCTTCGGCGAGATAAGCCGTGTAGAGGGCCTGCAGTTCCTCGACCGCGCTCATTCGTTCTCCTCCTCCTGGATCTTGGCCGCTGCCTTATCGGACAGCCAGCGGCGCAGCGTGTACCAGCCGAAGCCCAGCGCCGCGAGGATCAGGAGAATCCCGAAAACCCAGTTGAGCCAGACCGGCATGGTGGTGTCCGGCGCGCCGGCGCCCCGGATCAACTGCATGCCGAGCCAGACCAGATACAGCGCGACACAGCCCCGCAGGGTGGCGGAGACGTTCGCGCGGCTCCGCGGAGAATGCGGTTCAAGCATGGCGAGCCCTCCCAAAGCCAACATCCATCATACACCGTTTGACCGGATTACGCAATTGCGAATGCGGTAGATTTTACACCAAGAAACGCGGCGCACAGCCTGCATGACTGTGCGCCGCAGGTTGCATCGGAGCGGATCAGCCCTTGCCCTTCTTGTGGTTGGAGACCACGTCGAAGACCACGGCCGCCAGCAGCACGGCGCCCTTGACGACGTACTGCCAGTTGTTGTCCAGACCGATGATGGACATGCCCTGGTTGATGATGCCCAGCAGGATGGCGCCGACCATGATGCCGGAGACCGTGCCGCTGCCGCCGTAGGCGGAGGCGCCGCCGATGAAGCAGGAGCCGATGGCGTCCATCTCGAAGGCGTTGCCGGTGTCGCCGTTGACGGAGCCCACGCGGGTGGCCACCAGCATGCCCGCCAGACCGGCCAGCATGGACATGGAGGTGTAGGCCAGGAAGTAGACCCGGCGGGTGTCGATGCCGGAGAGCTTGGTGGCCTTCTCGTTGCCGCCCACCGCGTAGAAGTAGCGGCCTAGCGCGGTCTTGGAGGTGATGAAGTTGTAGATCAGCACCACAGCCACCACCCAGATCGCCATGACCGGGATGCCCTTGTAGTTGGCCAGCTTCCAGGTGTAGTAGATGAGCAGCGCGCTGATGACCAGGGTCCGGACCAAGCCGGGCACCAGCGGATCCAGCTTGTAGCCCTTCTTCGACTTGTTCGCACGGCTCATGAAGAAGCGCGCCACCAGGAACACCGCCACCAGGATGCCGATGATCAGCGCGGAGTAGGCGATGGGCTGGTTCTGCGGACGGCCCTTGAGCTCCACAATGCGCTCAATATCGTCCAGGCCCGGGATGGAAATGTAGGAGCCGAAGATGTTCAGGAAGGGCCTGTTGCTGATGGCCACCGTCTTGGAGTCCAGGATCGCGCGGCCGATGCCGCGGAAGAGGAACATGCCCGCCAGGGTGCAGATGAAGGGCGGGATATGGACGTAGCCGATCAGGAAGCCCTGCCACATGCCGATCAGGATGGCCAGCGCCAGGCCGATGAGAATCACCAGCAGCGCGGTCGCGGTCGGATCGCCGGCGAAGTTGGATTTCAGCAGTACCGCCGAGATGGCGCCGACCAGGCAGACGGTGGAGCCGATCGACAGGTCGATGTTGCCGCCGGTCAGGATGCACAGCAGCATGCCGCAGGCCATGACCAGCACGTACGCGTTCTGCAGGAGCAGGTTGGAAAGATTCTGCGGCAGCAGCAGACGGCCGCTGGTCAGGATCGCAAAGAGGATGAATACCACGACCAGCGCGATCACCATGGTATACTTTTTCATCAAGGCCTTTGCTTTCATGTCGCACTACCCCTCACTTTTTAAGATTGACCCTGGGTTCGCTTCCCGACAGGTCGACTCCGCCCTGGGAGCGGAGAATCGCCGCCATGATGCGCTCCTGGGTGGCCTCCGCGGCGGTCATCTCTGCCACCAGCCTGCCTTCGTTCATCACGTAGATGCGGTCGCACATGCCCAGCAGCTCCGGCATCTCGGAGGAGATCATGATCACGGACTTGCCCTGGGCGACCAGGTCGTTCATGAAGCAGTAGATCTCGTACTTGGCGCCGACGTCGATGCCGCGGGTGGGCTCATCGAGGATCAGCACCTCCGGGTCGGCGAACATCCACTTGCTCAGCAGCACCTTCTGCTGGTTTCCGCCGGAGAGGTTGCCCACCAGCTGATGAATGGACGGGGTCTTGGTGCGCAGCAGGTTCTTGTAGGTCTCGGCGGCCTCGCTCTCCGCTACCGTGTCGACGATGCCGTGGCTGCAGACTTTCTCCAGACGGGCCAGGGTGGTGTTGCGGGCGATGGATTCGCCCAGCACCAGGCCGTTGCCCTTGCGGTCCTCCGTGACATAGGCCAGGCCGGCTTCGATGGCGTCGCGCTCCGTGTGCAGCCGGACCGGCTTCCCGCCGATCTCCAGCGTGCCGGAGATGTTCACGCCGTACGCGTGGCCGAAGATGGACATGGCCAGCTCGGTGCGCCCGGCGCCCTGCAGGCCGGAAAAGCCCACGATTTCGCCCCGATGGACGTTGAAGGAGACATTGTCCACGACTTTTTTCTCGGTGTATACCGGATGGTAGACACTCCAGTTCTGCACGGACATGCCGACTTCGCTGCTGATATGGTGCTCGCGGGCCGGATAACGGTCGCTCATCTCGCGGCCCACCATCCCCCGGATGATGCGGTCCTCGTCGATATCGCGGCCGGTGTTGTCGATGGTTTCAATGGTGGCGCCGTCCCGCAGGATTGTGATGCGGTCGGCCACATAGGCGATTTCGTTCAGTTTGTGCGAGATGATGATGCAGGTCATGCCCTGCTGCTTGAACCGCAATAGCAGGTTCAGCAGCATCCGGGAATCCTCCTCGTTCAGGGAGGAGGTGGGTTCGTCCAGAATCAGCAGCTTCACGTTCTTGGAGAGGGCTTTGGCAATCTCCACCAGCTGCTGCTTGCCGGTACCGATGTCTTTGATCAGGGTGGTGGGCTCATCCTTCAGGCCCACCTGCTGCATATGCTCCGACGCCTCGTGGAAAGTGCGGTCCCAGTCGATGCCGAAGCGGCCTTTGCGCTCGTTGCCCAGGAACATGTTCTCTCCGATGGAGAGCTCCGGAATCAGCGCCAGCTCCTGGTGAATAATGACAATGCCGCGGCTCTCACTGTCGTTCAGCGTGTGAAAACGGCATTCCTGCCCCTCGTAGTAAATCTCGCCGGAGTAGGACCCATAGGGGTAGATGCCGCTGAGCACGTTCATCAGGGTGGATTTTCCGGCACCGTTCTCGCCCACCAGGGCATGGATCTCGCCGCGCTCCACCTCGAGGTTGACGTTGTCGAGCGCGCGGACGCCCGGAAACTCCTTCACGATGTTCCGCATGGACAGAATCGTGTCTGCCAAGGCACATCGCCTCCTTTGGAGAATAAGATGAAATCAGAAACCGAATGAAAATGCCGAAAGCAGGGGGACGAGGCGAGGCCGCATCCCCCTGCTGTTTGTTGTGAATCAGGCTCGGCAACCCTTCACAGGGGAGGGATTACTTGGCCTCGAGGTACTTCTGCTCCGCATCCCACTGATACAGACCGATGTCGACCAGCTTCTGCAGGTTGTCGGCGGTGATCACGTAGGGCACCAGCAGATAGGAGGGCACCACGAACACGCCGTTGTCATAGGTCTCGGTGTCGAAGGCAGCCTCGGCGCTCAGAGACTCGAGCAGGCCGGCGTCGGGGGTCTGGCCCGCCAGGATAGCCATGGCCACTTCCAGGGTCACGGCGGCTTCCTCAGCCACGTTCTTGTACACGGTCATGGTCTGGATGCCGTCCACGATGTTGCGCAGGTTGGCGATGTCGCCGTCCTGGCCGGTCACGATCGGGGCATTGCCGCCGGCATAGTCGGAGGTGATGGCCTGCGCCACGCCCAGAGCGGTGGAGTCGTTGGAGCACAGCGCCACGTCCAGGATGGTGCCGTCAGAGTAGTAGGAGGCCAGGGTGTTCTGCATGTTGGTCAGGGCGGTGTCGGTGGACCAGGCGGGGGTCGCAACCTGCGCGAAGGTGGTCTTGCCGGACACGATGACCAGCTTGCCGGCATCGATGTAGGGCTTCAGGGTGTCAAACGCGCCGTTGAAGAAGTAGCCCGCGTTGGTGTCGGCAGGATCGCCGGCGGTGAACTCGATGTTGAAGGGACCCTCGGCGTTGTCCAGATCCAGGGTGTCCTTCACGAAGGCGCCCTGCAGAACGCCCACGGTGTAGTTGTCGAAGGACACATAGTAGCTGAGGGCGTCGGTGTTGTTGATCAGGCGGTCATAGGCGATGACCATGATGCCCTTGGCCTTGGCGTCCTCCAGGGTCACGGACAGGGAGTCGGAGTCGATGGCGGTGATGATGAGCAGATCAACATCATCGGCGATCAGGCCCTGAATGTCGTTGTTCTGCTGCTCGATGTCGTTGTCGGAGTAGCGGAGCTCCACCACATAGCCGGCGGCCTCGAACTGTTCCTGCAGATAAGCGCCGTCACGATTCCAACGCTCCAGGGACTTGGTGGGCATCGCGATGCCGACCTTCTTGGCCGCGCCCTCCGCGAAGCAGGACACGACGCTCAGGCACAGCGCCAGAACGAGCAGCAGGGAAATGAGCTTCTTCATGGAAACATCTCCTTCTCAATTGTTGTGGGCAAAAAACCCGAACGGACTCGCATGGGACAATCCCCATGTCGCTGATGTTCATTTTACCACCATGTCCAACAAATGTCAACGAAAAGAGCAACAAATGATCAATAAAAAACCCAGCCTTGAGGACCCCGCGAAGGTGGGTTCAAGCCGGGTTTTGCGGAGTTTTATCCCCATATGGAGAAAACCCCCGCGGCCTCGAGAATAATCAGCACGACGGTGATGCCCAGCAGCGCGGAGACGATGCCGATGATGACGTTCATCTGCCGCACGGAGAGGGTCACCTTGTCGTACCACTGTTCCTTCTTGCGCTGGACGGCCTGGGAGAAGGGCTTTCCCTCCAGCGCCTTCTCCCGCCGCTCCAGCTCGCGTTCGCGCTCCTCGAGCCGCCGTTCCCGCGCCTCGAGGTCCTCCGGGCCGGACATTACTTCTTGGCGATGTACTTGCGGATGTCGAGGGAGACCGCCAGTACGATAACCAGACCCTGTACCACGTAGTTGTAGTAGGGGTTGACGCCCAGGAACTGCAGGATGATCTTCAGCAGCTCGAACACCAGCACGCCCACCAGGATGCCCGGCACGGTGCCGATGCCGCCCGTGGTGGAGACGCCGCCGATGGTGCAGCCCGCGATGGCCTCCAGCTCATAGCCCTGGCCCATGGAGGCCGAGGCGCCGCCGGACTTAGCCGCCAGCAGATAGCCCGCGATGGCGTACATGACGCCGGCCGCCGCGTAGATGCGCATCAGGGTGGCGGTGGTGTTCACGCCGGAGACCTCCGCCGCGATGTCGTTGCCGCCGATGGCGTACATGTACTTGCCGTGGCGGGTGTAGTTGTAGATGAAGTAGAACAGCAGGCCGAAGAGCAGCGCCACGAAGAGCAGATACGGCAGATGGAAGGAGCGCACGTTGCCGATGCGGCCGTTGATCAGCGTGGTGTAGATCTTCTGGAAGCCGCCGATGGGCTGCGCGTCGGAGATGACCAGGGAGATGCCGTAGATGATGGTCTGCGTGCCCAGGGTCGCGATGAAGGGCGGCACATGGAGCTTGGTGACGATCACGCCGTTGATCAGGCCCCAGGCGAGACCCAGCACGACGACGATGACCAGCACGATGGAGATGTCCATCTCAGGCGCCCACTTCCACAGGCGGCCGGTGTAGTCGCCGCGCTGGCAGAGGATGCCCGCCACGACCGCCGCGAAGCCTACCTGACGGCCGGCGGACAGGTCCGTGCCCTTGGTGATCAGACAGCCGGACACGCCCAGCGCGATCAGAAAGCGGACGGCGGTATTGCTGATCAGGTTGGCCAGGTTAGCCCAGGAGAAGAAGTTGTCCTTCAGGACGCCCACGACGATCGCCGCGATCAGCAGCAGGAAGACGATCGGGTTGCCGGTGATAAATTTCAGGATTTTTTGGCCAGCGGAGACCTGTCTGGCGGCGGTTTCTTTGGACTGTGTCTGCATACCCATTTCCTCCTGCTTATTCAAACTGCGTGGCGAGCGCCATGATGTTCTCCTGCGTGGCCTCCTCGCCCTCCACAAACCCGGTGACCCGTCCGTCGCACATGACCATGATCCGGTCGGACATGCCGATCAGCTCGCTCATCTCCGAGGAGATCATGATGATGCTCTTGCCCTGTTTGGCCAGGTCCGCGATGATGCAGTAGATTTCGTATTTGGCGCCCACGTCGATGCCGCGGGTCGGCTCGTCCAGAATCAGCACGTCCGGGTTGTTGGCCAGCCAGCGCCCCACGAGCACCTTCTGCTGGTTGCCGCCGGAGAGGGATTTGATCTGGGTCTTGGAGGAGGGCGTCTTGATGTTCATCTTCGCCACGTTCTCCTGCACCAGATTCTCGATCTTGCGGGTATTGATCGCGATGCCGTGGTCGAGGTAATGGTTGAGGGAGGCGATGGAGATGTTGTCCGCCACGGAGAGAACGCCCATGATGCCGCTGCCGCGCCGGTCCTCGGTCAGCATGGCGATGCCCTGGTCGATGGCGTCCTTGGGGCGGCTGATCTTCAGCTCATGGCCCTCGTAGAAGATCTGCCCGGAGACGTGGGAGCGGATGCCAAAGAGGCCTTCCATGAGCTCCGTGCGCTGCGCGCCGACCAGACCGCCCACGCCGAGGATTTCGCCGCGCCGCAGGGAGAAGTTCACATGGCGGAAGGAGCGGGGATTGATGGAGGTGAAGTCGTGCACCTCGAACACCGTCTCGCCCGGCACGTTCTCCCGCGGGGGATAGAGGTTGGTCATCTGCCGGCCCACCATCTGGGTGATGATCTTGTCGGTGGTCAGCTCCGAGGCCTCCCAGGTGCCGATGTAGTGGCCGTCGCGCATGATGGTGACCTCGTCGGAGATGCGCAGGATCTCGTCCATCTTGTGGGAGATGTAGACGACGGCGACGTTCTCGGCCTTCAGATCATCGATGATGCGGAAGAGGGCGTCGACCTCGTTGGAGGTCAGGGACGAGGTGGGCTCATCCAGGATCAGCACGCGGCAGTTGGCGGAGACGGCCTTGGCGATCTCCACGGACTGCATCTGGGAGACGCTCAGCTCGCCCACCTTCTGCCGGGGATCAAAGGTCATGCGGACCTTCTTGAGCAGTTCCGCCGTGTCGGCGTACATTTTTTTGTGGTCGACGGTCGGGATAAAGCCCAGGAGCTTCTTGAGCGGATAGCGGCCCAGAAAGATGTTCTCGCCCACGGTGCGGGCCGGAATGGGCTGCAGCTCCTGGTGCACCATGGCGATGCCCATCTTCAGGGCCTCCATGGGATCGTGGATGGTGACGGGCTGACCGTCCACCAGGATCTGCCCCTCATCCATCTTGTAGATGCCGAACATGCATTTCATCAATGTGGATTTCCCGGCACCGTTTTCGCCCATGAGCGCGTGCACCTTGCCCGGACGGAGGCGCAGCTGTGCGTGATCCAGCGCCTTGACGCCGGGAAAGGATTTGGAGACGTCTGTCATCTCCAGAACAAACTCAGACACTCCGGCTCTTCCCCCTCTCTTGCGGGATGAGGCGCCGCGGAAGGACGGCGCCTGGAATAAAAGGGCGGACGGGTCAGAGAGGACCCGCCCGCCGCAGACACACCTACAGAATAGGCTTACTGGGCGTTCACGTACTCCTGATTGACCATCACGTAGTCAACCCAGTAATAGTTCTCGATGGCTTCGCCGTTGAGCAGCTTCACAGCCACGTCAACCGCAGCATGGGACTGGCCGATGTGGTCGTTCAGCACGGTGCCGGTCATCTCGCCTTCCCTCACCAGCTGTACGGCCTCCTCCAGCGCGTCCACACCCAGCAGATAGATGTCCTCGCCCACCACGCGGCCCGCGGTGGTGATGGCGGTGGCGGCGCCCAGCGCCATGGCGTCGTTGTTGCAGAACACGACCTCAATGTCGTAGCCGAAGGAGGTCAGCGCGTTGGCGCACAGCTCCTGGCCCTTGGTCTGGTCCCAGTTGCCGACCTGGTCGTCCAGGCACTTCACTTCGTAGCCCGCGTCGGTCAGAGCCTTGACGGAGAACTCGGTGCGATACTGGGCGTCGATGTTCTCGGGGTCGCCCTCGATCATGATGTAGGAGATGACGCCGTCGCCGTTGATGTCGCCATGGTTCGGCAGATCAGCGACCATCTTGCCCTGGAAGGTGCCGCTCTGGCGGGCGTCCGCGCCCACGTAGCAGACGGTCGGGTTGTTCAGGATGCCTTCATAGGCCTCGTCGATGGTGTTGCCGTCGGCGTCATAGGCCAGGGGCTCACGGTTGATCAGAACCAGCGGGATGCCCGCTTCCACGATCTCATCGATGACCGCGTCCGCAGAGGATGTCTGAACCAGGTTCAGGATGATGACGTTCATGCCCTGGGTGATGAAGTTGCGGATCTGGTTGGTCTGCTCCGCCATGTCGTTCTTGCCGTCGGCGAAGGTCAGCTCGTACTTCACGGTGTCGGTCTCGAGGGTCTTGAAATAGGCCTCGATCTCATTGCGGTACAGGGTCATGAAGTTGTCGGTGTACTGGTAGATGGCGACGCCGACCTTGTAGGTCTTGACGTCCTCAGCACCGGCAACGGCGAACATGCTGATCATCATCAGCGCGGCCATCAGGATCGCGAGAAACTTCTTCATGGGACATTCCTCCTTCACAAATCCGCACGGACTTCCCGTGCTGTCTGGTTTCAGTTTAGCACAGGATGGAATTTTTGTCCAGTCCGCGGCCATCCGTTTCATGCCGGAGAGCGGTTCGAATTTATTTGAAAAACGGGTGAAATTTTTCAGGCCCGGGGCTCCTCCGGACGCAGGATGATCTGACCATCGCGGATGGCATCCACGGTGGCGAGGGAGAGAACGCGGACGCCCTGCGCGCGCAGGCGCTTGCCGCCCTCCTGGAAGCCCTTCTCCACGCAAACCGCCGCGCCCACGAGTTCCGCGCGGGCCTGCCGGAGGATGCTCATCAGGCCGTCGATCGCCTCGCCGTTGGCCAGGAAATCGTCGACGATCAGCACCCGCATGCCCTCCGTGATATAGGAGCGGTCGACGCGGATGGTGGAGCTCGTCTGATGGGTGAAAGAGTAGACCTGCGCGGTGTAGACGTCGGCGCTCACGTTGCGGGGATCGCCCTTCTTGGCGAACACCACCGGGATATTGCCCAGCGCCTGCGCGGTGGTGAGGGCGACCGCGATGCCGCTGGCCTCGACGGTCAGAATGCACTCCACCCCGTCGTCCTTGAAGGCGGCGGCGATCTCCTGCCCAATGCGCGTGGCCAGTGCCACGTCAATCCGGTGGTTCAGGAAACTGTCCACCTTGACCACGTCCCGGCCGATTCCCACGCCGCGGTTCTGAATCGCTTCAATCAATTCTTTCATGGCTGCATCCGTCCTCCTGTTTATGGGGTTTATGACTGCTGACATTATAAGAAATGCCGGGGCGGATTGCAAGGGCAGGGCATGTCGAAATATTTACAGTCATTACAATATTGTTACAAATAACTGTGGACAATCGAGAAAATTTCGTGTAGAATATCTCCGAGAATCGACTGCCGAAGGAGGCTGGCGCTGTGAAAGCGGTATGGGATAAGCTCGTCGGGATGATGCCCGCGTCCGTGATCGACTGGGTGGTCTATGCGGCCATCGCGGCGGTGACGCTGATCGGACTTTTCAGGTGCCTGCTTCCGCTGTGGAACACCACGCGGTCGATGCGCCGGGCTATCCGGCGGCTGCAGGACCACGCCGGGGAGCAGGTGGACCGCCCGGTCTGGCAGGAGCCGCGCTTTATGGGCAAGCGGCTGAAGGGCTGCTGGCTGCGCTTCCTGCAGAACGCGGAGCAGCTGGACCGGCGCGGGCTGCCCTGCGCGGTGGAGGACTACATCAACGACGACACGGTGACCCACGGGCCAGGAAACGCGCAGCTGGCGGAGCTGATTCCGAGCCTGCTGACCTCCCTGGGCATCCTGGGCACCTTCATGGGCATGACCCAGGGCCTCGCGGGCCTCAACACCAGCAGCACCGAGACCATGATGGACGGCATCCAGACGCTGATCAACGGCATGCGCTTCGCCTTCGGCACCTCGGTGGCCGGCGTCAGCTGCTCGCTGGTGTTCAACATGCTCAACCGCATCGCCCAGGGCTCCAGCTACCGGGCGATCGACGACTTCGTGGAGAGCTTCACCCAGCTGGCCATGCAGCGGCCGCTGGACAACGACGTGCAGCTGATCTGCCAGAACCAGGACCGCAACCGCCTGCTGGGCGAGGTGACCGAGACGGTCTCCGGCCGGATGGCGGCTTCGATTGAGCTGGCGGTGGGCCGGGCGATGCACCCGGTGGCTGCCTCGATGGATAAGTTCCTCATGGGCGCCACCCAGGCGCAGATTCAGGGCATGCAGCGCATCGTCGAGGTCTTCCTCGAGCACATGAACGCCTCCCTGAACAACCAGTTTCTGGAACTGGGCCGCACGCTGAGCGAGGTCAACGCGCACGAGAAGGTCTCCCTGGAGCGGGTCAGCGCCACGCTGACCGCCGCGCAGTCCATCACCGGCGACGTGACGCAGCTGCACAAGGTCTCCACCGACATCATCCAGCAGTTTGAGAAGTACATCAAGGAACTGACCGTCGCCCGGCAGCGGGATGAGGGCTTTGAGAAGAGCGCGATGAGCCTGCTGGAGAGCATGCAGGCCGCCGCGAAGGACCAGACGGTGCTGATCTCGGAGCTGAAACTCCACCAGGAGAGCCTGAGCACGGCCGTCTCAAAGTTCGGCAAGGAGAGCGGCGAGGCGATCACCGCCATGCGCGGATCGGCGGAGGAGGACGCGAAGCAGCTCCGCGCCGTCAGCGACGGCCTGGCCGCCAGCTGCACCGCGTTCACGAAGAGTGTCGGCGAGATCTCCCAGTCCCTGACCGGCTTCCAGCAGGGAATGAACGAGATGACGCGGATGTTCTCCGAGCGCGCGGCGTCCCTGCCGGCGGACGGCACCGACGGCGGCACCGCGGAGGCCCTCAGCGGCATGCAGACGACCGTGCAGGGCATCAAGCAGACCCTTGAAGGCGGCAAACAGGGCGAGGGGGCTTGAGCATGGCCCGGCAGCATGTGCACAACCGCCGGGCCGGGCGCGGCGGCGGCGGCTCCTACTGGATCAGTTATTCAGACATCATGGCGGCCCTGGTGCTGGTTTTCGTGCTGTTCCTGACGCTGAACCTCTACCGCTATAACGAGCTCGTGCAGACCCGGCAGCAGGAGCTGGACACCCTGCGGCTGCAGCTGGACCAGAAGGAGGCCCAGCTGGTCAGCGTGCAGATCCAGCTCAGCGCCAAGCAGGCGGAGCTCAACGAGAAGGCCGGCCTCCTGATCATCCAGCAGGGACAGCTGGAGATCAAGGACCAGGAGCTGAGCCAGCTGCGGCTGGACCTGGACGCCAAGCAGGCGGAGCTGGACCAGCAGAATATGATTCTTCTCGCGAACCAGCAGGCCCTGGCGAACCAGCGGCAGGAGCTGGTCGCGCTGCAGACGCAGTTGGCGCGGCAGCAGTCGCAGTTCGCCGCCAAGACGCGGGAGCTGAACACCATGGTGGGCATCCGCTCGGAGATCGTGGCGGAGCTCTCCGCGGCGCTCCAGGCGAACAACCTCTCCGCGACCATCGACGCCAACGGCAACATCACCCTCGAGAGCACGGTCATGTTCCAGACCGGCTCCTATGAGATCAGCGAGGCGGGACAGGCGCTGCTCCGGCGCTTCCTGCCGGTGTACCTGAGCGTGCTGCTGCGGCCGGAGTACAGCGACTATCTGGGCGAGATCATCATCGAGGGCCACACGGACTCCTCCGGCGACTACATCAAGAACCTCCGGCTGAGCCAGAACCGCGCCCTTGCCGTGTCGATCTCCTGCCTGAACATGGTGACCGGCCAGCAGCGCGCGACCCTGGAGCGGATTCTCACCGCGAAGGGGCGCTCCTCCTCGGACCTGGTCTACTACAGCGACGGCGTGACCGAGAACAAGGACGCCTCCCGCCGCGTGGAGTTCAAGTTCAGCCTGCGCGACGCGGAGATGATCGACGAGATGAACGCAATCCTGCAGCAGACCTCGGACTACGCCCTGGAGGTGATGCCGTGAAGTATGTCGCGATCCTGCTGACGTTGGTGCTGGTGGCCTGTCTGGCGGGAACGGCCTACCTCTACCTGACCTGCGAGGTGACGGTGGAGGCGCTGGGCGTGACCGCCACGGAGGCCGCGAGCCAGCGGGAGCGCTTGGCGGAGCTGCAGGTGGGGGAGGATCTGACCGGCTATGTGCTCTACACCTGGCGGATTCGGGTGAAGAACACGACCTTCGTGGAACTCGACGAGCTCCAGACGCTCGCCGCGCTGCAGCCCGGAGACGTCTGTCAGCTGGACGCCGCCCGCGCATGGAAGCTGGCGCCCCGCAGCGAGGGGGAGCTGGAGATCACCGTGCTCACCCGCGTGAATACCACCCCGGTGCGCGAGGCCACGGTCTCCTGGTATCTCTGGGGACAGCCCACGGTCCGGAGCCTGACCCTGCGATAAGCAAGCAAAAGAAACCCGCGGTTCATTCCAAAGACAGAATGGGCTGCGGGTTTTTGATGGCGGTTTCGTTTCATAAATCCGGAAATCCGAGCAAGGGGATTTCGCGCCTGCGGGCGCGACCAGGGCTTTCCGATCGCCCTGGACCTTCGGCAGTGCACCTTTGGGGAGATGTCGAAACCGGAACGTGGAACTCCATCTCTGGCTTCTCTCCTTTACTGCAAAATACCGTGTTTTTTATCGTGGTCAATAATACGTTGCATTATTGATGATGATTTCAAAAGAAGGAAAAAGTTACACAAAATACTCCCCTTCCCCTGAAAGGGGAAGGGGCTGGGGGATGAGGTTGTTCCGGCTTATACCAATCTCAAGTAAGAACTGCAAATCAGCAACAGCATGTGACCGAAGGTCCAGGGCGATCGGAAAGCCCTGGTCGCGGCCCGCAGGCCGCGAAATCTTACTGCTGACAATGAGCATTCTAAACTGAGATCGGTTTTATTCCTCCGAAACCTCTGATTCAGAATCTTCCGCATCTGTTTCGGAAACTGTCTCCGGAGCTTCCGCCTCTGCCTCCGGAGCCGCTGCCGCCTCCGGCAGATCGGTCTGGGTGGCGAAGAGGACGACGGGGAGGGGCTGGAGCTCGTCACTGGCGGTGCGGCGCAGGGAGAGGCCCTCGTCCTTGCCGTCCCGCAGGTCGCGCAGGAGGAGCTGATCGCCGCTGAGCTTGCTCAGCTTGAAGAGCAGCGTGCCCTCGGAGAGAATGCTGTAGCCGTCGAGGGTGTAGGTGCAGTTGGTGCCGTCCAGGGTCATCGCGCCGGACTTGCGGAAGATCAGGGTGTGCTCGTCGCTGCGCCAGGTGCCCAGGATCCGCCAGTCGGTGCGGTCGGTCAGCGTGTCGGTGTCCTCATAGCCCGGGCAGCGCTGCAGATAGGGGTAGGCCAGCTCCGGCTCCCCGGCGTCCATCAGGCGCTTGCCCTCGGTATAGCAGGCGCGGACGTAGAGCTCCTGCAGGGAGCCGTAGTGCTCGGGCATCAGGGTGAGGTCCAGCCCGTCCAGCAGGTAGGCGGCGGCGGGGGCGTTGCCCGCCTCCATGGCCGCGAGCGCCAGCTCCGCCGGCTGGGTGTAGATCCGGCTCTGAATCTCGGTGAGCATGGCGTCGCTGTCCTCGTAGCCGGGGGTCCGGCTGAAGAGCGCGGCGCTCAGCGCCAGGTTTCCGTCCGCGTAGGCGGCCTGCGCCAGCTCATACCAGAGCGCCTGCGCGCGGGCCGCGCTGTCCGCGTAGTCGCCCAGGGCGGCGAAGCTCTCCGCGGCGGCGTCCTTGGTGCCGGCGGTCTCCAGCGCCAGCGCCCGCTGGTAATCGCAGGCCAGGAGCTGCTGCTTGCTGTCGGCATAGTCGCCCAGGGCGGCGAAGATCTCGCGCGCGCCGGTGTAGTCGCCCTCTGCCAGCAGCGCGGCGGCGCGGGCGTAGCGCGTCTCCTTCAGGGAGGAGGCGCTCTGCCGGTAGCTGCCGAGCTCCGTATAGATCTCCTCGGCCTCCGCGTAGCGGCCCTCCTGCTTGAGCTTGTTCGCCTGCGCGTAACGGACGGTCTTGGCCTGGCTCTCGCTGTCCCGGTATTTGCCCAGGGCGACGAAGAGATCGTAGGCCTCGGCGTAGGCGCCCTCCAGATACAATTCGTGCGCCTGGCTGTAGCGGGCCTTGCGGGCGTACTCGTCCGCCTGCTTGTAGTCGCCCAGCGTCTCGAACCCCTCGGCCGCGGCGGCCCAATCCTTCTGTCGGAAGGCGGCCATGGCGGGCCGGAAGACGCACTCCTTCAGCATCTGCGCGGTGTCCTTGTAGTCCGCGGGGAGCTGCGCGATGAGCGTCTGCGTCCGCTTGTACTCCTCGTCCCGGAGGGCCTGCACGGCGTCCTGATAGATGCAGCTGAGACGGTTGTCGTCCGCGTCCAGGTAGCCGGGAATCTGGGCGAAGAGCTGGGCGGCCGTCTCATACTCGCCGCTGCGCATGGCGGCGACGGCGGGCTGGTAGAGGCAGTCCTGGGCGCGCACCTGCGCGTCCTGGTAGCTGCCGGCCTGCAGGAACTCCTGCCCGGCCGCGATCGGATCCTCCTCCAGGAGAAGCTCCGCGACCTGGTAGTGTGCCTGCCGGCGCAGAGCGGCCACGTCCTTGTAATCCTCCGGCAGCTGGTTCAGCCAGGTGAGCGCCGCGTCGGGCTCGCCGCTCTCCAGCGTCTGCCGGGCGGGGGTGTAGAGGCACAGCTGCGCCTTGGCGGCGCTGTCGCTGTAGTCGCCCAGCGCGAGGTAGGCAGTCTGCGCCTCCTCCCAGCGGCCGGCGGCGTAGAGTTCGTCGGCCTTCTGGTAGGCGCAGGCGCGGACCTGCTCCGCGGAATCGCGGTAGGTGCCGAGCTGTTGGAAGAGGGCCTGCGCCTCGTTGATGCGCCCCTCGCCGAGCAGATGGGCGGCGCGGCGGTAGTCGGCCTCCTGCGCCTGCACCGCGCTGTCGCTGTAACTGCCCAGCGCGAGGAAACTGTCCCGGGCAGTCTCGTACTCGCCGTCCGCCAACTGTTCGGCGGCCTGCGCGTAGCGGGCCTCCAGCAGTCGGGCGGCGCTGTCGCGGTAATCGCCCATGGCGGCGAAGGCCTCCTGCGCCGCGGTGTAATCGCCGTCGCGCAGGTACTGCTCCGCCTGCATATAGTCCAGATAGGGCACCAGCCAGAGCCGCGCGCCCAGGAAGCCCGCGCCGGCAAGCACCAGCGCGCACAGCAGAATCAGCAGCCAGTGGTGGCTTTTCCCGCGCTCAATGAAATCCAGCTGATCCCCGGCACCCAAGCGGCTTTGCTGTTTCTCCGCCTCGAGCCGCTCCTGCTCCCGCTCCAGCTGGACGGCGATCGCCTCCGGGGTGAGCTGGGTGAAGATCGCCTCGCGGCTGCGGCTGCAGCGGACGCAAGAGTCGCGCCCGTTGGCGTTGGGGCGTCCGCAGACGCAGAGCCACACGCCGCCCTGCTGCTGGGGGTAGCCGATCACATCCGCGCCGGCCATGCGCCGCAGCTGGTTGAGCTCTCGGCCCCGGGGCAGCGCGTTGGTCTGGTACTCCACCAGGGCGTTGCGCCCGCGGCGCCAGACGGTGCCGTTCTCATACCAGAGCTTCTCGATGGTGACCTCCATGCGCGCGGGAGCCGTGGAGACCGCGTCCTCGGGCATGCCCAGCAGCAGCTGGAAGCTCTGCTGCGGCGCGCCTTTCAGGTCCCGGACCCGCTCGACCAGGCGCTGGAGTTCCTTCCCCTGCCGGTCGACCAGGACCAGCGTCACCTCCGCGGAGACGATCAGCTGATCCCCGAGATTGTAAAGAATCAGGACACAGGGCTCTGCGCTGGTGGCGGGCAGTTTGCACTGCCAGACCTCCGCGGGGCACTGCAGATCTATTCTCATAGACGAACGTTCCTCCTGAATGCAGGATGCTTGGCGCTCCGGGGAAAGCTCACGGATTCAGATACAGATTGATCTCGCGCAGCAGCAGGGTTTCGAAGTCCGCGCGCAGGACGACCGTCCGGCCGTCGGAGAGGGTGAGCCCGTAGCGCAGCGTGACCGAGGCGTCCTCGCCGTACTCCGCCTCGCCCCACTGGCCCTCGCCGGGCGTGCCGTAGAGCACCTCCGTGCCGCTCTCCTGCAGCTCGCCCTCACCGAAGCGGAAGCGCTGCAGGACCATGGTCACGCTGTCGCCCACCCGGATCGCGCGGGGACCCTCCAGGTCCTCGTCCTCCAGCGTGAGCAGAGTCAGCTGCCACTGGCCGTCCGTCTTCCGGGCGAAAACCAGAGTGCAGCCGGTGAAGCTCAGCACACGGAGGGTTTGCCCCTCCTCGCCGGGCATCTCCTCGTCCGCCTCGGGCATGCCCAGCACCGCGCAGGCGATCTCCGGGGTGCAGGAGAGGAAGTCCAGGTCCAATACGGTCAGATCGTCCTCGTCGAAGGGCGTGTTCTCGGCGCCGACGGGGGAGGAGGGAACCTGCCGGTAGCTGCTCTGCATCAGCAGGGGCGCCAGCAGCGCGCGCTCAACCCCCAGCTCCTCCGTTTCCACCCGCTCGTCCAGGCCGAAGACGCGCACGGCCACAACCGTGTTCTCCTGCAGGGTGTAGACGACGCCGGCGTCGGTGTACGTGCCGTCGCCGCAGCGCTCATGCACGGTGTACTGCACGGCCGTCAGGCGCTGTCCGTCGCGCTGCACGCGGCCCCACCAGAAGCCCTCCGGCATGCCGTCGGCCAGGTAGATGAGCGCCTCCTCCCGGGTGCCCTCCAGGTCCTCGTTCTCGGTGTAATAGGCGGCGAGCAGCTCCCGGGCGGGCTGGTCCGTGTGGGTCTCCCGGGGTCCGGTGATGTCCTCGTCGTAGATCACGGCGCCCTTCAGCACCCGGGTTTCGCTGGGCGCAGGCTCCGAGAAATACAGATTGCCGAAATCATAGGAATACAGATAGCCGTCCTCCGTGAGGAACTCTGGCTCGGCCGGGTCGTTGAGCAGCTCCTCCCCGGCGGCGAGCGCCTCGAGGCTCGAAGCCCAGGCGGTCAGCTCCGCCCAGTTCAGCGGGTCGGGGCCGTTGTCGACGGCCAGCGCGGGGGCCATGGTCAGAAGAAGCGCAGACACGCACATAATTGTAACAATTTTCCGAATCATGCTGATTGTCCTCTCTGCTCATTTTTCGCTGCGATCAGCGGAAAAGGTCCGTTTTATTATAACGCAAACTCCCCGCCCCGGCAAGGGGAACGGGGAGAAAATTTTGCGAAAGAATGAAGAATATTACGAAATTGTTACAAACTTCGAATGCCTTCCGCTCAGCCGAGACGCGCCAGCGTGCGGGGGTAGCAGCCCAGCAGCGGCCGGAGGGTCTTCACCTGGCTGCACTCCGTCAGACGCGGCAGCAGGAAGAGCAGCAGCGCCCAGTCGCAGGCGGCGGGGACATCCCCGTCCAGCAGCTGCGCGGCGTTGCGGGCGAAGAGCGACGCGGCCTGCAGCTGTTCCTCCGTCATGGCTGCGGCGGTGAAGAGCGGCGCGAGGATTGTCTGTGCCTCCTCCCGGGAGAGGGGGGACTCGGCGATCAGGCGCTGGAAGGACTCGAAGCTGACGGGGGTGGTGTCCACGGGCTTCTGCAGCGACGGGTTGTCCTGCGCCATGGTGACGATCGGGACGCTGAGTCCGGCGAGCGCTTCCTTGTTCTGGGTCAGGATCAGCACGCGCTCCCCCGGCTCCACGGGCGCAGTGGGATCGCAGGTCAGCCGGAGCGCAGGGGCGTTCCCGGCGGCTTCGTGGCCGCAGTTCCAGCCGAGGATGGCGGCGTACTCCTGCAGCATGCAGGTGCACTGGGCGGGGTCGGCGCAGACGATGCCCACGGTGCCGGGCTCGGCGATCAGCGCGGACCAGACCGCGGCAAACTCTTTGTCATAGGCGATGCCGGCGGCGTCGAAGGAGCGCTCCACGCGTCTGCGGATCTCCTCGCGGCTCAGCTCGGCGGCGGGCTCGTCCTCCTGCCGGCGGATCTGCTCGCGCAGCTGGGCCAGCTTCTTCTGCAGCGCCTGCTCCTCCTTCTTCAGACCGTCGAGCTCGCGGCGGGCTTTGGCGGAGGCCTCCTGCAGCGCTTTGGTGCGGAAGGCGGCGAGGTTGCGCTGCGCCATCTCGAGCTCCACGGTGGCCTCGAGGCGCTTGGCCTCCAGCTCCTCCAGGTGCTGCTGGCTGAAGTGGGACATCAGGGGACGCTGTCCGGCATCCCGGAAGAGCTGCTCGCCGATGAGCCGTTTCATGCCCTCCATGGCCAGCAGTTCGCCCACCAGCTGCGGACGGATCTCCGGAACCTGCCAGGCGGCGCGCACGGCGGTGACCGCCTGCTCCAGCGGGTTCTCCGCCAGGGGCAGCGAGGGGTCAAAGGGAACCGGCGCGGCCATGGGCACGCTGCGGTACTGCTGGGCGACCGCCTGCTGCGCGTGGTTGCGCGTCATGGGGGTGGCGGTCTGCACGGGCGCTTTGCGGAAGGGGGTGCCGCCCGCGCCCTCCTCGCGGCGCTTCTCCTGCGGGGCTTCCTCAACCTCCTCCGTCTCCTGGGAGCGGCGGAGCAGGTTGGAGGCGGGGGACAGGGGCATGGAGAGATCCTGCAGGGTCTCCTCGAAACCCTTGTTCTGGTCGAGAATCTCCAGCCGCTGGCCGATCGGCACGGACTCCTCGCCAGCCTCGGCGGCGTCCTCGGGAGCGCCCTCCGTCTCCGGCTCCTCCGCGGCGTGCGGCTGGCTGCACAGGATCGTGTGGCTCAGGCCGTCCGGGAAGAGCAGCGTCGTGATCTGCGCTTCCATGGGCTCGGCGGGGCCGGGAACCTCCGGCGCGGTGCGGCTCACGGGGCCGCAGAGCTTGTCGCCGTCCTGAATGTAGAACCGGGGCGTGATGGCGCCGGACGCGAGGGATTCGGCCTCCTCCGGCTTGCCGGCGAAGACCTCGAAGAAGGGTGCCTGCTCCAGGTCGCGGATCACGTCGGAGAAAACGATAAAGCGGTTGGGCTCGCCCTGCTCCGGGCGGAAGTTTTTATTCGGGCGGATCTTGCCGCTCTTGCCGCCGGCGGAGGTCAGGTCGATGCAGCACCAGCGGCCCATCGAGAGCATCCGCTCCTTGAAGGTCCGCTGTTCGTTGTGATCGGGAATGACGCGCAGGGCGCCGTGGCTGGGCCAGTATTCCTGGGCGCGGGACTGCACCTCCCCGGCGGTGGTCAGCAGCGGAAGCACCCGGAAAAAGGATCGGGAGGGGATATCCTCGTCCAGAAAAGCAAAGACAATCTCATGATCCAGTTCCATCCAGATTAGAACCTCCATGTATTTTTACGACACAACACAAACCAGCCGGTTTGCGTCGGCCTGGTTCATTCTATCACAGAATCGGCCGGAGCGTCAAGGGCGCGGAAGCGGGCAGGAATTGTTGCAAAACAGGCAGGAATCGGGGAACGGAGCGCGAATACTATTCCTTTGTGATTGAATTTGGGAGGGATGAGGATGCGGCTGGACGGACGGGCGCAGGATGAGGCCCGCAAGGTGAGCATCGAGACCGATTTTGTCCGCACGGCGGCGGGCTCCTGCCTAATCGCCACGGGAAACACCAGGGTGATCTGCACCGCCTCGGTGGAGGAGACGCTGCCCGCGTGGCGCAAGGCCAGCGGACTGGGCTGGGTGACGGCGGAATACGCGATGCTGCCCGCCTCGACGGGGACCCGCAAGCGGCGGGACGGCGCGACCAAGGACGGCCGCGGCGTGGAGATTCAGCGGCTGATCGGGCGCAGCCTGCGGCAGGCGGTGGACATGCGCCTGCTGGGACCGCGGACGATCACGCTGGACTGCGACGTATTGGAGGCGGACGGCGGCACCCGCACGGCCTCCATCACCGGCGCGATGGTGGCGCTGACCTGCGCGGTGGATAAGCTGATGCGCGAGGGCAAGCTGCGCGTGAGCCCCATTGTCCACCAGGTCGCGGCGATCTCGGTGGGCATTGTGGACGATGAGCCCTGCCTGGATCTGTGCTACCAGGAGGACAGCCGCGCGCAGGTCGACATGAACTGTGTGATGGACGAGACCGGCGCGTTTATCGAGCTCCAGGGCACCGGCGAGGGCCGGGCGTTCACCCCGGCGGAGCTGAATGTGCTGACCGGCTACGGCGCGAAGGGTGTCACGGCGCTCATGGAGGCGCAGCGCGAGGCGCTGGGCGAGCGGGCGGCGAGGATAGGGAACCGGCCGATCCTCGTGGCGGCCACGGACAACGCCCACAAGCTGACGGAACTGCAGCACCTGCTCCGGGAGCACTATACGGTGGTCTCCATGCACGACGTGGGCTTTAACGGCGAGATCGTCGAGGATGCGGAAACCTTCGCCGGGAACGCGATGCTCAAGGCGCAGGCGGTCAGCGACGCGACGGGGCTGCCCACCGTGGCGGACGACAGCGGCCTCATGGTGAAGGCGCTGAACGGCGAACCGGGGGTCTACTCCGCGCGCTACTGCGGCCGGCACGGGGACGACGCCGCCAACAACCGCAAACTCCTGGAGAAGATGGAGGGCGTGGAGAACCGCGCGGCGGCTTTCCACTGCGCGATCGCGCTCCTGCGGCCCGGAAAGCCGCCGCTGGTGGCAGAGGGTGAGTGCCCCGGCGTGATCCTGCACGAGGGGCGGGGAACCGGCGGCTTCGGCTACGATCCGCTGTTCCTCTACGAGCCCTTCGGCAAGACCTTCGCGGAGCTGAACGCGGAGGAGAAGAACGCGGTCAGCCACCGCGCGCGGGCGAGCGAACAGCTGCTCCGCCTGCTGGAGGAGGCGCGCGGATGACGCGGGCGCTGGTGGTATCGGACAGCCACGGCTACGCCGCGGGACTGCGGATGATCGCGGAGGACGCCCGGCGGCGCTTCGGCGCGCTGGACGCCTGCCTGCACTGCGGGGACGGCGCGGGGGACGTGAAGGCGGTGGAGGCTTTCCTCCGCGCCCACGACCCGAAAATCCTGATCTGGCAGGTGCGGGGCAACTGCGACAGCACCGGACTGTGGGACGTGCCTGTGGACCGGGTGGTGTCCCTGGGCGGCGCGCAGATCTATATGACCCACGGGCATTTCGTGGCGGTGAAGTCCACCCTGACGGTTCTGGAGGACGACACGCTGGAGCACGAGTGCTCGATCGGCCTGTTCGGACACACCCACGAGCCCTGCATGGAGATGCGCCGGGCGCTCCTGCTCAACCCGGGCTGCGCACACATGGGACAGTACCTGGTGCTGGAGATCGAGAACGGCAAGCCGGTGGGCATCCACCTGGAACAGCTCAAATTCTGAGCCATCCGGCGGGAGGAATAAGAAGATGAACAAACCGAAGGTTTCGACGGCCTGGAAAAACGCCTGGAAGGTCTGGAAATCCCAGCCCGGCGGATCGCTGCTCTTTCTGCTGTTTCAGCTGGCGGTGCGGCTGATGGCGCTGTGCCCGCTGCTCTTCCTGGCGGAGCCGAAGCTCCGCTGGCTGGCGCTGCTGAGTCCGGTGCTGCTGGCACTGCTGGTGCTGCCCGCGCGGCAGGCGGCGGCGGAGACCATGCAGGAGGCCCTGCGGGGACAGCCGCTGTTCAGCCCGCGCATGGCGCTGGGCGGCGCGTCCTACAAAACCAAGCTGGTCCGCGGGCTGAAGAACGCCGCGTGCATCCTGCTCTGGTCGCTGCCGCTGATCGTCTACACCGGCTGGATCGTCTCGTACTTCCTCCCAAAGGAGCACGTGGTATCGGGCGACGGCGACATCATGACCCTGATGATGCAGCTGATCAGCTTCGGCGGCGGGAACATGGACACGGGCATCCTCTATCTGGCACTGATCGGCGTTGCCACCCTGCTGCCGGTGGCTTTCGGCGCGGCCTTCCACAGCGGCCGCCGGCATGAGTGGGCGCTGGGGGAGAAGCGGCTGGTGCCCGGCCACAGGGGCTATGTGCTCCAGTGCTGGCTGATGGGGCTGGCGGCGCTGGTTCCCTGCCTGCTGGTGGTCGGCGGCGTGGCCGCGGACTATGTCATCCGCTTCCTGGACGCGCTGCACAGCATGGCGCTGGGCGGACTGAAACTGCCCTCGATCAAACAGCGGATTCTGCCACTGGCGGCCGGGCTGGTGCTGCTGGGCCTGCCGGCGCTGCCGTTGCGCAGCCTGGTGACGGCCGCGGGCGTCTCTGAGCTGAAAGGGGACGCGGATTGATCCGCCTGGACCGCTGGCTGGTGCACCTCGGACTGGGCAGCCGCAGCCAGGTGCAGCCGCTGATCCGCGGCGGCGCGGTGCGCGTGGACGGGGAGACCGTGCGCGACCCGGGCCGGGCCTGCGATCCGGCGTCCGCGCTGGAGGTGCAGGGAAAGCCCGTGGACGGGCGCCTGACCCGGCATGTGATGCTCCACAAGCCGGTGGGCGTCCTGACCGCCGCCCGGGACCCAAAGCAGCCCACGGTGATGGATTTATTGCCCGCCTGGGCGGTCCCCTTGGGATGCATGCCCGTGGGACGGCTGGACAAGGACACCTCGGGCCTGCTGCTGCTGACCACGGACGGCGCGCTGGCGCACAGCCTGCTGGCCCCGGGGCGGCATGTGGACAAGACGTACGAAGCGGAGCTGGACGCCCCGCTGCCCGGGGACGCGGCGGAGGCGTTCGCGCGCGGACTGGATCTGGGGGATTTCACGGCGCAGCCCGCGCAGCTGGAGATCCTGGGCAAAACCGCGGCGCGCGTCACGGTGCACGAGGGGAAGTTCCACCAGGTGCGCCGGATGTTTGAGGCGATCGGCTGTACGGTGACCGTGCTCCACCGGGAGCGCTTCGGCCCGCTGACGCTGGACGCCGCGCTGGCGCCGGGCGAGTGGCGTGAGCTGACGCCGGAGGAGACCGCGGCGCTGTACGCTGTTATTAGAAGGGGGACGGAGCGTGCCTGACCAATACTATACGCGCCAGCCGCAGAGCGCCTCCCGCCCGGAGGAGCTGGAACTGGACTGGCGCGGACGCTGGCTGTGCTTTACCACGGACAGCGGGGTTTTCTCCAAGGGAGAGCTGGACCAGGGCACCCGGATTCTGCTGGAGGCGCTGCCGCCCCTGCAGGGGGAGGTTCTGGACCTTGGCTGCGGCTGGGGCCCGGTAGGCGTGATCCTGGCCGCAACGAATCCCGGCGCCCGCCTGACGATGGTGGACGTGAACCAGCGGGCGCTGCAGCTGGCGGAGGCCAATGTCCGGCGCAACGGACTGGACTGCCGCGTGCTGGAGAGCGACGGTTTCGGCGCGCTGGCGGAGGAGCGCTTCGACGCGGTGGTGACCAACCCGCCGATCCGCACGGGCAAAGCCGTTTTTTACAAGCTGCTGGCGGACGCGCTGGAGCACCTCGCCCCGGGCGGAAGCCTCTACCTGGTGATTCGCAAACAGCAGGGCGCGGAGAGCTGCCAGCGCTTTCTGGAGGAGACCGCGAAGGTGGAGCGGATCGCGCGCTCCGGCGGTTTTTGGGTGCTGCGCGCATATCTCGAGCGTGAAACGGAGGAATGAGCAATGAAAGTCATGGTGACCGGTGCCCGGGGACAGCTGGGGCAGGATGTCGTGAAGGAGCTGACCCGGCTGGGGATCACCCCGCTGCCGGTGGATGTGGAGGACTTTGACCTGACGGACCCGCAGGCGGTGGAGCGCGCGGTGGCGGAGGCCGCCCCGGACGCGATCATCCACTGCGCGGCCTACACGGCGGTCGACAAGGCGGAGACCGAGCCCGCACGCTGCTGTGAGATCAACGGCGGCGGCACGCTGAACCTGGCCCGCGCTGCGCAGAAGATCAAGGCGAAGCTGTGCTATATCTCCACGGACTACGTCTTCTCCGGCGAGGGAGAGACCCCCTTCGAGCCCGATGACCCCAAGCGCCCGCAGAATGTCTACGGCCTGAGCAAGCTCCAGGGCGAGGAGGCGGTGCAGGGGACCCTGACGAGGTTCTTTATCGTCCGCACCGCCTGGGTGTTCGGCCTGAATGGCGCGAACTTCGTGCGGACCATGCTGCGTCTGGGACAGGAGCGCCACAGCGTGCGGGTGGTGTGCGACCAGATCGGCAGCCCGACCTACACGGTGGACTTGGCGGCCTTCTTCTGCCAGCTGATCCAGACCGACCGCTACGGTGCCTACCACGCGACCAACGAGGGCTTCTGCGCCTGGTCGGATTTCGCGGCGGAGATCTTCCGCCAGGCGAAGCTGAGCTGCCGGGCGGAGCCGATCCCCAGCTCGGAGTATCCGACGCCCGCGAAGCGCCCGAAGAACTCCCGGCTCAGCAAGGACTGTCTCGATCAGAACGGCTTCCCGCGCCTGCCCGCCTGGCAGGACGCCCTGGCCCGCTACCTGGCGGAGATGCGCCAGGCAGGGCAGCTTTGAGACTGATCTCAGTTTGGAATGCTCATTGTCAACGGTAAGTTTTCGTGGCCTGCGGGCCGCGACCAGGGCTTTCCGATCGCCCTGGACCTTTGGCAGCATGCTGTTGCTGGATTTGCAATGCTTACTTGAGATTGGTATGAGACAAATCCCATCGCAGAATAAAGCAAAAGACCGTCCGACTGCGGGCGGTCTTTTCTTGACGGAAGACGATAGCAATCAGGTATCTGGCCAGGGTTCATTGAAAGGGACCCATGTCTTATGCTTGAAACACCGGCGGTAGCGGTAGAAACGCTCGTGTTCCGTAAGCGATCAACATTCCGCGTCTGACGCCCTGAACATCTCCTGAATTCTCTCACTCCATGGCATCAAATCATCAACTGGTGCCTGTGGATCGGCAGCAAACCGCTCCGGCAGCACCGACAGCAAATGGTTCAGGTAAGCCTCCGGGTTCAGGCCGTTGGCCTTCGCGGTCTCCAGCACGGTGAAGACAACCACACTGGCGTTGGCACCAGCCTGGGTGTCGCAGAACAGCCAGTTTTTCCGCCCGACCACAATGGGGCGGATGGCGTTCTCTACCTGGTTGTTGCTGATTTCGATCTCGCCGTGGTCGAGGAAAGCGCAGAGGTACTCCCGCTGGTTCAGGGAGTAGGTAATGGCTTTCTTCAGCTTGCCGGACGGGCGGAAGATGGTCTCCAGCCAGGCGTAGTACTCATCGACAAGGGGCCTGGACAGGATCTGGCGCTGCTCCCGGCGTTCGGCGTCGGGGAGCCCCTCGAGCTTTTGTTCTACCTCAAAGAGCCGGCTGCAGTATTCCAGCCCCTTTGCCGCCAGAGCATTCTCCTGGGTGGCACCATCCGGCATGGCCTCGACCCATTTCCTTCGGGCGTGGGCCCAGCAGCCTGCCCGAACAGCCTTGCGCAGGACATTGTAGCCGCTGTAACCGTCCGAGATCACCACGCCGGTGTAGCCTCCGAGCACCTTCTCTGCACAGGCCCCCTTGCGGCTCTGCTCGTAGCGGAAGCAGCGGATCTGCCTTGCCGCACGCTTGGAGGAGGCGTAGGCCCAGATGCGGGATTCCGCTGTGGCCTCCCTGCCCGGCTCCTTGTTCACCTGCAGCACGGTTTCATCTGCATGAATCACGGCCTGTCGGAGCAGCTCAGCCAGGAAGGCGTCGCTGAAGGGCTTGAGGTAGGTCTCAGCTGTCAGCACCACCCAGTTGGCCATGGTGTTGCGCTTCAGGTTGACGCCCAGCCGTCTCCACATCTGCTCCTGCCGGTACAGTGGCAGCGCGTCGGCGAACTTCTTCACAATCACGTCTGTAACCACCGAGGCCGAAGCATAGCTGTGGGGCAGCAGCGGGGCCGGAGCAGTCGGGCGGCGAATATCGGCGTGCCCGGTGAGCGCTTCCGCGATGGGATCGGCGTAGGTTCTGACATAGTACTTTTTCACATAGATCCGAGCCGGTTCCTTAATCAGCTCAGTCCGAACCAAATCCATGCCGATGTACTTCAGCGGCCGGTGATCCTGCGTGTATTTCTCTGCGTCCGGAAGGTCGAGAATGATTGCTTCCTCAGCCACATTGGCGGCAAGCTCGTCCAGGGTGGACTTGGGTTTCCGCTTGTGGGATGCCACCGCGACAGTCTTCTTCTCTTCAGCGGCAGCCACCGGGGCCTTCTCCGTGATTCCATCCCCGGCCTGGTCGAACATGCTCGTCTGACCGTCGCAAAGGAGGTAGGTCCGCTTCTCACTGCTCTGCCCGAACCGTGCCCGGTTCTGATTCAGGATGATCTGGTTCTTCTCCTCCAGCAGGGCGGTGAGCCGTTCCACTGTGGCCTGCAGGGTGGAGATCTGCTGCATGAGTATGTCCACGACAGCCTTCGGCACCATCTCATCTGCCACTCTGCTCACCGCCTTCCTCAACGATTTCTACACCTGTAAGATTCGACAGCAAGGCGAGGAATCCTTTTGGAAGCATTGTATTTCCAATGTTTTTGGTCAGCAGACGGTCCCCGGTTTTCCCGGCTCGAAGGCCTTCTTCTGGACGATGGATAATCCCTCCATGAGCCAGCGGAATTCCTGCCTTGTCAGCAGCTTCAGCTCCTGCTCGCTCCGCGGCCACTGGAACCGCTTCTCTGCCAGCCGCTTGTACAGCAGCACGTACCCTGTGCCGTCCCAATACAGCGCCTTGATCCGGTCCGCCCGACGGCCGCAGAACAGGAAGATGGAGGTCTCATCCGGCTTTCGCCCAAACTGCAGTTCCACCACAGCCACCAGCCCGTCGATCTGCTTCCGCATATCGGTGTACCCGCAGGCGATGTAGTAATTCTGCACCCGGCTGAAATCAAGCATGGCGGTTCAGTGCCCTCACCAGGTCGGCGACGGCCTCCGCGCTGCTTCCGGCAGGCAGGGTGATGACACTCTCACCATGGCGGATGGTGATGCCCTGTCTAATGCGATCCACGTCATCGCTGGGCATGGCGTCCGGGTTGACCCGCATGAGCAGGCCGGCCTGGGTGGGAGCCGGAAGGCTGAGCTGCTGGGTCGCTTCGGTGACAAAACGCTTTTCCCAGTAGTAGTAAGTCTTGATGGAGATCCCCTGCTCTGCGCACCAGGCCTTTACCGACATTCCGCTTGAACGGCATTCCGCAATCTTCGTCGACCATTCCTGCAGCATTACTGCGTGCTTTATCGCCTGTACTCCCATTGTCATGACCTCCGTGTCTGATGGTTTCTAATAGATTCTATTGGATTCTACTAGAATGCTTGGACACATTGTCTCATGATTCTAGGGTTATTGGCAGGTGTGCGTTATTGAGCGGTTACCGTGTTCCCGCCAGTGATGAGAGACGGCAGAGGTACCCTTGAAATCCACTGTGCAGTTCGGATGAAGAGCGACAAAACGATCCTTCTCTGATTGCGGCAGCTTTTTGAGTACATTTGCCCAAAGCCGCTCCAGCGTAGTGATTCCGTCCAGGGGACTCAAGTCTGTGACTCTGGTTGATGAGATATTCAGATCCAGCAGTTCATGGCAGTTGGCCAGCGGGGAAAGGTCAGAGATGTTGGTGTTGTGCACCTCGAGATATTGAAGATGTTTCAGTTCACCGACTGCTGTCAGATCATCCACATGGGCATTGTTGCTGATAATCAGGAGTTCCAGGTCCGGACAATACTTTAGAAAACCGAAGTCGGTGAAACTGTTATGGCCGATATCCAACGCTTTCAACCCGGGAATATATTTCAGCAGTTCAAGGTCCTCGGATTTCAACCGTGTTCCGGCGTCCGTGTGATTCAGAGTGCTGTATGCGGTGGCATTGGTCCGGCAGTAGTGCTCGCCCTTGAGATGAACCATCCACTCGAAGTGGATATCCGGGTACTGCTCCATTAAGGAGATCATCACATCATTGGATGGGCGCATCTTCTGGGAATTGTCGAGTACAGACAGGTTTGGACAGACCGCGATGATGCTTTCGATGTCCTCCCGGGTTGCATTGCCATTGAGTTTGTTCAGGCTGACAATCTCGCTCTCATCGGAGAACGTGACCTTTTTCCATGTACATTGAAAGTGGAGCACAGCGCCCTGCGGCAGTGCGCGAAGAATGTTCGCCAGTTCCGTGGGCTTCATAGTTACCTTGCCCATGTCCATCTCCATGGGCTGGATGGTCCTGGCATATTCCAGCGCTTTTTTATACTGTTTGGGTACTGTATCCGCGGTTGCAAAGGTCAGCGCTAGAATACACAAAAGCAACAGGCAGAAGGCGGAGAATTTCCTGTACATCACTGCAGCGCCCCCTTTATTGCAAAGCTCCTGTTCCAGATGGGAATCACGGAGGCAATCATCCAAGCACAGCATCCGATATCCACCAGATAGCAAAGGTCCGCTCGCATCCATTCCAGAAAAGAGATCTTCGCTTCGAGAGTAAACTCCATGGCCATCACAATCAGGCAAGCTGCCACAATCATACCCCCGCGGAACAGCACTTCACGAAGTGTACGGCTTTCAGATGGAAGCTTCCGCCAGCAGAAGACCAGCAGTAACAACACTAGCACACCGCTCAACAACTGGTCGACCCGAATAAAGCCCCACTTGAGCACATCACCGAAACGCATGGACTCGAACACGACCTGACAGGCGGCATAAAGCAGGAGAAGCAGTACGGTGGCGCCGCCAGAACGGCGTGGTTTCATTCGGAGCAATATAAACAGGAAAGTCAGTGCGGCAAGTCCTTCCCAAAGATTGATGGAGAATACCCAGTCCTCATAGTAGTCCTGAACAGCGAAAGGAAAGCGCTGCAGGAAGCTGGGATCCTCAATTTGGAGAAAACTCTGCTCCATCATGGGATCGAACCATTCCTCAATGCTGCGGCCTGTACCGGATCCGACCAGATATTCCGCGAAACGTTTGACCGCAATCAGCAGTGCAAAGGCGGGTGCCGCGGCGTCGGTCAGATCCAGGGGATACACGCGGCAGACCCGGCCGGTGATCCAGGCAGACAGGAGACAGCCGGCTGCGATGCCGTAGAGCAGGAGTCCCCCGGGCGCCAGCCGCCAAATGAACCCTGTTCCCTGAAGGCGCAGCCATTCATAGCAGACGGCACAGTACAGGATGCGGCTGAGAAGCAGTGAAAGCGGTACGGACAGGGACGCAAAGAGCAGAACCGCGCGGCAGGATAGCTCCCGACGCCGACAGAAGGTCCATGCGAACCCGGCCAGCGCAGCTGCTGCGATGATTAGCCAGTAGAGCAGGATGCGGGTACTCTCATCCATAGATTATTCCTCCGACGCAATGGAAGCGAAATAGATCATTCCAGAGATCTCGCGGCTGCCTTTGACCTTGGAGACCAACTTATCTCCGAAGAACAGGTGGGTTGAACCGCCTCCATCCAGGTTATAGGCAATCTTGCACTCGGGGAAGAGCTGTACGATATAGTTCGCCAGTTCCGGACAGTTCAGACCGTTTCCGCTGCTTCCATCAATCTGAACGATTGCGTATTTCAGATGATCCAGCTGGCAGAGGGCAATGCGCGGGGTTGCGTAATAGGGAGAGCGGATTTTGTCGTCATCGAATTGTGTCTGCGCAATGCCATCGATCACCAGGGCAGGCCCGAAGGTGAAAACATTGATCGGCTTGCGGCCTTCTGTTTCCATCTGGGCGAGATATTCCTGCATGGATGCAGATGTGGCGTCAAGAACCAGGCGAAAATCTCCCTGATCGTCAATGATAAGTACATCCTGCGCCTTGGCGTGTTCGTCAAGCGTATCGCAGTAAAACACGCCCTGGCGCATGACATAGCCCCGATAATTGGAGATTTTGACGAAATCATCGTTAAGAGCTACAATTGCGTTCACGCTGCGCTGCATGTTTACCGAGCGAGTCAGCCGGTTGTCGGAGAAACTTTCAAAGCTCAAAGTGGTACGGATCTGGCTGGGATCGGCGATTTCGATTGTCAGCCAGCGGGTTGAGACCCGTGAATCGCTGGATTTGCCTTTCCGGTTTCCTGTCTCCATTACTACATGGATGGATTCATCACGGTATTCCTTGCCCTTCTCGATCCAGCAATCCTCTCGCGGGGGATTGCCGTGCACTTTCATGTCAAGAGCCAGTGGGGTCAGATCTGCCAGTGCCCAAGAGGCAGGCAGGGAGAAGAGCAGAGTCAGCATAATCAGAGATACGAGACGGCTTGTGCGGTGTGTATGCATGCAGATACCTCCCAGTCATCAGGTTCTTTGTGAATCATTCTTCACTGTAGTCCAGGCCGAGTCTCTGCGCGAGGGCCTGGATGCTGCTGCCGCCGTGGAGACAGACGTAGTGCGTGCCGTCGAAGGCGTGCTCGTCGACCATGCCGGGATCGCCGAGAAAATAGACGTCCCAGACGCCGCTCCCGGAGAAGGCCCGGCCGCTGACGGCGCAGCCCGAGGGGATGATGACGCTGCGCGCGGGCGTCTCCGTGAAGACCTCCGCTTCCAGCAGGGTGAGATCCGCCGGCAGCAGCAGTTGCCCGTTGCCGAGGAAGACCGCGCGGATGGTCTGGCCGCTCTCGGAGCAGGTGACCTGCGGGGCGGGCAGCTGCTCGCCGGTGTCCGGGTCCTGCCAGGGTTCCACTTTCATGCCCCAGGCGGTGAGGGTATCATATAGCGGATCTCCCATGGCGCTCAGGGTCATCCGGTGCACGCCGCTCAGCAGCAGCTCCTGAGCTTCCGAGTAGACCTGGTATCCGAAGTCGCTCTTCCACTCGCCGGTGTGGACAAAGTAATTGCAGTCGAGACTGTCGCAGGGCGGGGTTCCGTCGCAGCGGTAGTCGATCACGTGGTCCAAAAGGATCAGCTCATCCGTCAGCCCGAAGTATGGATAATGGGCGTCATCGTCCCAGGTGACATCCACGTGGTACCAGCTGCCCTCCAGCTGAACGGTATTCCAGATGTGGCCCATCTCGGTGTCTGAGCCGTCCCAACTGATCCGCTGGCAGGGAATTCCAAGCTCCTGGAGAAGAAGCTGGTAGGCGTAGGTGTAGCCGTTGCAGACGCAGGTTCCGCGGAAGAAAGCGTCCTCCGCGCTGTAATAGACATAGCTGTAGTCGTAGTCAACATGATCGCAGAGCCAGTCGTGCGCCAGGACGGCGGACTCGAAATCAGAATCCCCCTGGCACAGGGCAGCCGCCTGCTGAACCTGGGCGGTCAGCGGATTGGGCCGGCTGCCGCTGGTGATCTCCACAACCAGTATGTCGCCGCCGATCAAGCTGTCCCCCTGATACGCGTCCAGGAAAAGGACATAGGATCCCGGCTGATAGAAGGTGTAGGAGAAGGTGGTCTCCGACTGCAGCGGCGGATAATAGAGCGTGTTGGCCATCCACGGATTCTCATAGGTGTTGTCCAGGACGGCGACGGAGATCTGATATTCGTGGGGATCCGTGCCGCCTTCTCCGCCGGAGATGTTTGGACCGAAGCCGCCGAGGCTTCCGCTGCCGCTCTCGCCCAGATTATCCAGGATGGTCCAGGTATACTCCACGCAGGTCTCGCCGGAGTCAGGGCCGATCAGCGCGCAGGAGGCGTAGGAAGCCTCCGCCATCTCGACCGGGACCTCGTCCTCCGCCGGTGCCTGTGTCCACCGCGCGTATTCCGGCACCTCGCGCTTCAGCCGCAGACTGCCCGCCGCGGAGGCGGACGCAGCCGCCAGCAGAAGCAGACTCAGCAGGAGAATGGACGCTGTCAGACGGAGCTTCATGGGCATGCCCTCCTATCGCGTATAGTGCCGGAGCTGCGTGTCCAGCTGCGGGGTGGAGAAGTTGCCGGTCAGACTGCGGTTCTTGGTGACGTTCAGCACCAGGCCGACGGCGGCCATGTTCATGATCATGTTCGAGCCGCCGTAGGAGAGGAAGGGCAGCGGGATGCCGGTGATCGGGAGCAGGCCCGCGGTCATGCCCACATTCTCCAGAATATGAAAGAAGAACATTCCGGCCACGCCGACCACGATGAGCATGCCGAAGCGGTCACGGGTGTAGTAGGCCAGGCGCAGCATGTACAGGATGAAGAAGAGATAGAGCAGCACCAGGGAGGCGCAGCCGATGAAGCCGGTGGCCTCGCCGATGGTGGAGAAGATGAAGTCCGTCCAGTCGGCGGGCACGTAGTCCAGCCGGTACAGGCTGCTGTCCGAGAAGCCGCCGACCCCGCGCAGGCCGCCGGAGCCGATGGCCATCATGCTCTGGGTCTGCTGGTAGCCGCTGGAGGAGGAGAACTCCTCCGGGCGGAAGAAGGAGATGATGCGCAGGAGACGGTAGTTGTCCGAGCCGGTCGCCATCGCGAAGCCGTACAGCGCCAGAAGGCCCAGGACGACCAGCGTGATCAGCAGCGCGATCACCCGCCAGTCCGTGTTGGCGAAGAAAATCATCACCAGGAAGACGAACGCGATGACGATGAAGGAGCCCGTCTCGCCGGAGAGAACGATGATCGCGCCGGGGATGAGCACCAGGGCGATGGTCATGACGGCGTCCTTGAAGGTGCCGAGGGGCCGCTCGGCCTTGGAGAGAACCGACGCCAGACGAAGGATAATCGTCAGTTTGGCGAACTCCGTGGGCTGGATCGTGTAGCCCATGAAGACGTCCAGCCACTGTTTCACGCCGGTGGCGCGGTTGAAGACCCACACCGCGGTGACCAGGCCCAGCGTGGCCCAGTAGAGCATGACGTTCCACCGGCGCAGCAGCTCGAACTTGATCGACAGCATGACCGCCAGGACCAGCGGGGAGATCAGCACATAGAGACCCTGCCGCATGGCGTAGCTGGATTCGGCAATATGGGTCAGCAGGGAGGCGCCGGAGGTGGAGGAGGGCGAGTAGGTCGCCACCGCCACGAAATAGATTCCCAGGATCGCGAGCGTGTATGTCAGGACCAGCAGGGTTTTACTGATGTGCGCCCGTGTTTTTTTGCTCTCAGTGATCAAGAATGCGAACCTCCTTGGGCGCGCGGCGGAAGAGGCGCCGGAGCAAGCCCTCGGGACGCCGCCCGTAGTCCGGCAGGGGAACCTCCCCGCCGCACATCCGCTGCGCGATCCGGGCGAAGGCGCGGGTCGCCGCGCAGTCCACGTCCGTGACCCGCAGATGCCGCAGGAGCGCCCGGTAGACCAGCGGATCCTCGGGGATCTCGCCCAGCAGCGGGCAGTCGAGCGCGGCGGCCGCAGCGGCTGCGGAGATCATCTCCCCGGTGCGGATCAGCTCCGGCCGGAGCCGGTTGACCAGCAGCTGCGGACCGGGAAGCGCCTTTTTGCGGATCAGACCGCAGAGCTGTTCCGCGTCCCGCAGGGAGACGTCGTCGGGGGTGGCGACCACGAGGGCCCGGTCCGGCTCGCAGGCCATCGCTCCGCGCAGTCCGCGCTCGGTGCCTGCGGGGCAGTCAATCAGAATCTGATCGAAGCTTTCCCGCAGCCCGCGGATCACATGACGGAAATCCTTGGGATCCAGATCCTTTGCGCGGGCAAACTGCGAGGCGGGCAGCAGGAAGACCTGCTCCTCCCCGGGCACGGCGATCAGCGCCTGCTCCGGCGCGCAGCCGCTCTTCGCCACGTCCATCAGGTCATAGACCACGCGGTCGGACAGGCCAAGGAGCATATCGGCGTTGCGCAGTCCGAGGTCGGCGTCCACCACGCAGACCCGCTGGCCCTCCCGGCCCAGGGAGACCCCGAGCCCGGCGGCGAGCGTCGATTTTCCAACGCCCCCCTTTCCGGAGGCGATCAGCCAGACAGTGCTCATGCTTCGGTTTCCTCCTCCGGCTCAGGGCGCCAGGGTGTTTCCGTAGGGCAGGTCATAGTCTACGGTGCGCAGGGTGGACAGATTCAGATACTCTTCCACGAAGGTCTTGGCTGCCAGCGAGGCGTTGCCGCCCGAGTAGCCGTGGGGGATAAAGACCGCGATGGCGATCTCGGGCTTTTCCAGGGGCGCGAAGCAGACGAACCACGCGTTGTTCTCCAGGTCGATGCTGGTCACCTGCGCGGTTCCGGTTTTCGCGGCGATCTGGTCGTAATACTTCCAGCCCTTGAAGAACTTCGCCGCAGTACCCTGGTCGTCCACCACGCCCTCCATCCCCTTGCGCAGGAGGCTCAGATACTTCTCGCCGTTCTCCAGCTGGTTGAACAGCTGGGGCTCGCGCTTGGAGAGAATCTCGCCCTCGGGGGAGGTGATGGAGTCCACCAGGGAGACGTTGTATACCATGCCGTTGTTGGCGACGGCGCAGACGTAGCGCGCGACCGCGATGGGGGTGAGCACCGTCACGGACTGCCCGATGGCGGTCAGAATGGTCTGGCCGCCGCCCCATTTAATCGTGTTCATGTAGTTGTAGGTATCGCCGATGATCTGCTGGGTGTAGACCATCTCTTTGGTCATGGAGAGCTCCTCCATGAGGATGGTGCGCATGTGGTCCAGCCACGCGCTTTCGGGGTAATTCACGGCCATGTCCATCAGCCGCTTGGCGCACTTGGAAAGGCGCTCGTCGTCATAGTCCAGACCCCGGGAGGCGCCGCAGTTTTTCAGGTGGGTCTTGATGGCGTTGAAGACGATGATGGGCAGCGAGGTGTCCTGGCTGGCCTCGTTCATGGCCTTCGAGGGGTCGTATAGCGTGTTCTGGCAGCCGACCACGGAGCGGACCTCGCCGGGCAGGTCGATGCCGGTGCGGGAGGTGAGTCCGTAGAGGTAGGCGTAGCGGTACAGCCGCTCCTCGCCCAGGCGCGAGCCGCACTCGTAGAAGAAGTAATTGCACGAGTGGGACAGGCCCTCGACGATGGTCTGATAGGCGTGCTTCCAGCGTAGATTCTCGCTGATCCAGCACTTCGGGGCGGTGCTCTCGTCGGCGTTGTACTTTTTGTAGTAGCCCATGTCCGAGATGTACTCGTCCACCTGGAGTTCGCCCTCGTTGAGGACGCCGTAGCCGGTGACCATCTTGAAGATGGAGCCCGGGGTTCCGCGGGCGTGGATGCCGTAGTTCAGCAGCAGATTGCGCTCGTCGTCCCGGATGGCCACGGCGCTCTTTCCGCCGGCGACCAGAGCGTTCAGGTCGTAGGTGGGGTAGTTGGCCATCGCCAGCACGCGGTCCTGCATGTCCAGGACGATCATGCAGCCGTGCTCCGCCAGGGCCATGGGGTATTTCTCCCAGTTGCGGGTGGCGATATCGTTCTTGTTGTCCTCAAGCCACTGGGAGGAGACCATCTTCTTCTCCTCCTCATCGCGGGTGTTGTTCACATTGGCCGCGATGGCCTTCTCGGCGATCTGCTGCAGGGAGGCGCGCAGGGTCAGCTTGACGTTGTTGCCGTCCTTGGGCTCCACGTACTCCAGCTCCCGGATGACGCGGGAGCGCTGGTCGCGCTCGACCAGTCGGTAGCCCTGGCGCAGGGAGGAGTTGGGGGTCAGCCAGTCCTCCATGGAGGACTCGATGCCGTCGCGCCCGATGGTGTCGTTGTAGGAATAGCCCTTGGCCTTGAGCGTCTGCCACATGCTCTGGGAGGGAATGGCGCCGGTGTAGCCGATGACCTGGGCCGCGAGGTTCGAGCGGGGGTAGACGCGCTTGGTGCCGACGCTGATCTCCATGCCGTGCAGCGTCATGGCGCGGGTCTCCACCTCGATGACCGTCTCGTAGCGCACGTCCCGGGCGATGACGATCGGCTGCGAGTTGAAGATGTTCATCTGCATCTCGCAGTAGATGGCCATCACCTTGCAGATGGTCTCCTCGTCCAGGGTCGGATCCACCTGTGCGAACTGGAAGCGGTCGTAGAGCTTCTCATAGCAGGCGGCTGGGTCGTCGTATTTCGAGTTGGTCAGGTAGTTGTTGCTGCGCCACTGCCGCTGACGGGTGGCCAGAACGCTCTCGGAGACGCCGGAGCCGAAGCTGAACTTCCACTTCTGGGTCTCGGGGTCCCGCGCCAGGTTGAACTTCAGCGCCATGGTGCCGCCGTTGCGCTCAATGATGTCGATGGTCTCCAGGATCGAGCGGGTGAACTCCGCGTAGGTTGCCTTGCTGGTCTGGGTCGCGTCCTTGTAGAAGGTGACGTTGTAGATCAGCTGGTCCTCGGCCAGGATCACGGAGTCCGCGTCCACGATGTTGCCGCGCTTGCCGCGCAGATAGATGGTCTTTGTGCGGGTGCTCTCCGCTTTCTCCATGTGGATATCGCTGTCCTGCAGCTGCAGGTTTGCGAGACCCGCGATCAGATACGCGACGGCGAGGATCACGATCCCCAGCGCGGTGAGAAAGCGCAGGCGCAGCTTTTTATCCTGTTCACTCAAGACGGATCCTCCTTTCCGGGTTTGTTATCCCCTGCGGTAGGCGGTCGGGCGCAGCACCGCGCCCGGATCGACGGCGGCCCTGATCCCGAAGAAGCGGCGCAGGGGCACCATGATCAGCGCGGCCAGCAGCACCGAGAGGAACACGTCCAGGAACCCTCTGCCGAAGGTCTGGAGGCTCAGCTCGCCGCCGCGGACGAAGAAGTAGACGATGTTGACGGTCTCATAGACCAGCGTGTCGGCCGCCGTGCACAGGAGGGTCCGCAGCCAGGGCGACGCGTTGCGGCCGGGCTTGCCGATGCCGCGCTCGTACTCAAGCTGCTGAACGGTCTTGTCCGCGAAGATCAGCATGCCGAAGATCGCGGCGACGGGATAGATCAGAAGATTGAACAGCACATGGGAAGGCTGCATGAATTCCAGCAGGATGCCGAAGGCCGTGCCGGCCCAGACTGCCCGCATCCGTCCCAGGCCGACCGTGATAATGGCCAGAACCGGGAAGATGATGCTGGGGGTGACGGAGCCGATGCGGACATAGGGCATAATGCACACCTGCACCAGATAGGCTGTCAGAACCACCAGGAACAGCTTTGCCTGCTGCCAGACGGCGCGGAGGAGGGGATGCTTCCGGCCTCCGCGTTTTCTTGCGCGTTTCACCTCAGTCATCCTCCAGGTTCATGCCGCTGGGATCCAGGGTAAACAGGGGCGTCGGGCTGGGCGTGGGGGAGGGGCTCGGCGACCCGGTGGGCTCGCTGCTGACCACGTACTCGAGCCCGTCGTCCTCATCGTCCTCCTCCTCGCCGGAAGGGGTTCGGGTGGGCGTCGGCCGCGGGGTGGCGATGGGCGTCGGCGTCGGAGTCTCGGGATTCTCCGGGGTCTCGGTCTCCTCCGCCGGGACGTTCCCGGTGTTCGGGTCGGGCGTGTTCCAGTAGTTCAGGATGCTCATCCGCAGGGTCGGATAGGGCCGCGCGGTCTCCAGCGGGACCAGGTCCACCTGGGTGGTGTCGCGGCTCTGCACGGCGCGCGCCTTCGGCTGGTAGCGCAGCACGATGACATACTCGATGTGCTGGAAGTCCGCGGCGGGCTCCACCACGATGTACTGCTTGTTCGCGTCCATGCCGCGGGTGGACTCGCGGACGGTGCCGATCGGGATGCCCTTGGGGAAGGACATGCCCACGCCGGAGGTGACGACCTTGTCGCCCGGGCGGGGCAGATGGTCCTCGGGCAGATAGTACATGCGGCACATCGCCTGGCCGTTGATGCCCAGGGTGCCCTTGACGGTGCCCTGGTCGCGGCTGGACTGGATGATGCCGGCGATGGAGGCGTCGCTGTCGATGATCGTGCGCACGGTGGCGCTGCGGGGGGAGACCACCTCGGTGTATCCGATCAGTGCCTCGCCCAGGGTGACGGCCATGAAGGGCTCGATGCCGTCGTCGGAGCCGTGGTTGATGGTGAAGGTGGAGAAATAGTTGCCCTCGTCCCGGCCAATCACGGAGCAGACCAGGGGCCGCATGGACGCGTTGTTCTGCACCTCGTCCTGCATGTTCGTGAACTGCTGCAGCTGGATCAGGCGCTCCTCGGCGATCAAGGCGATGTACTCCAGCTCCTCGTTGCGCGCCACCACCGCGTTATAGGCCTCCTCGATGTTGGCCCGGCGCTTGAAGGTGCGGACATAGCCCACCACCGAGTTGGTGATGGAGGCAAAGAAGCTCTGGATCGGGGTCATGGCGGCGGTGACGGTCTCCGCGGGCATTTCCGCCACCTGGTAGACAGTGGTGTCCCGGTCGAAAACCTGGGTCAGAATCGTCGCGATCACGCAGGCCAACAGCGCCAGCGTGATGAAGAAATATCCGAAGCGGCGCAGCGCGGGGTGGCGGCGGGCGAGGGTTTCCTCCTCCTCGCTGTCGGCGAGATGGTCCTCCGGGGCCGGCTCAACCCGGCTGCGCTTGGGGCGCATCTTGCGGCCGGGGTTGGTCCGCCGGTGCGCCGGCTCCTCCTCGTCCTCATCCGGTTCCTCGTCCTGCGGCTGGCTCAGGCGCAGCGCGGCCAGTGCCTCCTCGGGGGTCATCGACTGGGTCTCCTCCTGCGGAGGCTCCTCGTCGTGGCGGGGGAGACAGGCGGTGATGGACGCCAGGTCCTCCTCCGGAAGGTCTGTCTCCTCGGGCATCTGCAGCGGGATGGGCTTGAGCTCCTCCTGCTTTTTCTTTTTCTTTCGTCCGAACATCTGTCTCCTCACCTCCTGTCTGTGAAAATACATCAGTATTTTCGTTTTTCGTGGTCAGTCATACGAATGAATTATGAATGAATGATTTCCGGACGGCATGGGACTCACGCCTGGTTGACCGCGGAGCGCGCCACCTGGCTGAGCAGGTCGCTGTTCTCGACCAGGTAGCCCATGCCCATGATGGTGGCATCGCCGGGCTCGCTGACCGTCTGGGCGGGGATGCCCAGCTGGGTGGTGATCAGCCGGTCGAGCCCCAGCAGCTGCGCGGTGCCGCCGGTCAGGTGGATGCCGCTGCGCAGGATATCCGCGGAGAGCTCCGGCGGCGTGCGCTCCAGCACCCAGCGGATCGAGGCCAGAATCGCCATGCAGGGCTCCTTGATCGCGTCGTGCGCCTGGGCGCTGGTGAACTCCACGTCCATCACGCGCGCGGAGAGCAGGTCAAAGCCGCGGACATGGGCCACGGTGTTGCCGGCGGTGCTGGGCATCGCGGAGGCCAGATCCTTCTTGAGCTCCTCGGCGGTGTGTTCGCCCACCAGCATGCTGGAATTCTTCTTCAGATAGTTGATGATCGCCTGGTCCATCTTCTCGCCGCCCACCTGGATCGACTGGGCCACGACGAGGCCGCCCAGGGAGACGATGGCGGTGTCGGTGGTGCCCCCGCCCACGTCGACGACCATGGAGCCGATGGGGTCATAGACCGGCAGCCCCGCGCCGATGGCAGCCGCCAGGGGCTTTTCGACGAAGATCACGGACTTGGCGCCGGAGACCTGGACGGCTTCGCGGAGCGCCTTGCGGGAGACCTCCGGCAGGGAGACGGGGATCGAGACCAGCACGCGCGGGCCGATCAGGTGGCTGACGCCGATGGCCTTGCGGATAAAGTAGCGGATCATGACCTCCGCCGCGTCGTAATCGCTGATCACGCCGTCCTTGATGGGCAGGACCGCGCGCAGGCTGTCCTTTGTGCGGCCCAGCAGGTAACGCGCCTCGTCGCCCACAGCGCGGACGGTGCTGCGGTCCCGGGCCTCCACCACCACGATGGTCGGCTCGCTGATCACAATGCCCTTGCCGCGGACATAGACCAGGGTGTTGGTGGTCCCCAGGTCGATGGCGATATCTGACGCTCTGATTTGCAAATGGATCCCGTCCTTCAGCAGTATTCAAGCCCGCAGGCGGCGAGCAGTTTCCGGGTCAGGGGGAGGGGCAGGCCGATGATGCCCGAGGGGGTGCCGCGCACCTCCTCAATCCAGGCGGCCGCGCCGCCCTGCAGGGCGTAGGCGCCCGCCTTGTCCATGGGCTCCCCGGTGGCGATATAGGCGCGGATCTCCCGGTCGGTCATCGGGCCGAAGCGCACGGTGGAGGTGTCCACGCCGCTGTGCAGGGTGTCGTCCGCGGCGATGCAGGTGACGCCGGTGTGCACCTGGTGCTCCCGGCCCGCGAGCAGCCGCAGCATGCGGAACGCGTCCTCCTCGTCCGCGGGCTTGCCCAGGGGCACGTCGTCCAGCGCGACCAGCGTGTCGGCGGCGACGATAATGCGGCCCGGGTGCACGGCGCGGCTGGCGAGGGCCTTGCGGCGGCTCAGCGCGGCCACCGCGTCCCGCGCGCCCAGCCCGGTGTGTTCGTCCACCTCGGGCGCGTCGATCAAAAACTCGAAACCAAGCAGACGCATCAGCTCCCGCCTTCTCGGCGAGGCTGAGGCAAGAATCAGCGGCTGGGACATCCGGGGGTTCCCTCCTGTACACAATAGTACAGCTTCCAGTATACCATAAATCCGGAGGATTGAAAACGCCTCCGGAAAAATTCATTCACTTGTGATGGTTATGACAGAAAAAAGCCGCAGCCGGTGAGGGCTGCGGCGGGGGTTCGCTCAGGGATTCTCTTCACTTCCCGTGGATTCGGGTTCCTCAGGCAGGGGATCCTCGGGCTGCGGCGGGAGCCAGGTGCCGCAGGTCGTCTCCCGCCAGGGCCGGCGGTCGGTCGGATAGGTGTAGGAGAAGCCGTCGTCGCACTGGTAGCCCGTGATCGTGAAGACCACGCGGCCGATCTGCACGGCCGGCTGGACAAAGTCGGCGAAGTGGAAGCGGCCGTGCCGGGTGATCATGCCCGCGTAAAGGGTCTCCAGATAGTGGCCGGAGAATGTGTTCGAGCCGTCTGTTCTGCAGCTGAGCGGGTTGTCGTATTCATCATAGCACGCGACCGTGAAGTAGAAGCGCGTGATGTTCATGTTGGACTGGTTGTGAACGGAGATGCGGATCTGGTTGCTGTCGTCAATCTCCAGATCAAGAATCTGCAGAGCCTTGTTGAAGGTGCCGACCTTGACGCTGCACTGGGTGACGAAGCCGCCGTCCTCGGTGACGCCGGTGAGGGTCGTGGTGCCCCAGGTGTGGCCGTACACGGAGGGCCGGTTGGTCTTGCCTTTGACAGTCGCGATGTTGGGGTTCGCACTGGACCAGGTCATGTGGTTGTTGCTCGCGTCGGAGGGCTCCAGCACCGCCTGGATGGTGACGGACTCGCCCACGTCCACGGTGTACAGGTCGTTGCGCATATGCACACCCCAGACCGGCTGCAGCACCTTGACCTTGATGCGGGCGCTCTTGCCCGAGCCGTCGTTGGCCTTGGCGGTGATGGTGCACTCGCCGCGCTTGACCGCGTGGATGTTGCCCAGCTGGTCCACGGTGGCGACCTTGGTGCTGCTGGAGGTGAGCGTCACGGAGGGGTCGGTGGCGTCGGCGGGACCGACGTTCCAGAAGACCCGCGCGTCCTCACCTACGTTCAGGGTGAGCTCCGGGGTGGTGAAGGAGATGCTCGTGACGCGCTGCACGACGGTGATCTCCCAGCTGGCGAAGACCGCGGGGTCCGCCGTGCTGGTGCAGACGATCGTGCACTGGCCGGCCTTGATGCCCGTGACGCGTCCGCCCGCGGAGACCGTCGCGACCCGGGAGTCGGAGGAGCGCCAGGTGACGGTCTTCTCGTTGGCGTTCGAGGGGGCCACGGTCGCCTTCAGCGTGGTGGAGGAGCCGGTGAGGACGCTGTTCTGTCCGGAGAGGGTGATGCCGGTGGGCTGCTGGTGGACCTGCACCGAGGCGGTGCCGGTGACGTTGGAGCCATCCGCCGCGGTGGCGCGGATCCGCCCCTCGCCGCGGGCGAGGCCGGTGACGTTGCCGTAGGCGTCCACGGAGACGATCTTGGGTGTGAGGGTCGACCAGGTGACCTGCGGCCAGGTGGCGTCCGCCGGGGAGATGCTCGCGGTGGCACGGGCCGTCTCGCCAATGTGGATCGTCGTGCGGTCGAAACTGACGCCGATCTTCTGCACGCCGCGCACAACCAGCACATGGTACTGCTTCATGATGTCCGGATTGCCGTTCGCCGCGACAGTCAGGAGGGTCTCGCCCGGCTGCTCCGGCACGAGCGTGGCGCCGCGGACGGATTTGAAGAGGCTCTCGTCGTCGACGGTGACGGTGAACTTCTTATCGGTGGCGTTGTTCGGCGCGACCGTCGCCTGCAGGGTGACGGACTGGCCGGCGGTGAGCATCAGCACGGGCAGATCGCTCTCAAGCCAGAGCAGGCCTTCCAGCCGGGCGTCCGTCGGCTCGAGGACGGTCAGGTTCTTCTCGTCGACCGTGATCTCCGTGGGCTGCTGGGTGACCTTGATCACCGCTTCGGCGGTGCGCTTGCTGCCGTCGACGGCGGTGGCGCGGATTCTGCCGTCGCCCCGGGCGAGGCCCGTGACGATGCCGCGCTCGTCCACCGAGACGACCTTCGGGGTCAGGGAGGACCAGACCACCCCGGTGAAGGTCGCGTCCAGCGGGCTGATCAGCGCGGAGGCCTGCAGGATGCCGCCCACGCCGATCGAGGAGCGGTTCAGCTGGATCTCGATCTTCTTGACTGGCTGGATGATCAGCACATGGTACTGCTTCTGCACCTCGGGGTTGCTCCGGGAGGCGACGGTCAGAACGGTCTCGCCGGCCTTCTGGGGCGTCAGGGTGGTGTTGGCGTCGGAGCGCTCCCGGAAGAGGGTGGGATCGTCCACGGTGACGGTGTATTTCGCGTCGCTGGCGTCCTGAGGCGCGATCTTCGCGCTGATCTGGACGGCCTGTTCGCTGGTGAGGATCAGCAGCGGCAGGTCATTCTCCATCAGGAGCAGTCCCTCCACCCGCGGATCGTCCGGGGTGGTGACGTCCAGCTTGCTCTCGTTGACCGTGATGCCGGTGGCCGCGCGCAGCACGCTGACGCTGGCCGTGGCGGTGAAGGTTTTATTGCCGGACTGCGCGCGGGCGGTGATGGTCACATTGCCCTTGGCGCGCCCGGTGACCAGGCCGTCCGCGTCCACGCTGGCGACCCGCTGGTTGGAGGAGGTCCAGGAAATCTCCCCCTCGAGGGCGGGTCCCTGGCGCAGCACGGTCAGCTGCACGACCCCGCCCTCCATCACGGTGACTTTGCTCTCCTCCATCTGGAAATTGGGATCCGCGTATGCCATCGCGCATCCCAGACAGAGCAGCAGGCAGAGTACCGCGCAGAACCAATGTTTCCGCATAAATCATCCCTCCGCTTTGTGTCGCTGGGTATTTTCTTGACAGAACCAGTATACGCTCCGGCGAGGGTTTTCGCAAGCTTCCGGCCGCGACTTTTATACATTTTACAAAGGGATGAACGCCGATAAAAGAAGTGTGAACGGGATGAAATACTTGCGCAATTTCGTTCCCTATAGTAGAATAACGACCGGGGAGGCGGATTGCATGAGACGCTGGATTTGCTGGGCCGCGCTGCTGTGCCTGCTGGCCGGCTGCCTGCCCGCGCGGGCGGAGACGGGCCTGGCGGACCGGGGAATGGACCTGGGGGAGAACGCCGTGCACTGGCCGACCCTTGAGGGCCTGCCGGACGCGGAGATACAGGAGAATATCAACCGCCTGCTGCAGGAGCGGGCGCAGGCCTCGCAGCTGACCTACGCGCTGCCGCAGGCGATGGCCGCCGGGAAGGCGCTGCGGGCGGAATGGTCCGCGGAGATGGAGGGAGACATCCTCTCCTGCGTGTTCCGGGCGGAGGGCATCCCAACAGGGGCCGCGTTCCGCTGGGGCAGCCTCTGCGTGGACCTGGAGACCGGGGAGGAGATTCCCCTGGACGCCCTCTTCACGGACGGGGAGCGCGCGCGGACGGTGCTGGAGGACTGGCTGGCTGACGACCTGGAACCGGAGCTCAGCGCGCACCTGATGAACCACGCGCTGACGCCGCTGCCGGACTGCTTCGGCCTTACGCGGACCGGACTGACGCTCTATTATCCGCTGGACCGCTTCTCGACGCTCCACGGGCAGGCCGGGGCGGTCAGCTTTACCTGGAAAGAGCTGGAACCCTGGACCGACCTGACGGAGGACAGCGTCCTCGCGCGCTTCGGCGTGCCGGAGACGCTGGAGGGGAACGCGGAGGCGCTGCGGGAGGCCGCGGCGGCGGGCGCGCTCCCGGGCATTCCCGCGGAACTGGGGGAGAAGCTGGAGCCGCTGGCGGAGCGCTACGGGCTGCAGGCGGACCCGGACTTATATGAAAACGGACGCTATGTGCAATTGGAGGACAGCCGGTTCCGCGGCGTGCTGCTGATGACGGACCGGTTGTCGGAGAAGGATCTGGCGGGGAGTCTCGTGTCTGGCATCCGCGCGGACCGCTTCGGGCTCTGGGGACTGTTCACCGGCGAGACGGAGCAGGCGGAGTGGCGCGAGCTCCTCGGGGAGCCGGACGTGAGCCTGACCCTGGACGCGGAGCAGGCGGAGGCCCTGCGGCTGCCGCCGGGGACGAGCGACTATTACGTGTGCGGCGAGAACCGCCTGCGGCTGCACGGGAATGAGGACGGACTGCTCTGCGCGGTCTTCCTGCTGCCGTGACAGCACTGGGAAAAGACATGGAGGAATCGGATGGCTTCAAATAGGAGACGGCCCGGGGGTCAGACCAACCGGGCGAAAACCTACAGCGCGGAGGGCCTGCTGGCCTGGAAGATTCTCGGCCTGCTGCTGATCGCGGCGGGCGTGACGGTCTTCCTGGCGGTGGATCTGCGGCTGGACGGCGGTGTGCTCTTCAGCCAGATCCGGCTGGTCAGCCGGGGACTGGCGGGCGTGATGGACGTGGCGCTGCCGCTGCTGCCCCTGTGGATCGGCGGCTGGCTGCTGCTGCAGTCCCAGCGGCGCATGAGCGGCTGGCGGATGCTGGCCGGGGTGGTGCTGTTCCTGATGGCGGCCTCGTTCATGACCATGGTGACGTTCGTGACCGAGACCTCGCAGGGCACCGCGCTGGCGGACTACCTCTGGGTGCGGATCGCCGGGGAGCGCGGATGGGTTCCGATGCTGCTCAAGACCTTTGACTATACGATGGGCCGCCCGGTGGGCGGGGGCGTGATCGGCATGCTCCTGGGATACTTCCTGTGGCGGCTGAACGGCCCGGTGCTGGCGGGCATCCTCAGCGCCCTGATCGCGCTGGCGGCGTTCCTGGTGCTGATCAAGTTCGACTTCAAGCGCTTCTTCGCGCTGCTCCGCGGCAAGCGGGAGGCGAAGCCGCAGCAGAAACCGCAGCAGCAGCCCGCGCCCGCGCAGTGGCAGAATTACGCGCGCCCGCCGCAGCCCGTGCAGGCGCAGCCCGTGCCCGTCCCGGTGACCGCCGGATTCCAGCCGGTCCCGGAGGAGACGCGCTACGTGCCGCCCCAGGAGACCGGCGAGCCCAAACGGGGCATCTTCGGGCGGATCTTCAAGCCCGATGAGGAGTCGGAGGAGCCCGTGCGGCGCGCCGCCCGGCGTCCGCTGCCCGAGGAGCCCTTCCCGGCGGCGCCCGCGGCCGAGGAGACGGAGGATCTGCCGCCCTGGGAGCCCACGGAGGTCCAACGGCGGACCACCCGGCAGTCGGTGCGGACTTTCCGCCGCAGCGGCGAGGAGGAGAAGCCGGAACAGGAGCCCGTCCGCCGCCGCACCGCGCCGGAACAGGAGCCGGAACCCATTCCCAAGCCCGAGCCGGCGCCAAGGCCGGAGCCGAAATCTGAGCGCAAACCGGCGCCCAGGCCGGAACCCAAGCCCGAGCGCAAACCGGCCCCGTCCACCGGCGGGGGGGATTATATCAAGCCGCCGATCGAGCTGCTCTCGCCGCCCAAGGCCGCGCTGGCCGTCAGCCACGAGGAGGACGATCTGCGGGCGCGCCAGCTGGAGGAGACGCTTAGTTCCTTCAAGGTGGACGCGGTGGTGAAGCACGTGACCCACGGTCCGGCGGTCTCGCGCTTTGAATTGGAGATCGCCTCCGGCATCAAGGTGGAGCGTGTGACCTCCCTGGGCAAGAATATCGCCAAGGACATGGCGGCCAAGAGCGTCCGCATTGAGGCGCCGATCCCGGGCAAGTCCCTGATCGGCATCGAGGTGCCCAACCAGCGCGTTGAGACCGTGACGCTGCGGGAGATGCTGGAGTCGCCGGACGCGTTCTCCGGAAGCCCGACCCTGGGCGTGGCCCTGGGCAAGGACATCGCCGGCACGCCGATCATCTGCGACCTGGAGCGGATGCCGCACCTGCTGATCGCCGGCGCCACCGGCTCCGGCAAATCCGTGTGCATCAACACGATCATCAACTCGCTGCTTTACCGTTACACGCCCGAGGAGGTCCGGATGATCCTGGTGGACCCCAAGGTGGTGGAGCTGCAGTGCTATAACGGCGTGCCGCATCTGCTGCTGCCGGTGGTGAGCGAGCCGCGGAAGGCCTCCACGGCGCTGACCTGGGCGGTGGAGGAGATGGAGGAACGCTACCACAAGTTCCAGAAGGTCAACGTGCGCAGCATCGACGGCTACAACCGCCATCTGGCTGAGGGTGAGGAGGCCATGCCGCGCATCGTCATCATCATCGACGAGCTGGCCGACCTCATGATGGTCTGCAAGCGCGACGTCGAGGACCGCATCTGCCGCATCGCGCAGAAGGCCCGCGCGGCGGGCATCCACCTGATCATCGCCACGCAGCGTCCCTCGGTGGACGTGATCACCGGCCTGATCAAGGCGAACTTCCCCAGCCGCATCGCGTTCCGGGTGTTCAGCAACATCGACAGCCGGACGATCCTGGACAGCGGCGGCGCGGAGCAGCTGCTGGGCTGGGGCGATATGCTCTACCTGCCGGTGGGCCAGTTCGCGCCGGTCCGGATCCAGGGCTGCTTCCTCTCGGACGATGACGTCAACAAGGTCACCGAGTTTATCCGCAACCACTCGGAGCCCCGCTACGATCCGGACGTCATGGACCGCCTCGAGCACGCGGACGACGAGGATACCTCCAACCAGCCCTCCATCCACGACTTCGAGGCCACGCCCCGCAGCGGCGGCAACGGCGACGACAGCCTGCTGCAGCAGTGCATCGAGATCGCGGTCGAGGACGGACAGGTCTCCACCTCGATGCTGCAGCGCCGACTGAAGGTCGGCTACACCCGTGCCGGACGTCTTGTGGATGAGATGGAGAAGCGCGGCGTCGTCTCCCAGCAGGACGGTTCCAAGCCCCGCAAGTGTCTGATTTCCCGCGAGGAGTGGGAGGCCATGAAGAGCGACGGCAGTCTGCCGAAGGAGAAGGACTGAACCTGTTCTGTTTTATAAGCATGGGATTTCTCACCGAGGAATTTCGCGCCTGCGGGCGCGACCAGGGCTTTCCGATCGCCCTGGACCTTCGGGATGCACCTCGGGGGAGAGATTTGTGAATCAGGTAAAAAACGAAATAACGAACCACAAAAACAGGCGCCGTCGTTGTGACAGCCCCTGTTTTGTGTTGATGATAATCTCAAGTAATACCAATCTCAAGTAAGAATTGCAAATCCAGCAACAGCATGCAACCGAAGGTCCAGGGCGATCGGAAAGCCCTGGTCGCGGCCCGCAGGCCGCGAAATCTCGGCGCTGACTATAAGCATACAAAACTGAGATCGGTATGAACCAAATAAACAGGAGCCGTCGTTGTGACAGCCCCTGTTTTTGTTGGAATTATTGTGGTTTGACCGGAATCCACGCGTATTTCTGGATACTCTTCTGCCAGCGGAAAATGTTCAGCCAGGTGCCGTCGGGCAGGACGAAATACCAGGTGTACTCCTTCTGTTCGCCTTTCTCCAGGATCGCGTGATAGGGCGTGTCCTCCGGGGAGAGCCCCAGGAGGGAGACCGCCACGCCGCCGTCCGGCATTGAGGCGAGCTTGTATTTCTGCAGGCCGCTTTTAATCAACTCGCGGAAGCGCCGGGCGACCTGCGCGTGGGTCGTGGAGTGGATGACCAGGGGATAATCCAGCCAGGGAGCCAGCTCCGGGACCTCCTGCTCCGTGTAGCCGTACATGCGGAGCGTGCCGATGTAGATCATCACATGGACGCCCGGGTAGCGGATGACGAGCGTGTCGCCGAGCTCCAGCTGTTCCGCCAGATAGCGGAAGGGCGGCTGCTCCACGGTGGAGGAGGAGAGGCGGTGACAGCTTCTGTCGGCCAGCAGGGTGTCCGCGCCGAGCCACTGCTGTCCCGCCTGACTCCAGACCCAGGACACGAAGCCCACGCAGTCGAAGCCGTAGATGTAGGTCACGCCCTCATCGTACCAGATCGGGCTGGAGGACCAGGCCTTCTGTACGACGTAGTCCGGGGCCTTGGCGAAGACGTGGGAGGGCGCCTGTCCGCCCCAGAAATAGGGGACGCCGTAGGGCAGCGGAGGCTTGATGTCCGCGCCGGTGAAGCGGTTATAGCGCTCCAGAAAGGGGTTGCCCTCCTCCAGCAGCGAAAGCGCCGCGTCCAGCACCGGGCTGCGCGTGACCGTGACCGCCGGCGGGGCGTAGGTCGGCAGGGCTTCCGCCTCCTCGTCCGTCCGGATCGAGATCCAGGGGCTCTCCGCCAGGGCGCCGCTCCCCAGGAGGAGCAGCGCCAGGAGGAGCGCCAGCGTGCGCCTGCAGGTCCTCATTTGGCCACGATGTTCAGCAGGCGGCCGGGCACGAAGACCACCTTGACAATGGTCTTGCCGGCGGTCAGCCGCTGCACGTCGGGATTGGCGGGGAGGTCGCGCTCGGCGGTTTCCTTCGTCAGGTCGGCGGGGATCATGATGCGGCCGCGCACCTTGCCGTTGATCTGCACCGCGATCTCGACCTCATCCACCTGCAGGGCGCTCTCGTCCCAGTCGGGCCAGGGCTGGTGATGGATGGGCTCGCTGTGGCCCAGCCGCTGCCAGATCTCCTCGCACAGATGCGGCGCCACGGGGGAGAGGATGAGCAGCAGAGCCTCGAGATCTGCGTGGGTGATGCGCTCCTGGGCGCTCATCTCGTTGACAAGGCTCATCATGGCGGCGATGGCGGTGTTGAACTTCATCCGCTCGATGTCCTCGCTGACCTTCTTGATGGTCGCGTGGAGGACGCTGTTCAGGGCGGGGGAGTAGGCGCTGCCGTCCACAACCTTCTCCTGCAGGCGCCAGACGCGGTCCAGGAACTTGCGGCAGCCCTTGGAGCCGGTGACCGACCACGGAATCGCCTGGTCGAAGGCGCCCATGAACATCTCATAGCAGCGGAAGGCGTCGGCGCCGATGTCCGCCACCACATCATCGGGGTTGATGACGTTGCCGCGGCTCTTGGACATCTTCTCGCCGTCGGCGGCCAGGATCATGCCCTGGGCGGTACGCTTCGCGTAGGGTTCCGGGCAGGAGACCTCGCCGATGTCATACAGGAACTGATGCCAGAAGCGGCTGTACAGCAGGTGGCGCGTGACGTGCTCCATGCCGCCGTTGTACCAGTCCACGGGCATCCAGTAGTCGAGCTCCGCCTTGTCTGCGAAGGCCTTGTCGTTGTGCGGATCGCAGTAGCGCAGGAAATACCAGCTGGAGCCGGCCCACTGGGGCATGGTGTCGGTCTCGCGCTCGGCGTCGCCGCCGCACTTCGGGCACTTGCACTGCACGAAGGAGGGGATCCGCGCCAGTGGGCTCTTGCCGTCCGTGCCGGGCTCGAAGTCCTCGACCTCGGGCAGGCGGAGGGGCAGCTCCTCATAGGGCACGGCCACCACGCCGCACTTTGGGCAGTGGATCAGCGGGATCGGCTCGCCCCAGTAGCGCTGGCGGTTGAAGGCCCAATCCTTCATCTTGTACTGGACGCCGGCCTTGCCCAGGCCGAGCTTCTCGACCTCCTCCACCGCGCGGGCGATGGAGTCCTTTTTGTTGGTGTAGCCGTTGAGGAAGCCGGAGTTGACCATCGGGCCGTCGCCGGTATAGGCTTCCTTCGTGATGTCGCCGCCCTGGATGACCTCGATGATCTCGATGCCGAACTTCTTCGCGAACTCCCAGTCGCGCTGGTCGTGCGCGGGAACGGCCATGATCGCACCGGTGCCGTAGCCCATCATGACATAGTCGGACAGGTAGATCGGCACCTCCTTGCCGGTCAGCGGGTTCACGGCGCTGAGCCCGTCGAGGCGGACGCCGGTCTTGTCCTTGACCAGCTGGGTGCGCTCAAACTCGGTTTTCTTGGCGCACTCCTCGCGGTAGGCGGCCACGGCGTCCATGTTGCGGATCTGCGCGGCGTACTTGTCGATCAGCGGGTGCTCCGGCGCCATGACCATGAAGGTTACGCCGAAGAGCGTGTCCGGGCGGGTCGTGTAGATCTCGATCTTCTCGTCCGTGCCCGCCAGCGGGAACTGCACGAAGGCGCCCTGGGACTTGCCGATCCAGTTCACCTGCTGCATGGCGATGTTCTCGGGGTAGTCGACGGTCTTGAGACCCTCGAGCAGCCGGTCCGCGTAGGCCGTGATCCGCAGGTACCACACGTCCTTGGGCAGCTGCACCACGTCGCCGTGGCAGACGTCGCACTTGCCGCCCTGGCTGTCCTCATTGGAGAGGACGACCTTGCAGGAGGGGCAGTAGTTGACCAGCGTCTTGTCCCGGAAGACCAGCCCGTGCTCAAAGAGCTTCAGGAAGATCCACTGGGTCCACTTGAAGTAGTCCGGATCGGTGGTGTCCACCTCGCGGCTGTAGTCGAAGGAGAAGCCCAGCATCTGCAGCTGGCTGCGGAAATGATCAATGTTCTCCCGGGTGACCTTCGCCGGGTGGACATGGTGCTTGATCGCGTAGTTCTCCGTGGGCAGACCGAAGGCGTCCCAGCCGATGGGGAACAGGACGTTGTAGCCCTGCATCCGCCGCTTGCGGCAGATGATGTCCATGGCGGTGTTGGAGCGCGGATGGCCCACGTGCAGACCGGCGCCCGAGGGATACGGGAACTCGATCAGCCCGTAGAACTTGGGCTTGTCGTGGCTGGCCTCCGCCTCAAAGGCGTGGGTCTCGGCCCAGATCTTCTGCCATTTCGGCTCGATCTCGGCGGGGTTGTAGGCGGGGATAGGGGTGTTCATGGGGGATTCCTCCTTCCGGATAATCGTTCAGCGGCGGTTTCCGCGATAACGTCAGTTTTTCCCGCAGCAGTTCTTGTATTTCTTTCCGCTGCCGCAGGGACAGGGATTGTTGCGGCCGGGCTTGGATGCAGAATGTGGGTGCAGTTTTTTGTTGAATGTCTCTTGAAGCCGATCGAGTGCGGAGCGATCCTGCAGCTCCAGAAGATCTTCCTCGGTGGGTAGATCATCGTGCGGGACAGGCGCGTTAGGGATATCACAGGGACGCCAGCCTTTCAGCACAGGATTGGGTTGTGTGAGGTAGAATGCGTTGGCAAGACGCCGGAAAGCCCGCAGCTGAGTCAAATTCTCAAAATGAATCTTTCCCCAGCGACTATTCCTTAGAAAGTGCTCCAGCCATGATTCATCATGACATAGTGCACCAATTTGGCTGAACAGGCAGATGTGTGTCAGTTCATCGACTCATTGCCGGTCCAGCCGAAGCACTTCGCGGCCGAATCTTTCCAATGATTCCAATTCCTGAGTCCGTGCGATGACTGAGCTCTTAAGCGACTCCAGAAGATCCTTCTCCGGGATGTCTTTCAGCGGCAGGTCATCTCGGCGTGCCTGCAAGAACATCTCATATTCATCCCAGAAGCATACCATGTGTTCCGCAGCCAGTTCCGGTTCAGGCAGATCCTCGTCCACGACACAGCAATGATAATGAAAGACGCTTTCATCGGTCTCGTCCAGGACCTCCTGAAGCTGTTCGTCCGTGATTTCGGGATGCCACTCCAGCAGCTTTTCACGCACATATGCCCATGGCAACGAATAGTATAAATCCGTAAATGACTGGAGAATTTCCCCGATCTGCCGGTTCTCCATCGCAATCATCTCCCTGAAAACAGCCGTCCCGTCCCTGCATTGCTGCAAAGACGGAACGGCTGGCATTCATCCATTCCGCGGTACCACTCTGCTTGCCGCTCCCAGGAGCGGCCTCTCGACGGCGCTGTATCGGGCGCGTCCCGCCGGTTTCTCTCCGGCTGCTCCCGGGCGAGCGGTTCCCCCGGCCGCGTCCGCCTTGCACCCTCCGGCGGCTCTCTTCGCGCGGCGCTGAAGAACGTTCCCGTTCATCGCGACAGGGGGAGTATAGCAGATTTTTCGCGGGATGTAAAGAGCCTCAATCCGCCGAATCGTCAAACATCCACCGCACGATCTTCACGATCCACTCGGACCAGAACGCCATATCGTGCAGGCCGGGGCCCTCGTGATACACATGCGGGATCTTCTCTTGCTCTAGGAACCGGTGCATCTGCCGGTTGGGCTCGATCAGGAAATCCTCGGTGCCGCAGCAGAGATAGAGGTCCGGAATTCTTGCGCCCGCAGCCTTCAGCTTTTTCAACAGCACCTCCGGGTTTGCGTCACTCTCCTCCACGCGGTCCAGGTCGCCGAAGCACGCGCGGTAGTATTCGTAGTTCGCCACACTGTTGCCCTCGCCCGGCTTCATCCCGGCGATGCCGTGGACGATCAGCGCGGAGGAGAGGCAGCCGGCTTTCCCGAAGCGGTCCGGATAGGCCAGGGCGGTGTGCAGCGCGCCGAAGCCGCCCATGGACATGCCCGCGATGCAGGTGTCCTCCGCGCTTTTTGCCAGCCCGAAGGTCTCGCGGACGTAGTCCACCAGCTCCTCGCCGAGCATCGACTGGTAGGCGCTGCCGGTCGCGGCGCCGTTGAGATAAAACGAGTTCTCCGCCGTGGGCATCACGATGGCGAAGTTGTATTTCTGCGCCAGCTCCTCCGGCACCCAGTTCCCGGCCTTGCCGGTGTACCCGTGCAGGAGGAAGAGCGTGCGCATGGGCGTCTTCGGCTCCTCGTGCGGAATGTCCGTCCGGATGTCGTTGGGAATCAGCATCTCAAAGGACGTCGTCCGGCGCAGACAGTTCGAGAAATACTCAATGCGGTAGTAGGCCATGGCGTCTGCTCCTTATACCAATCTCAAGCAAAACTGCAAATCGAGAAAGGGCATGTATCCGAAGGTCCAGGGCGATCGGAAAGCCCTGGTCGCGCCCGCAGGCGCGAAATCCCACTGTTGAGAATAAGCATTCTAAACCGGGATCGGTATTGGATCAGTATTACCGCTCCATCGTGATATGCCGGGTGAGGCCCTGAATGTAGATCGGAGTCAGCTCCGCCTGAATCAGCGGGCGCGCGTAGTCCAGGAAATCGGCGGTCATGTCCGTGCGGTAGCTGTTGATCCACTCCACGGGGATCTTCTTCTCCACATTGGCGACCTTCTGCACATCCACAAGCCCGGTGGTGCACTGGTAGGGGTTGTTGGAGATGCGCTGCAGGGCGACCATCTCGCCGGTGTGCCCCTCGAAGGCGGCCTTCACGGCCGCGCCGCCGACCTGGTAGGCTTCGGTGATGTCCGTGCGGCTCGAGAGATGTCCCGCGCAGCGCTGCAGCGTGGAGAGCTCGATCGAGCGGGTCAGCGTGTCGAGGTTCGCGGCCACGAGGTTCGAGAGGTAGCGGGCCGTGCCGGTCAGCTTGCGATGGCCGAAGGCGTCGACAAACTCCGCGTCGTTGCTCAGCTCGCAGACATAGCGTCCGTCGGGGAGCTTCACGCCCTCGGACACGGCGATGACCACGGAGTTGCGCTCCTTCTGCATCTGCTCAACCTTCGCCAGGAAGCGGTCCAGGTGGAAGGGCAGCTCCGGCAGGCAGATCAGGTTGACGCCCTCGCAGTCCTCCCCGCGGGACAGCGCCGCCGCGGCGGTCAGCCAGCCCGCGTTGCGGCCCATGATCTCGACGATGGTGACATACTTGTTGCCGTAGGCGTTGGCGTCGCGGATGATCTCTTTCATGACCACGCCGATGTACTTTGCCGCGGAGCCGTAGCCCGGCGTGTGGTCGGTGAGCGCCAGGTCGTTGTCGATGGTCTTCGGCACGCCCATGAAGCGGATCTCGCTGCCGATCATGCGCCCGTACTCGCTCAGCTTGGCGATCGTATCCATGGAGTCGTTGCCGCCGATGTAGAAGAACCAGCCGATATCGAGCCTGTCAAGAATCTGAAAGATCTTCTCATAGACCTGCGCGCCGGCGGAGAAATCCGGGAGCTTGTAGCGGCAGGTGCCCAGGTAGGAGGCGGGAGTGCGCTTCAGCAGCTCGATCTCCATCTGGGAGCCGATGGTGTCCGAGAGATTGACCACGTGCTCCTGCAGGAGCCCCTCAATGCCGTGCACCATGCCGTAGACATTGCGTGCGCCGCGGGCCAGACAGGCCTCCAGGACACCCGCGAGGGTAGAGTTGATGACCGCGGTCGGGCCGCCGCTCTGTCCAACGATCGCGTTATTTCCCATGCTCGTTGCCTCCAGTCTTCGATTGTCGTCGGGGGATGAATGTTCTTTTATTATAAGGGAAGCGGAGTTGGATTGCAAGGGGGAGGAAGGATTTCGGAGTGCCTCGCGCGGTTAAATGCGGAATTCGGAATCAAATCGCATACTATCTCTCAATTCCGAATTCCGTATTGAAGACGGCCCCTCTGCCGCTAACGCGGCATCTCCCCAGCAAGCTGGGGCGACTGAAGAGAGGTTCCGCGCCTGCGGGCGCGGCCAGAGGCTTTCCGATCGCCCCTGGACCCTTCGGGGATGCACTCTTTGGGAGTAATTGGGTCAGCATAGTCCAGTAACCTGTGCCTCCCCAGCTTGCTGGGGAGGTGCCCAAAGGGCGGAGGGGCCGTCTATGCTTTCCCAGAGCCTCCAAAAGAGGATGCTGCCGAAGGTCCAGGGCGATCGGAAAGCCCTGGTCGCGGCCCGCAGGCCGCGAAATACCCCGGCTTAAACCTTATATTCTGAAATAAAACAGCGGAACCCTTTACAATCGCAGGAATTTCCGCTGTTTCATATTCATCCTATGCCACAATCCGGTGAATCCACATCCCCCGCTTCACCATCACATACCCCGCCACGCACTTAATCAGATCTCCCGCGTTCACAAACGCCATGATCGCGGGCGCGGAGAGATCGGTCATCAGCGTGAGCGCAAAGGCGATGGGGATGGAGACCACCCAGGCGAAGCCGGAGTCGAAGAGGAAGGTAATCACGGTCTTGCCGCCGCAGCGCAGGGTGAAATACGCGGCGTTCATGAACGCGTGCAGCGGCATGAAACAGGCGTTGACGCGGATCAGCCGGACCGCGAGCGTGCGCACGGCGTCGGTCGTGTTGTACAGCTGCGGGAAGAGCGGGCTGACCAGGAAAAGCGTCACCGCGGTTCCGACGGCGGTCAGGATCGAGAAGACAATCATCTTCCTGTCCGTCTCCTTCGCCTCCTCCAGCCGCCCGGCCCCGAGCTGCTGCCCGACGACAATACCGATGGACGAGCCGAGGGTCGCGAAGACGATGAAGAACAGATTGTTGATCGTCGAGGCGATGTTCAGGGCGGCAACCACGTCCTGCCCGCGCACGGAATAGCGCTGGTTGAGCACTGCCTGGGCGCCCGCCCAGAGCGCCTCGTTGGCCAGCAGCGGGAACCCTCGCCGGATGAACTCTCGCAATTGCTGCAGCGGCACCCGCGTGGTGCTCCAGAGGCCGTGCACCCAGCGCATGCGCAGCCCGCGCGTGTGCGTCCAGCAGACCACGATCAGGAGCTCGACATAGCGGGAGATGACTGTGGCCCACGCCGCGCCGACCACGCCGAGGGCGGGAAAGCCGAGGTTTCCGCCGATCAGCAGCCAGTTCAGCAGGAGATTGGTCAGCACTGCGGAGATGCCGGCCTTCATCGGGAGCATGGTCTCGGAGCACTCGCGCAGGGTCGAGGTGTAGACCTGCGAGAAGGCGAACGCGGGAAGCCCCAGCAGCATGACCTTCAGATAGTCCTCCGCGCTGCTCAGGGTCAGAAGCGGGTCCACGCCCTCCGCGCTGCCCTGCAGGTAGAGGCGGATCAGCGGCTCGCCCCAGCCGAGAAAGACCACCGCCGCGAGGACGGTCAGCAGGCACGCCAGCCAGACCTTGGCGCGGAAGCTCGTGCGGATGCCCTCGTGGTCCTCCCGTCCGGCGTACTGTGCGGTGAAAATGCCCACGCCGCTCAGGCCGCCGAAGATGCAGAGATTGTACACAAAGAGCAGCACGTTCACGATGGCGACACCGCTCATCTGTTCCGTGCCGGTCTGGCCGACCATCAGGTTGTCCAGCAGGGAGACGAAGTTCGTGATCCCGTTCTGGATCATCATGGGAACGGCGACCGCGAGCACCATCCGGTAGAAAGCGCGGTCGCCGATATATTTCCGTTTGAGGCTTTGCAGCGTCATATGTTCCTTTCATGCAAATCTCAAGCATTAGGCCAAATCCGGGAGCGGATGCGCCTGAAAGGTCCAGGGCGATCGGAAAGCCCTGGTCGCGCCCGCAGGCGCGAAATCCTTCTTGCTGTAGATTTGCATTCTTGATCGAGATCCGTATCAGCTTACAGTCCGGGTTGCGATAACGTCGATGCCCGTCCCGCAGACATCCGCCAGGACAACCTGCCCGGCTTCGATGGGGGCGCTCAGGTGAAGCTGCCGCAGGGCGGCCATGCAATCCTGAATCCGGGCCTTCGGGATCGGCTCACGGGTCTTGACCGAGACCGGCAGCCGCCGGTCCGCCACGGGCACCACAGCGGTCACCATGCGCACCGGGGCGGTGACCTCCTGCATGGCGTATTTTTCCCCGCGCTTGCAGGTGTTCCCGGTGACGCCTGTCACTTTTCCGTCCTCCAGCGTGACGGTCATCCGGCAGCCCATCGGGCAGTTGATGCAGGTGATGATGCGTTCCTTCATGTCACTTCGCCTCCATTCGCACGGTCAGATCGCCATGGACGTTCGCCCATTTCGCGGCGGGGAGGTCCAGCGCCACCATCTCGCCCGGGGTGAAGACCAGCGCGCGCTTGCGGGCGATCTCGACGCCGTCCGCCTCCACGACCACGCTGGCGTTCTTATAAACCCCGGCGGGGCGGAACATCAGCGTCAGGTCCTGTCCGGGATGGACGCGCTGCGGCACCACGCCGCGCACACCCTCGCCGTCGAGCACCGCCACGGTTTCGCCCTGGGGGTGCTCCCCGCGCAGGAAGGCCGCCGCGGCGCGCCCTGCCCGGAAGCTCTCGTCGGAGACGAAGTCCACCAGGTCGTGCACATGCAGCACATTGCCGCAGGCGAACACGCCGGGTACGCTGGTCTGCAGCGCGTCGTCCACCACCGCGCCGGCGGTGGCGGGGGAGAGCGCGACGCCCGCGCGCAGGCTGAGCTCGTTCTCGGGGATCAGACCCACGGAGAGCAGCAGCGTGTCGCAGTCGAACTCGATCTCCGTGCCGGGGATTGGACGGCGGCGCTCGTCGACCTGTGCGACCGTGACGCCCTCCAGGCGCTCGCGGCCCTGGATATCGATCACCGTGTGGCTCAGATAGAGCGGAATGTCATAGTCCTGCAGGCATTGCACGATGTTCCGGTTCAGACCGGAGGAGTAGGGCATGAGCTCCACGCAGGCGAGCACCTTGGCGCCCTGCAGGGTCATGCGGCGCGCCATGATCAGGCCGATGTCGCCCGAGCCCAGGATCACGCAGCGGCGCCCGGGCATGAGGCCCTCGAGGTTGACGAACTTCTGCGCGGCGCCGGCGGTATAGATGCCCGCGCAGCGCGTGCCGGGCGTGCCCAGCGCGCCGCGGGGCCGCTCCCGGCAGCCCATGGCCAGGATGACCGCCCCGGCCTCAAAGATCTGCAGGCCTTCCGCCCGGGAGACACAGGTCACGCGCCGGTCCCCGTCCACGGAGAGCACCGTGGTGTCGCAGCGGATGTCAAGCCCCAGCTCCTGCGCCCTGGCAATATCCCGCGCGGCGTATTCCGGCCCGGTGAGCTCCTCGCCGTAGCGGTGCAGGCCGAAGCCGTTGTGGATGCACTGCCGGAGGATGCCGCCCGCCTCGTGCTCCCGCTCGAGGATGACCAGGTCCTCCACGCCCGCTTCCCGCGCGGCAATGCCGGCCGCGAGCCCCGCGGGGCCGCCGCCGATGATAACCAACTGTTTGCGGATGATGTTTTCCATCTCAGATTTCCCCCACCAGCATGTCGCTCGCTCCGCTGCCCTTGCGGATCTCTGTCATGGGAACGCCCAGCTCCTCGGCCAGGATCTCCACCACGCGCGGGGCGCAGAAACCGCCCTGGCAGCGGCCCATGCCGGCCCGGCAGCGCCGCTTGACGCCGTCCACGGTACGCGCGCCCACCGGCCGACGGATCGCGGCGCGGATCTCCGCCTCGGTCACAACCTCGCAGCGGCAGATCAGCTGCCCGTGGAGCGGGTTGCCGGCGATGGCCTCGGTACGCTCGGCGTCGTTCATCTCGTTGAAGGGCTTCTCATGCTCCGGCGCGGGAAGCCAGGTCTCCTTCTGGCGCAGATTCAGGTCCTCCGCCATGTCGCGGCCCAGCTCCTCGGCCAGCGCGGGCGCGGAGGTCAGACCGGGACTCTCAAAGCCCGCTGCCTCATAGAACAGCGGCGCAGCCTCGCCGACCAGGAAATCACCGTGCTCCTCATGGGCGCGGATGCCGGCAAAGTTCGTCACGGCGGTGCGCGTGGAGACCTTCGGCCAGGTCAGTGCGGATTTCTGCAGACACTCGGCGAGCCCGCCGGCGGTGGTGGCGGTGTCCAGCCCGTCCTCGATGTCCATGGCGGTCGGTCCCAGCAGAACGTTGCCGTGCACGGTCGGGGAGACGAGCACGCCCTTGCCCATCTTGGTGGGACACTGGAAGATCGTGCGGGAGAAGGGTGCTTCGGCGGGGTGGTCCAGCACATAGTACTCGCCGCGCCGCGGAATGATCCTGCAGGGACGGGGACTGACCTGACTGTGCAGCCGGCCGCTGTCCACGCCCGCGCAGTTGACGACGCTGTGGGCGCGGATTACGCCCCGACTGGTCTCCACCCGGTAGCCCGTATCCTCGCGGACGATCGTCTGCGCCTCGGTGCCGAACTGGAATTCGACGCCGTTGATGGCCGCGTGGTCGGCCAGCGCGAACACCAGCTCGTAGGGGCTGACGATGCCCGAGGTTGGCGCCTCCAACGCGGCGACCGCGGAGGGGTTCAGCTGCGGCTCCATCTGCATCAGCTCGTCGTGTTCCACGATGCGCAGCCTCGGCACGCCGTTCGCCTCGCCCTGCGCCTTGAGCTGTTCGAGCACCGGGCGGTCCTCCTCGCGGAAGGCCACCACCAGTGCGCCGATCTGCTTGTAGGGCACGCCGAGCTCTTTGCACAGCGCGGGATAGCGCCGCGCGCCCAGCACGTTCAGCCGGGCCTTGTCGGTTCCGGGCTTGGCGTCGAAGCCCGCGTGTACGATGCCGCTGTTGGCCTTCGAGGCGCCCTCTGAGACATCGTCCGCGCGGTCGATGACCAGCACACGGGTCTCAAAGCGCGAGAGCACGCGCGCAAGCGCGCAGCCCACCACACCGGCTCCGATAATCAGAATATCCGTCTCTCTGTCCATCATAATCCCCTCCTGACTCCGGGATGAACTCTTTATCATTGTACCCGCAAGCACTGTTTCCGTCAAGGCGTGGACAGGCGGATTCTTGAAAATAGAAAAACAGCGGTGCTTGCGCACCGCTGTGAAAGATCTCTATCTTACTGCTCGACAAGAACCTCGACGGTCTCCTCAGCGGGATCGACTTCGATGGCGTCCGCGGGAGCCTCATTGGCGTTCACGAACAGGATGTACAGCTCGTCAGCGGTCATGGCCTTCTCCAGCACGGAGACGGGGAACTTCACGAGAATCACATAATCCTCAACGACTTCCGCCTCAAGGATATACTCCTCGACTTCGTCGCCGGTGACCAGACCCAGCACGGCCACAATGGGCTCGCCGGCCTTGTACTCGGTCGCGAATTCGATCTCAACCTTCTGAGCGCCATCCTCAGGAGTCCAGTCATGGAAATCAAGAGAAATGATTTCCTGGACAGCCGCGTCTTCACCGACCACGTTCTTGATCTGCTCAGCAGTCTCGCTGGAGACGAGGTTCACAACATCCTCGCCGTTGCCGATCTTCTCAATGATCTCCTGAGCCTTGGTGCCGGGCTCGGTGACGATGTCGAAGAAGGGGTTTTCAGCGGTGTTGATGTTGCCGGAGTTGGGGCTCTCCTTGACAGTGGTCCCTTCCGCCAGCGCGGACACGGAAACCAGCAGCATCATCGCAGCAAGAAGCAGAGCGACAAACTTCTTCATGGGAATCAACTTCCTTTCTGATTGTTCCGCATCCATGGTTGACGTGAATGTCGGAAACTTGCAGGGCCTTTACGGCCCCTTACAGTAGGGTATGTTATCACATCATGATCCGAAATGCAAGCGGTTTTTTGTTAATTTCTGTTACGATTCAGGAAAAACAGTCGAAATACAGCGAAACCCCGTCAGTTGATCCCGCGAAAGCCCTTGCCGATGATTTCGCCGGTGTTGGTGATCAGAAGGAAGGCCTCCGGGTCATGCTCCTTGACATAGCGGCGCAGCTGGACGGCCTGGTGACGGTTGACGACGGTCAGGAGCACCTCGCGGCCCTCGTGCGTGTAGACGCCCTCGCCGTGGATGCGGGTCGCGCCGCGCTTCAGGCTGCGGGTGATGAAGGTCTCGATCTGCTCCGGGTGAGCGGTGATAATATGGAAGCATTTGTGCGTGTTGATGTTCTCCAGCACCATGTCTACCAGCAGGCATTTCATCACCAGGCCCAGGATTGAGTACAGGCCGGTCTCCATCCCGAAGGCGACGCAGGCCATGAGGGTGATGACGCAGTCGGAGATCAGCAGCGCGCGGCCCAGGTCCAGCGTGGTGTATTTCCGCAGAACCATGGCGACAATGTCCGTGCCGCCGGAGGAGGCGCCGATGTTGAAGAGAATGGCGGAGCCGACCGCCGGCAGGGAGACCGCAAAGATGATCTCCAGCATCGGCTGGGTGGTCAGCGGCGCGTCCATGGGGAGGATCAGCTCCAGCGCCCGCAGCAGCAGCGACTGCAGCGCGCTGACATAGGCGGTCTTGAAGCCGAAATCCTTGCCCAGCACGGCATAGCCGAGGATCAGCAGCAGGCCGTTGATCACCATGCCGATGATGCCCGGCGTCATGCTCGGCAGATAGTGCGCCAGAATGACGGAGAGGCCGCTGACACCGCCGGTGGAGAAGTGGTTGGGATACTTGAAAAAGTAGATGCCCAGCACCATAATGGCGGTGCCCGCCGTCATGAGCAGGAAATCTTTTACACGGCTGCCGCGGTCTGTCATAGAATCGCCTCCCCGGGCAGTATAGCATGCGGCGGGCTCCTCCGCAAGCCGGATTAGCCTGGGAGCAGCCAGCCGGGTTCCACGGACTGCAGGCGGGCGCTGCCGATCTTCCGCAGCAGGACACAGCGGAGACCCTCCGCGCCCTGCTTCTTGTCCGACGCGACCGCCTCCAGCAGCCGCGCACGGGGGATATCCGGCAACTGATCGGGCAGCCCCAGCGCCTTCAGAAGGTTTGTCAGGCGCGCGGCGGTGCCGGGGACGGTCTGCCCGGCGGCCTCGCTGCGGCGGGTGATCTCCGCCATGCCGATGGCGACCGCCTCGCCGTGGCTGTGTCCCCGATAATGTTCGCAGCACTCGATCGCGTGCCCCAGGGTGTGGCCGAAGTTCAGCAGCTGCCGCTCGCCGGTGTCGTGCTCGTCCGCGGCAACGAAGAGCGCTTTCATGCGGATGCAGCGCGCGGCCAGCGGTCCGGCTTCCGCCGCCAGCGCGGCGCGGCCGCCGGGCGCGAGCCGTTCCAGCCGGTCAAAGAGCTTCGTGTCCCGGATGCAGGCGTATTTGACAACCTCGCCCAGCCCGCTGCGCCAGTCCCGGTCGGGGAGCGTTTGCAGCACCTGGGGGTCGCACAGAACCAGACTCGGCTGCCAGAAGGCGCCGACCAGGTTTTTTCCGGCGGGGAGATCCACCGCGGTCTTGCCGCCCACGGAGGCGTCCACCTGCGCCAGCAGACTCGTCGGGACCTGAATCAGGCGGACGCCGCGCAGCCAGGTCGCCGCCGCGAAGCCCGCCAGGTCGCCGATCACCCCGCCGCCCAGCGCCAGCACCGCGTCCTCGCGGGTGATGCGCGCCCGGGCCAGAAAATCATAGACCTTTTCCAGAGAAGCGAAGGACTTTGCGGCTTCCCCATGGGGCAGCACCAGTGATTCCGTGCGGAATCCGGCCTTCTGCAGACTCTGCTCCGCGTGATCCAGATAGAGGGGCGCCACATGGTCGTCCGTCACCAGGGCGACGGCGCGGCCGGGGACCACTTCGCGCACGGCCTTTCCCGGCCGCGCGGCGATACCGTCGTCCAGCAGCACCTCATAGCTGCGCTCCTCGAGGATGACGGGAATCCGTTCCATGACTGTTTCCTCCTCAGAGTTCCCGCCCGACGGCGGCCGCGATCGCCCGGAGACCGCGCATGAGTTCGTCAAACTGCGCCGGATCCACGGACTGCGCGCCGTCCGAGAGTGCGTGCTCGGGGTCCGGGTGCACTTCGATAATCAGCCCGTCCGCGCCCACGGCGACCGCCGCCCTGGCCAGAGGGGAGACCATCCAGCGCCTGCCGGTGCCGTGGCTCGGGTCCACCATCACGGGCAGGTGGCTCAGGTGATGGACGGCCGGCACCGCGCTCAGGTCCAGCGTGTTCCGGGTGCAGGTCTCAAAGGTGCGGATGCCGCGCTCGCAGAGAATCACGTTCGGGTTTCCGCCGGCGAGAATATACTCCGCGCTCATGAGCCATTCCTCCAGCGTGGCGGAGAGGCCGCGCTTGAGCAGCACCGGCTTGTCGGTCTTCCCCAGCAGGCGGAGCAGCTCATAGTTCTGCATGTTCCGCGCGCCGACCTGAACGCAGTCCACTTCCTCTATGAAACGGTCAAAATCCCGGACGGACAGGAGTTCGGTGACGATCGGCAGTCCGGTGGCCTCGTGGGCCTCCTTCAGCAGGGCCAGCCCTTCCAACCCCATCCCCTGAAACGCATAGGGGGAGGAGCGGGGCTTCAGCACGCCGCCGCGCAGAATCGCCGCGCCGCTGCGCCGCACCGCCTGCGCGGTCCGCAGGATCTGTTCCCGGCTCTCCACGGAGCAAGGGCCGGCGATCACCGCCAGCCGCGGCCCGCCGACCGTGACGCTGCCGATCTGCACCCGGGTGCCCTCGGGGCGGCTGGCCCTGCTGGCCAGCGGATAGGGCGCCGTGGCGCACAGCACCCGCTCCACGCAGGAAAAGCTCTCGATCCGGGATACATCCACCCGGCCGGTATCGCCGGTGACGCCCCAGAGGGTCTGCTCCTCCCCGGGAACCGGGTGCACGCTGAGCCCGCCGAGCCCGGTGAGAAAATCCATCAGGCCGTCTGTCTCCCGGGAAGACGCGCCCTCGCGCAGAACGATGATCATGGGGATTCCTCCTGAAATCATCATCAATAATACAGTGTATTATTGACCACGATAAATAAGTATACGATGGATTTTCACAGTAAATACGGGGGTGCAAACACGGCAAAGAATGTCATTCTCCACCGTCTGCCTCCTCGAAGACGATCGTAACCCAAGGGGAGCCCAGGAAGGCGTCCTCCGCGATCTGGGTCACACTCGCCGGGATAATGACTTCCATCAGATAAGGACAGTACGCGAAGGCCAGATGGCCGATGGAGGTGACCTGGTTCGGAATCCGGACGGAGGTCGCCGCGATGCCCTGGAAGGCGCCGTCCTCAATGGTCTGTAGCTCCGCGGGCAGCTGGAGAATGCGGGGCTCGAGCACATGGACGCGGCAGGTCGCCGGCGCACAGTCATTCTTGGTCACGGTGATGGTGGCGGTGCCGGGCCGCAGACCGACGACCGTGTCAGCCAGAACTTCCACCGTGTCAGGGTCGGAGGAACGCCAGGTGAAGGACTGCCTGCGGTCGCCGCTCAGGTGGGTACCCAGCGCCGTGAGCTGCCCGTAGCCCTCCGTGCAGACATAATAATCAGTGTGTGCGAAGCCCAGAGTGCCAGTGCAGGGGATGACCTCCTGCCCGTCCAGCGGAACACCGCAGCGGCTGCAGCGCTTCCCGCGGAGGCCGTTGTAGCTTTCCGTCGGATCGGTCAGGACCACCCAAACCGGGTCGTGGCCATTCTGGCAGGTCGGTGCGGTCACGACATGGACCACGGAGGTGATGGTCTTCTTGTTGTACAGGGTGACCTTGAGGGTTACGGTACCCTCTCTCAGTCCGACGAAGGTATAGTAATCAAAACGCGGCTCCATCTGGACACAGTCTGTGTCGCCGGTCAGGGTGAAGCTTATATCGTTGGGATACAGTCGGGAGCCGTTACTGCCGGAATCCCACTGGAAATCGACCTGATAACGGGAACCGGTCTGAATGGTGTTTTCCGACTGTACAAAGGAAGCATTAGTGGAACGAATATAGGGGTAGGCGGTGAGCTTCATCGTTTGGCCGTTGGCGGCGGTTCCGATGACCGTGGCAACGCCGGAAGTCGCGGATGCCCGCAGTGCGGTACGGTTTTCCGCAAACGAGATCCAGTTACCGGAGGGGTTGGTAATCTGCCAGTTGACCTTGACCGGTGTGCCGAAGCGGTCGGTCACGGCGGGCAGTTTGACTGTTCCGTTGTAGGGGACGAAAATATCGCCGAACCCCTGAACGCCGTTCACATACAGCTCCCCCACAGGTTCCGTCACGGTAACAATCAAGTTGCAGTGGACATCGTTATAGCGGCTCCAAATGGTCAGAACTGCGGTCCCGATCTGCTGCGGCACGATGGTCCAGCCATTGACCTTGACGATGGATTCATCTCCGCTGCAGAGGACCAGATCCATGGAATTGGTGACCTGGATATCTGCGGTGACCTGAAGTGATGAGTAGGTGTAATCCAGGGGCAGCGTGATGGCGGTTTCGGAGGGCTTCAGCCAGGCGGGCGTGTCAACGGCTTTGACGCTGAAGGTGTATCTCGCGCCGTTCTCGAGCGTTGCTGCAAGCGTACCGGTAGCCTTTCGGGAGGCGGTCAGCACACCCTGGCTGTCAATGGAAAACGCGTTGCCGTAGTCCGCGATGGAGAAGACAGCGGGAATCGACTGCCCTGTACGGTCCCGGACAGCGAGCTGGAAGGAAGTACGCCAGTCGAAAGCGGGCTCCGGCTTGATGATCCGGATCGCCTGATCACTGTCTGTGACGGTCAGGGTGAAGCGCTGAAGCAGGGAGCCGGCTTTCACGCGAAGCGTACAGGTCCCCGGCACCAGGCCGGTGACAAGACCATCCTCGCTGACGAGCGCAACAGGGCCTGAAATGCCGGTCTGCGCAGGCATGTGATCCCAGAACTCATAGGTGACGGGAGCCCAGGTTCCCTCCGGTAAAGTGACGGCAATCTGCATCTGCTGACCTGCGGGCAGTTGATCGGTGGTCAAGGCGACATCCATTCTTTCCGCTTTCTCATAGATGCGCAGCCGGAGAGAATCGCTGCTCCCATCCGTTCCCCAGGCGGTGACGGTGACCCATCCTGGCGCGGTCGGCAGGAGGCAGACATAGTTGGGATAGTAGACGATTTTTGCGTTTTCGCTGCCCTCCGTCAACTGAATATTGGCGGTGACCCGATTGCCGTCCTTGTCCTTGACTTCCAGCGTCGTCAGAAGATCCACCGCACCGCACGGATGGCTGGCGGAGAGGCTGACCTGTTCGCTGGGGGATACCACCACTACGTCAAAACGGCCCAGTTCCTCGGTTCCGATTTTGATGACAATCTCCGTAAAACCGGGCTTCAGCGCGGTCATGGCGGTGCGGTCTGCGCTGAAAGAGACAATGCCGGAATTGCTGTGCGTCAGATAGGGCGTATTGTACAGGACTCCGCCCACGGTCTCAAAACCGGGGTCAATCGTTTCGCCGGCCTGCATCACAAAACGGTTCGTGGACGCGTGGATGGCGGAAGCTTTGTCTTCCACCGTGAGAACGATCTCATAGGAGAAATCGTCGCCGGCGGTGAAGCTGAGCGTATACTGTCCCTTTTTCTGCATTCGCACATAGAAGTAGCCGTTGGCGGTGCTGTAATACTGAGAGATACTCTTGTTGTATAAATCCATGGCATCGGGATCGCTGCAGGAAACAGAGATCAGATACTGATAGCTGGCTGCGGGGTGCGTGAAGGGAATGGTCAGGTTTTCTCCAAGACCGACGACGGCAGCCTCCGGAAACTGGATCGAGTACTCCCCGTCGGCTGAGGATGAGCCCAGCCAAAGGCAGAACAGAAGTAACAGAAGAAGCAGAACGGTGGACATAACTTTCTTCATATAAATCACTCCTTCCGCTTACGATTCTACCACAGTCCCCCAAAAATACAAGCGGCACCTCCCAGCGGGAAGGTGCCGATGTAAGATGCCGATCAGGGCTTTTCTCGTAGAAATACAGAATTCTTCAAAAGGTGCACCCGAAGGTCCAGGGCGATCGGAAAGCCCTGGTCGCACCTGCAGGTGCGAAATCCCCCTGTGATCATTCCGTGCTCCGGAAGGAAAAAGCTTCTCAGCTTCCCAGATACGCCTTGCGGACGGCGTCGTTGTGGGCGAGCTCCTGGGCGGGGCCGGACATAGAGATGCTGCCGGTCTCCAGAACGTAGGCGCGGTCCGCGACGGAGAGCGCCATCTGCGCGTTCTGCTCGACCAGCAGGATGGTCACGCCGGCGCCGTGCAGCTCCTGGATGATCCCGAAAATCTGCTCGACCAGGATCGGGGCGAGACCCATGGAGGGCTCGTCCAGCATCAGCAGGCGGGGCTTGGACATCAGGGCGCGGGCCATGGCCAGCATCTGCTGTTCGCCGCCGGAGAGCGTGCCGGCGATCTGCTTTTCGCGCTCCTTCAGGCGGGGGAAGCGCTGGAACATGTCCTCCATCGACTCGTCGATCTCCTCCGGAGTGCGGGTGAAACCGCCCATCTCCAGATTCTCGCGGACGGTCATCTGCTGGAACACACGCCGGCCCTCCGGGCACAGCGAGAGTCCGGCCGGGACGATCTTCGAGGCGCCCAGGTGGGTGATGGGCTTTTCGCAGAACTCGATGGAGCCGCTGCGGGGCTTGAGCAGGCCCGCGATGGTGTTCAGGGTGGTGGACTTGCCCGCGCCGTTGGCGCCGATCAGGGTCACGATCTCATCCTGGTATACCTCCAGCGAGATGCCCTTGATGGCATGGATCGCGCCGTAGTAGACGTGGATGTCCTCGACCTTCAGGATGGGGCCGGCGTACTCTTGCTTGGTCATGCTCAGCCCTCCTTCCGCTTGCCCAGATAGGCCTCGATAACCACGGGGTTGTTCTGGATCTCGTCAGCGGTGCCCTTGGCAATCACCTTGCCGAAGTTCAGCACGCAGATGCCCTCGCACACGCCCATGACCAGGCTCATGTCGTGCTCGATGAGCAGGATGGCGATCTGGAAACGGTCGCGGATTTTGGCGATGTTCTCCATCAGCTCCGAGGTCTCGTGCGGGTTCATGCCGGCGGCGGGCTCGTCCAGCAGCAGCAGGCAGGGGTTGGTGGCCAGGGCGCGGACGATCTCCAGCCGCCGCTGGGCACCGTAGGGCAGGCTCCCCGCCTTGACGTCCGCCAGATCCTGCATGTCGAAGATGGACAGGAGCTCCAGCGCCTCCGTGTGCTGCTTCCGCTCCTGCTTCCAGTAGCGGGGGAGCCGCAGGATGCCGGTGAACATGTCGTACTTGATCTGGTTGTGCAGGCCGATGCGCACGTTCTCCTCGACCGTCATCTGGGAGAAGAGGCGGATGTTCTGGAAGGTGCGCGCGACGCCCAGCTGGGAGGCCTGGGTGATGTTCATGCCCTTGGTGTCGCGGCCGTTGATCATCACGGTGCCCTGGGTGGGCTCGTAGACCTTGGTCAGCAGGTTGAAGACGGTCGTCTTGCCCGCACCGTTGGGTCCGATGAGGCCGGCAATCTCCGTGCGGCCGATGGTCAGATTAAAGTCGTCCACGGCCTTCAGGCCGCCGAACTCGATGCCCAGATGGTGCGTCTCGAGCACCGGGGGCTTGCCCAGATCGCGCTCCGGGACGATGGATTCGCTGGGCACGGGGACCATGCGCGTCTGCGAACGGCGTTTCTGTTCACTCATGCGATTTCGCCTCCTCCCGCTTGCCGGGGCGCAGCCGCTCCGAGAGGGTGTTGAACCAGGCGCGGATCGTCCGGTTGTTCGTGGCGAGCATCACCACGATCAGCACCACCGCGTAGACCAGCATGCGGTAGTTCTGCAGGAAGCGGAGCTTCTCGGGCAGGATGGTCAGCGCCGTAGCGGAGATCACCGAGCCGAGGATGTTGCCGATGCCGCCCAGCACCACGAAGACCAGCACGTTGATGGACTCGTTGAAGGAGAATTTCGTGGGCAGCAGCGTGGCGAAGTTAAGCCCGTAGAGGGCGCCGGCCATGCCTGCCAGCGTCGCGGCGGTCACGAAGGCCATCATCTTGTACTTTGTCACCGGCACGCCCATGGACTCCGCCGCGATGCGGTTGTCGCGCACCGCCATGATGGCGCGCCCGGAGCGGGAGTTGATGAGGTTCAGCACGATGACCAGCGTGATCAGCACGAGGATGAAGCCCGCGTTCACCGTGGCGATGGTCTTGACCTTCGCGCCGTTGGGGCCGTTGAGCAGCATGGTGCCCGCGATGTTGTTGTTGATGAAGCCGAGGTTCAGGTGCCTCCCGTCCGCCGCGACATAGACGCAGTTCAGCACGTTTTTGATGATCTCGCCGAAGGCCAGGGTGACGATGGCGAGATAGTCGCCGCGCAGGCGCAGGACGGGGATGCCGATCAGCACGCCGGCGATGCCCGCCGTGAGGCCTCCGGCGACCATGGCCAGCACCAGGCGCAGCGTGGCGTCCTCCACCGCGAAACCGTTGAGCAGCCAGCCGGAGACGACAATGCCCGTGAAGGCGCCGATGCTCATGAAGCCGGCGTGGCCGAGGCTCAGCTCTCCGGAGATGCCCACTACCAGGTTCAGCGACACAGCCATCACGATCCAGCAGCAGATCGGGATCAGCTGGTCCTTCATGGAGGAGGAGAGGATGCGCTCCTTGCGGGGCACGCCCGCGTCATGGTTCAGCAGCAGGGTAAAGATCAGCCAGGCCGCGGCGACCAGGCCGATGGTCACGAGATTGTAGATGAGTTTCTTTTGCTTGACGCTCATGCCGGCCACCTCACACTTTCTCGCGCGTCGCCTTGCCCATCAGGCCCGTGGGCCGGACAAGCAGGACGATGATCAGCACGGCGAAGACGATGGCGTCGCCCAGCTCGGTGGAGATGTAGGCCTTGCCCAGAATCTCGATCACACCCAGCAGGACGCCGCCCACCATGGCGCCGGGGATGGAGCCGATGCCGCCGAAGACCGCCGCCGTGAAGGCCTTGATGCCCGGCATGGAGCCGGTGGTCGGCTGGAGCACCGGGTAGGAGGAGCACAGCAGGAAGCCGGCGATGGCCGCCAGGAAGGAGCCGATGGCGAAGGTCAGCGAGATGGTGCCGTTGACGTGGATGCCCATCAGTTCCGCCGCGCCGCGGTCCTCCGAGACGCAGCGCATGGCCTTGCCCATCTTCGTGCGCGCTGTGAAGAGCGTCAGCGCCACCATGATGACGATGTTGGCGGCGATGGTGACCAGCGTTGCGCCCTTGACGACCAGCTGTCCGTCAAACAGGGCGATGGAGCCCAGACCGATCAGGTCCGGGAAGACCTTGGGGTTCGCGCCCCAGATCAGCAGCGCCAGGTTCTGCAGCAGATAGCTCATGCCGATGGCGGTGATCAGCACCGCCAGGGAGGTCGCCTGCCGCAGGGGCGCATAGGCCAGCTTCTCGATCGTGACGCCCAGAAGCGTGCAAACGGCCATCGCGACCAGGAGCGCCAGAACGGGCGGGAACCCCCAGTACTGCGCCGCGCAGAACGCGATGTACGCGCCGACCATGATCACGTCGCCATGCGCGAAATTCAGCATTTTCGCGATGCCGTAGACCATGGTGTAGCCCAGCGCGATGATCGCGTAAATGCTGCCCAGGCTGATACCGTTGACCAGGTTGGACAGGAAAGCCATCATAGCATGTTCCGCCTCCTCCAGAGGAATTCCCAATCAGTTTACCATAGGGCGGGCGGTTTGTCCACAAACGGACCATCAAAAAAACAGAGAAAAGCCCGGTCTGGGCGGAACCGGACCGGGCTCGGGAAATCAGAGGGATCAGTTGTCCAGACCGACGTAAGCGCCGTCCTTGATCACCATCGCGGTGGGCACCTTGTCGACCTCACCGTTGGCGCCCCAGGTCATGGCACCGGTCAGGCCGGTGATCTCCAGCTGCTGCATGGCGGAGATCATGTCGTCGCAGATGTCCTCAGCCGCGTCGTCGGAGGTGACACCGGCGATCTGGGCAGCGGCGACCATCGCGTACACGCAGTCATAGCTGTCGGCGGCGAACTGGTTGGGAACCTCGTTGTACAGCTCCTGATACTTGGCCACGAAGTTCTGGGTCATCTCGTCCTTGGCATCGGCCACGAAGGGGGTCAGCAGCAGCACGCCCTCGGCCAGGGAGGTGTCGAAGCCCTCGAGGGTCAGGATGCCGTCCATGCCGTCCACGCCGAAGAACAGGGGCTCATAGCCGATGGTGTTGGCGGCGATCAGGATCTGGGAGGCGGGGGTGTAGTAGATGGGCAGGAACACCAGATCCGCGCCGGCGTCCTTGGCGGCGGCAACCTGCACGGAGTAGTCGGTGGTCTCGTCGGTGAAGGTGGACACGGAGACAACGTCCATGCCCAGCTCGGCGGCCTTGTCCTTGAAGGTCTGATAGATGCCGGTGGAGTAGGCGTCCGCGTTGTTGTAGATCACGGCGATCTTGGTGCCCAGCTGACGCTCGTTAATCACGGCTGCGGAGGCGGAGCCCTGGTTGGGGTCGGTGAAGCAGAGCTGATAGACGTTGTCCTTGTCGGCGGTCACGTCGGTGGAGGAGGCGGATGGGGTCAGCATGAACACGCGCTCCTCGAAGGCCTTCGCGCCCACGGCGATGCAGGGGGCGGTGGTGGTGGTGCCCACGATCATCTGGGCGCCCTCGTCCATCAGGGTGTTATAGGCGTTGACGGACTTCTCGGCGTCATGCGCGTCGTCCTGGTTGAGCAGGACCACCTTGATGCCGTTGTCGGCCGCGGTGATCTCGTCCGCCGCGATCTGCGCGCCGCGGTAGGTGGCCAGGCCGTACACGGCGGCGGGGCCGGTCTGCGGGCCGATGTGGCCGATGGTCAGAACGAGGTCATCGGCGAAAGCGGCGGTCATGCTGACGGTCAGCGCCAGAGCCAGAATGAGAGCAAACAGTTTCTTCATGAATCGGTTCCTCCTCTTTGTAGAGCGCGCCATGCGCGCCGAATACAGTGCTATTATACGCACAGAGGGGGAGCGCTTCAAGGGAGAAAGTGTACAAACGCTGTTTTTTTCAGGCGGTCTTCACGCTCCGGCGGCGCATCCGGTACAGCGAGAGCGCGGCCGTGAGCACCGCCGCCAGCACCAGCGCCGCGGGCAGCATCGGGGACGGGCCGGACCCGTTTCCCGGGCTCCGCAGGCCGCCCGCGACGGGCGCTTCCGTCTCCTCCGGCGCGGGATCCTGCGGCGCCTCGTCCGCGTACTTCGGGCCTTCCGGGGGGATCTCGCCGTTCAGGGGATCGCTCAGGCAGATCCAGCCCTCGAAGCTGCCGAAGAGGTAGCCGGAGACATAGCCCCACAGGCGGCCCTCCGCGTCCCGCCAGCAGGTATTCGCCGTCATGCGGATGGCGCGGTCGAACTCGTCCCTGGAGAAAGCACGGCTCTTTTTCCCGGAGACCGGGTAGGTCCAGAGGATCAGGCTGCTGTCCTCCATCTGTCCCTCCAGCGCCTGCCCGTCGAGCAGGAAGACGTCCTCCTCCATCGTGAGGGCGTGCTCCTCCCGGACGAAATCCGCCCGATGGGCCGCCTCGAAGTCATGAATGTCGTACAGCCGGCGGTAATCGGCCAGGTTCGTCCAGTAATCCCGCCAGGGCATCTGGCCCCAGCCGCCGCTCCAGAGGGTGCTGATATACACGCTGTCCCCGGCGGAGACGGACTCCTTGACGGTGCCGCCGGGCTTGTCGTACAGGGCGGTGTCCACCTGGGCCTCCCAGAGCTGATCGACCTCCGTGCACTCCGCGCGGTGGGAGAGATAGAACGGGTCCATGGGCTCCCAGATCACGTCCGCCCGGGCGGACGCACCGGCCAGGCAGAGCACCAGCAGCAGGCAAACGCAGACTCTTTTCATAGCCAAACCTCCTCTATAAATATGAGAGCAGCAGACCGATCCCGAAGGACAGGCCGTTGAGCAGCAGGGAGAAGCGCCAGGGGTGCGGAAAATCCTCCCGCCAGGAGCGGTAGACCGCGCCCTCGGCCGCGAACGCGGCCAGCTCCGCCAGCGCGGTCCACAGGGCCATGTGCGGCCATCCGGCGCTGCGGCCCCAGAGCACGAAGAAGACCACGGCGGGGTTTGTCAGCAGGTTGACCAGCAGCACGACCCGCAGCGCGCGGCCCCGGCGGCGCGCCAGAAAAGCGACCCCGCCCTCGATCAGCAGCGTGAGCGCGAGGGAGACGCCCAGCGAGAGCAGCCAGCGCGCGCTCATGCGCTGCGCCTCCGGACCGCGGGCAGCATCAGCGCCAGCGAGATCAGGCAGAGGCCGGTCCAGACCGGCACGCCCACCGGCAGCGGCCACCCGAGCCAGGTCGGGAGAAAACCCAGGAACAGCGCCAGGGTCAGCAGCCCGAAGGAGAAGCCCGGCGCGCCGGGAAGCTGGTCCGCAGCCTCCCGCAGGGTGACGGGCATGGTCATGTTGAAGAGCAGCACCACGAGGCAGCCCGCAGCGGGCAGCGCGCCGCCCAGAAATCCCAGGGCGGCCAGAGCCAGCGAGCCTGCCGCTGTCCGCCACGCGCCGAACCGGTCCATGGCAAAGCCGCCCGCGGTCTTGCCCAGCACCACACAGCCCGTGAAGACCCAGAGCCACGCGCCCTGCTTCCAGTCAAAGCGGAACAGAAAACCGCCGCAGGAGCGCAGCGCAACGACCGCGAAGAGCAGGGCCAATGATAGAAGCGGCTTCCGGCCCGCGCGGTTCAGACGCAGCGAAAGTCCGCGGCCGGGGAGCGCCGGACAGAATGCCGCAACGGCCAGCGCGCACAGAATCATCAGCAGCGGAACCAGCCAGAGAACCGGCAGGGAATCGCGCAGCAGCTGTCCGAGAAAGAGCCCGAAGGCGCCGGGGGAGACGAAGACGCCCAGCCGGCCGGCGCGGCCTTCGCTCTCGCAGAGCACGTCGCGTCCGCCGCCGATATGGAACAGCGCGTTGCCGACCCCGGCCAGCACGCTCAGCGCGACAGGCGCGCCGGAGAGCAGCGGCGTGGCGGCGATCAGCAGGCAGCCGGTCATGGCAAAAACCCGGCCGTGGCCAAGACGGTCGGCGAGCAGCCCCAGCGGGGCCTGCAGCGCGGATGCGCAGAAGTTGTAGAGCAGGACCGCGGTCAGCCAGCGGGGGTCCGGGCGCGCGAAACGGCAGACCACCAGGGCGCAGCAGCCGTCGACGAAAAAGTGCGCGGCGGCGTAGACGGCGGTCATCCGGCGGCGGTGCATGGCCTCCCTCCTTAGCGGTTCCCGAAGAGCACCGCCACGGCCTGCATGACGGTGTCCACGGGCAGCAGACGGGTGTTCGCGGGGGGCGTCATGCGGCGGGCGTTCTCCCGGGGGAGCAGGATCGTGCTGAAGCCCAGACGCTGGCACTCGGCCACCCGGCGCTCCGCCTGCGGGATCGCGCGGATCTCCCCGGCCAGGCCGACCTCGCCCATGACCGCGACCTCCGCGCCCACCGGCTCGTCCCGCAGGGAGGAGGCGACCGCCATGCACAGCGCCAGATCCAGCGCCGGCTCCGAGAGCTCCAGGCCGCCCGCGATATTAATGTAGACATCCTGATTATAGGTCCGCAGTCCCGCGCGCTTCTCCAGCACCGCCAGCAGCAGCGCCACGCGGCCGCTGTCCGCGCCGGCCACGGTGCGGCGCGGCGTTCCGAACCAGCTCTGCGCCGCCAGGGCCTGCACGTCGCACAGGAGCGGCCGCGAGCCCTCCATGCCGCAGAAGACCACCGAGCCGCTGGCGCCCTTCGCGCGGTGCGAGAGGAGCTGCTCGGAGGGGTTCAGCACCGGCTGCATGCCGCGCTCGGTCATCTGGAAAACGCCCAGCTCGTTCACGGAGCCGAAACGGTTCTTGACCGCGCGCAGAAGCCGGTACTCCTGCTGCCGGTCGCCCTCGAAGTAGAGCACCACGTCCACCATGTGTTCCAGCATCCGGGGGCCTGCGATGGCGCCTTCCTTGGTCACGTGGCCGACGAGGAAAATTGCGGTGCCCGTCTCCTTGGCCAGGCGGAGCAGGAGGCTCGTACACTCCCGGATCTGGCTCACGGAGCCCGGCGCGGAGGCGAGCTCCGGACGGTACACGGTCTGGATCGAGTCCACGACCATGAACTGCGGTGCCAGCTCCTGCATCCGCGTCTCGATATTGTCCATCGCGTTCTCCGCGAGGACGAAAAGGTGTTCTTCCAGGATTCCCAGGCGGGCGGCGCGCATCTTGATCTGGCGGGCGCTCTCCTCGCCGCTGACATACAGCACGCGCTTGCCCAGCTGGCAGAGGTGCCCGCAGACCTGCAGGAGCAGCGTGCTCTTGCCGATGCCCGGGTCGCCGCCCAGGAGCATCAGCCCGCCCTCGACGATGCCCCCGCCCAGCACGCGGTCCAGCTCCACGAGCCCCGTGGTGGTGCGCAGATCCTCGTCCTCGGGAATCTGCGTGATCGGGGTGGGCGCGGCGCCGGTGCCGGGGCGCTGCCGGGCCGCCTTTGCGGGAGCCGCCGGGGCCGCGCCGGGCGCGATGCCCTCCACCAGGGTGTTCCACGCGCCGCAGCCCGGACAGCGTCCGGCCCAGCGCGGCGTCTCATAGCCGCAGGAAGTGCAGGCAAAGATCACCCGATCCTTGGCCACTGTGATTCCTCCCTCCAGGTGTACTGGGTGCAGTATAGCATATTTTGATCCGGCAGTACAAGCGGCGGTGTTCGCCTTGTCAAGCCCGGGCAAGTGTGATAAGATTAGGCAAACATATTTTCGCATTGGGGAGGGAAACGCATGAATGTGGAGCAGCTGGCGCAGGCGCTGCAGAGGGATCCGGAGTTCATGCAGAACGTGACCCGCTGGCAGACGATCCCCGCCCGGGAGGCGCAGTGGGCGGATTTTCCCGCGCAGGTGGACGCTCGGCTGATCCCGGTGCTGGCCAAGCGCGGCATCCACCGGCTCTACAGCCACCAGGCGCACGCTGTGCGCGAGGTGCTGGAGGGGCGGGATGTGGTCGTCGTGACCCCGACGGCCTCCGGCAAGACGCTGTGCTACAACCTGCCGGTGCTCTCCGCGATCCTGGAGAACCCTGACGCCCGGGCGCTGTATCTCTTCCCGACCAAGGCGCTGGCCGCGGACCAGGTCTCGGAGCTCTACGAGCTGATCGAGGCCATGGGCGTGGACATCAAGACCTACACCTACGACGGCGACACCCCCGCGGCTGCGCGGCGCGCGATCCGGCAGGCGGGACACATCGTGGTCACCAACCCGGACATGCTGCACTCCGGTATCCTGCCGCACCACACGAAATGGGTCAAGCTCTTCGAAAACCTGCGCTATATCGTGATTGACGAGATCCACTCCTACCGCGGCGTGTTCGGCGCGAACCTTGCCAACGTCCTGCGGCGGCTGATGCGGCTTTGCGCGTTCTATGGGAGCAAGCCGCAGTTTGTGCTCTGCTCGGCGACCATCGCGAACCCCAAGGAGCTGGCGGAGACGCTGGTGGGCCGCGAGGTCACGCTGGTGGACGACAACGGCGCGCCCAGCGGGGAGCGGCATTTCGTGTTCTACAACCCGCCGGTGGTCAACCGGCAGCTGGGCATCCGCAAGGGTTCGCTGCCGGAGACCCGGATGATCTCGGAGATGCTGCTGAAAAACGGCATCCAGACGATTACCTTCGCGCGCTCCCGCGTGACGGTGGAGGTGCTGACCCGCTATCTGAAGGACGCGGTGCGGGATCCGCTGGGCAACGCGGGGCGCGTGCGGGGCTACCGGGGCGGCTACCTGCCCACCCAGAGAAGGGAGATCGAGCGCGGCCTGCGGGCCGGGACCATCGACGCGGTGGTCTCGACGAACGCGCTGGAGCTGGGCATCGACATCGGTGCCCTGGAGGCCTGCGTGCTGTGCGGCTACCCGGGGACCATCGCCAGCGCCTGGCAGCAGGCGGGCCGCGCGGGGCGGCGGCAGCGGGCGAGCATGGTCTTCTTCGTGGCCTCCTCGGCGGCGATCGACCAGTTCATCGTGACGCACCCGGACTACTTCCTCTCGGCAAGCCCGGAGCACGCGCTGCTGAACCCGGACAATCTCTATGTCCTGATGAGCCACTTCAAGTGCTCGGCCTTCGAGCTGCCCTTCGAGGACGGGGAGCCCTTCGGCAACGCGCCCTCCCCGGAGGTCATGAAGGATTATCTGGCCGACGCGAACATCCTGCGGCACGTGGGCGGACGCTACCACTGGATGGCGGACGATTTCCCCGCCAGCGATATCAGCCTGCGCAGCGCCGCCGGCGAGAACTTCGTGATCATCGACATCACCGACGCCGCCCACCACCGGGTAATCGGCGAGATGGACCGCTACACGGTGCCGATGCTGCTGCACGAGAACGCGATCTACATGCACGAGGGCCAGCAGTACCAGGTGGAGCAGCTGGATTTCGACGCCTGCAAGGCTTTCATCCGGCAGGTGGACGTGGGCTACTACACGGACGCGGATCTGAACGTCTCCCTGAGCCTCCTGGAGGTGGAGGAGGAGCGGGAGGAGCACGGCATCCGGAGCGCGTTCGGAGAGGTGAAGGTGCTGACCCTGGTGACCATGTTCAAGAAGATCCGCTTCGACACCCAGGAGACCCTGGGCTTCGGCAAGGTGCGCCTGCCGGAGATGGAGATGCACACGCAGGCGATGTGGTGGACGCTGCCGGAGGAGCTGTGCGCGTCGCTGGCCTCCGACCAGCTCAAGAACGGCATGCTGGGCGTGGCGAACCTTCTTCGGATCGTCGCCCCGCTCTACCTCATGTGCTCCCCGCAGGACATTGCGGTGATCTACCAGGTCAAGAGCCCGATCACCGACCAGCCCACGGTGCTGATCTACGATACCTGCCCCGGCGGCATGGGGCTGGCGCAGAAGGCCTTCGGCATGCAGGAGATGCTCTTGGAGAAAGGCCTGGACATCGTCACCCACTGTACCTGCGAGGCCGGCTGCCCCTCCTGCGCCGGCCCGGTCGGCGAGATCGGCCAGGACGGCAAGGCCACGGCGGCGCTGATTCTGAAGACGCTGCTGGGGATGAAATGAACGGGAAAACCCCGCCGGAGCGGGTTGACAATTGCAGCGCGGTGGCCTTTTTGTTACTTCATTCGTCAAATGGACGAAAAAAAGAAAATGTCCTTTCCAAAACGCAGTCCCTGTTCCGTATGAATAGTTGAGGGGAGTGAGGAGATGGGGACGGAGGACGGTGAGCGCCTGGAGCGGTGGATGCGGAGCTGGGGCAGCGACGTGCTCCGGCTGTGCCGCATGAGCCTCGGGGACGCGCAGCTGGCGGAGGACGCGCTGCAGGAAACCTTCCTGAAGGTCTGGCGAAGCCTGGAGCGCAGCCCGGTGCAGAGCGAGGAGCACGCGAAGGGGCGGATCTTCCGCACGGCGATCAACGTCTGCCGGGACATGCGCCGCAGCGCCTGGTGGCGGCACGTGGACACCCGCGTGGCGCTGGAAGACCTGCCGCCGCCGCTGCTCGCGGTGGAGGACGAGTCCCGGGAGCTCTTCGCGCTGGTGGCCGCGCTGCCGGAGAAGCTCCGCCAGCCGGTGCTGCTGCACGACCTGTCGGGGCTCACCCTGGAGGAGTGCGCAAAAGCGCTGGGCATCAGCCGGCCGACGCTGAGCAAGCGGCTCCGGGAGGCCTACGCGCGTCTGGCTGTGGAATGGAGAGGGGAGGAGGAACCATGAGAGACCGCGGAACGCTGCAGCGGGCGCTGCGGGAGAACCTGTCCGGACTGTCGCTCCTGCCGGAGGAAGCCCGCCGGAGGAGCGCGATGATTCTTTCGGCGGAGCCGATCCCCCGGCCGCGGCAGCCCGCCGCCTGGCTGGTCGCCGCAGCCCTGACCGTCCTGCTGACCCTGATGCCCTTCGCCGCCGCAGGCGAACGCTTTCTGGCACTCTGAAGAATCGACCGGCTTGGTATTCTTTATCCGCAATAACAGACACCACCAAAAGGGTGCATCCCCGAAGGTCCAGGGCGATCGGAAAGCCCTGGTCGCGCCCGCAGGCGCGAAACTTCCCTGTAAGAATTCTCATACAATGATCATTTGAATAAGGCAGGAAAGGAGGAATCCGCGTGGATCTGCTGGCCCAGATCAAACTGATGCAGCAGCAGCCCCGTCAGGAGCGGCCCCGGACAGAGACACCGCCGGCCGAGTGCTGGAAGAAGACCGTGCTCCGGCCGCTGGAGGAGTTCCCGGGCGCCTTTGAGCTGCCCCAGCGGGCCGTGCGGCTGATGGAAGCCTCGGAGCTCCCGCCGGCCGTGGACCCCACCCGGATCCTCTACCTGGACACAGAGACCACGGGCCTCTCCGGCGGCGCGGGCACGCTGGTATTCCAGATCGGCCTGGGACGGCTGACCCCGGAGGGCTTCCGGATCGACCAGCGGATGATCCGCGACTATCCCGAGGAGCGGGCGCTGCTTGAGGCCACGGCGGAGGCGCTGGCGGACTGCGACGTGATCTGCACCTTCAACGGGCGGACCTTCGACCTGCCGCTCCTGCGCAGCCGGATGATCCTGCAGCGGCTGCCGGTGGCGGATCTCGACAAGCCGCACATCGACCTGTTGCACATCGCGCGGCGGGTGTTCAAACTCCGGCTTCAGCAGTGCAACCTCGGCCGGCTGGAGGAGAAACTGCTGGGCATCCGCCGGGAGGACGACCTGCCGGGCAGCGAGGTGCCGGAGCGATTCTTCACCTACCTGCGGACGGGGCGCTTCGAGCTCCTGGAGGACGTGCTGCGGCACAACGAGCAGGACATCGCGAGCCTCTGCGTGCTCCTGAATCACATGGCTTCCCTCTACCACCAGCCGGAGCAGCTGACCTTCGGGGAGGACTTGCTCTCCATGGGCAACGGGCTGGAGCGCTACCAGCACCCGGAGGAGGCCCGCTACTGCTGGAGCCTGGTGCCGCAGGGCCCGGCCCACGCCCAGAGCCGGCTGCAGCTCGCGGCGAGTTACCGGCGCAGCGGCGACCGGGAGGCGGCGGTGAAGATCTGGCAGGACCTGGCGCGGCACCACGAGGGCGGCATCGAGCCCTGGGTGGAGCTGGCGAAGTACTACGAGCATACCGCCCGGGACCTGCCCCGCGCGCTGTCCTGCACGCGCCATGCGCTGGCGCAGCTGGCGGAACCCTCGCTTTTTCCGCGGGAGACTGTACAATTCGAGCGAAATGCGCTACAATACCGCTATGCGCGCCTGCAGCGGAAGCTGTCCGGGTCGCGTGAAGAACAGCAGGAAACCGGCAGATAGGGGAGAAACACAGCATGGGTATTCTGGATATATTCACAGGCAAGGGCGGCATCAAGGCGCAGAAAGCGTACCGCGCGCACGGCGAGGGAAAATATGAGGAAGCGCTCCGGCTCTACGAGGAGGCGGAGAAGGAGGGTATGGACCAGCCCAAGTTCCTGCTGGGCTACTCCGTCCTGCTGATCCGCAACGGCCAGTACGAGAAGGCGCGGAAGATCCTCGTGCAGATGCAGAAGAATCCGCAGATGACGCCGGAGCAGCGGGCGCAGCTGTTTGTCAACTACTCCGCCTGCGTGTTCCGGATGGGCGAATTGGAGAAGGGCATCAGCCTGCTGGAGCGGCAGCACGCCCACGCCCCCAGCGGTACGGTCTATCAGACGCTGGGCTATCTCTACGTCGAGAAGTTTGACCAGGCGAACAAGCCCGTCTTCGAGGATAAGGAGCTGCCGCCCGAGGAGGACGGCGAGCCCGCGGAGGGCGAGGAGGCCCCGGCCCCGAGGATCCTCACCGCCGCGGAGCAGGAGGCCGAATGGCAGGCCGCGCTCGAGAAGGCCGCCGCCTTCGAGGCGGAGGCGGTGGACTACGACGACGAGGACGCCGTCTGCCTGGACAACATGGCGCAGTTCCTCTACCGCGTCCGCGGCGACCGGGAGGGGGCGCGCGCCTGGTTCGACAAGGCGCTCTCCTTCAAGGAAGGGCAGATTGACACGCTCTGGTTCCTCTCCCGCTACGACCTGGAGGAGGGCAACACCGCCAAGGCGGTTGAGCGGCTGGAGAAGGCCGTGCAGGGCCGCTTCTCCCCGCTGAACTACGTCAACCGCGGGATCATCGAGGCGGAACTCAAGCGCCTGAAGGGCTGAGCAGAAGACAGGAGGATTCCCATGTCAGAGAATACGGAAGATGTGAAGAAGACCCTATTCCATAGAAAGAAGAAGGAGAAGGTCAAGCGCCCGTGGTGGGTGGAGCTGCTGAGCTGGATTCTGACGCTCGCGGCGGCGCTGGCGGGCGCGCTCCTGATCCGCACGTTCATCTTTGAGCCCGTGAAGGTGGACGGCGCCTCGATGAACGACACGCTGGCCAACGGCGAGGTCATGTTCGTGGACAAGACCGGCTACGGCAGCGGCTGGTTCTGCTTCCCCTGGCAGTCGAATGAGCAGAAGGAGGCCTCCGCGAAGTTCTCCTATTTCGGGGATCCCAAGCGCTTTGACGTGGTGATCTGCCGCTACCCCGACCGCGGGGACACGAACTTTGTCAAGCGCGTCGTGGGCACCCCGGGCGACACGGTCGCCATCCAGGACGGCTATCTCTCCGTCAACGGCGAGCGCTATGAGGAGCCCTACATCAACGACGACTACCGGACCGGCCACTATGCGCAGTACAGCGAGGTGCGCGTCCCGGCCAAGGACGACGTGATCACCTTCAGCGATGAACAGCTCTTCCTGGTCAACGGCGAGAGCTACGCCTACGGGCCGACCCGCGTTACGGCTGTCTGCGACAAGCAGGTGCTGAAGCTCCGGATGATCCGGACGGGCATCTCCGCGAACTTCGTGGCGGAGCTGGACGGACAGGCTGTGCGCTACAGCGACGGCGTGTGGTACCTCGGCACGGAGGCGCAGACAGGGAACCCGCTGGCGGGCAAGGAGTTCCGCGTGACGGACAACTACTACTTCGTCATGGGAGACCACCGCAACAACTCCAACGACAGCCGCGATCAGGGCGCGATCCCGCGCACCTACATCATCGGCCATGTGAAGCAGGTGGTTCTGCCTTTCAGCGGCTGGCGCGGCGTCCCCAACGGACTGGAAGTTCAGTAAAAACGCAATACAAAACCGGCATTCCGTCTTCTGCGGCGGAATGCCGGTTTTGTGTTGATCTCATACTGTTCTCATACTGATCTCAGTTTAGAATGCTTATTGTCAGCAGTGGGATTTCGCGCCTGCGGGCCGCGACCAGGTCCGCAGCCGGACTGGCGGCTTTCCGATCGCCCTGGACCTTCGGCCACATGCTGTTGCTGGTTTTGTTGTTTTGCTTGAGATCGGCATCAGGATAGCCGGGATCAGTCTTTGCTGCCGCTGGGGAGGTTCGGCAGGGTTTCGGAACCGCGGGTCAGGGGCTCGCCCGAGAGATCATAGAAGATCTCCTCAGCCAGCTGATCTCCGTCCCAGACACGCTGCACCGCCGCGATCCCCTCTGCATTGCAGCAGGGCTCGCCGTCCACGCCGTAGTAACGCTCCTCCGTGACCTGGCGATGCTCGTTGAACGTCCGGCGGAGCTCCGCGTAGGCGCCGAGGTAGAGCGTTTTCTCCCCGGCCTCGTCGAGGTAGAGGTAGGAGACGATGTTCCCGGCCTCGTCGGTTGTCCGGATGAGCCCCGCGTAGCCCTCCCGGAAGCGGTAGGGCCGGCTGTCCGCGTCAAAGTAGAACTCCTTCACGGTCCGCGCGGCCTCGTCGGTCGTGCGGCGGACCCGGGTATAGCTGTTCCGGAAGGCGGCAGGCTGTCCGGCCGCATCCAGGTAGGTCAGGAGGACCGAGCCGTCCTCGCCGTATTCGTACAGGATTGCCGCGTATCCGTCCGGCATGTACGGCATTCCCTCGGTGTCGAAGCAGGCGGTCCGGACCATGCGGCCCTCGGCGTCATAGGCGCAGCGGATCTCCGCGTAGCTGCCCCGGAAGGGCGTGCGCGCGCCCTCTGCGTCGAGATAGATCTGCAGGATGACGTTTCCGGCGGCGTCGTAGGCCTTCAGCATCCCGGCGTAGCCGTCGGGGCAGGTGTAGGGCAGGCCGTCCGCGCCGTAATAGCGCTCCTCGATGACCTGCCGCCGCTCGTTGTAGACCCGGTGAATCTCCGCAAAGCTGTCCCGGAAGGTGGCGGGATTCCCGTCGGCACCGAGGAAGACCTGAACGGCGGGGTTCCCGGCCGCATCGTAGCCAAGGCGCTGCCCCGCGAAGCCGTCCGCCGTCACGTAGGGCAGACCGTCCGCGCCAAAATAGGTCTCCTCAAGGACCTGCCCGCGGGCGTTACAGCTGCGGCGGATCTCCGCCCAGCCGTCCCGGGAGGGCATGAGCTGCCCGGCCTCGTCCAGCCAGGCCTGCACCGCGACGTTTCCGTACTCGTCGTACGCGCGCCGCAGGGCCGCATAGCCCTCGCCGCAGCGCACGGGCGCGCTGTTTTCATCATAGTACTGCGTCAGGACGCAGCGGCCGTCCGCGTCGTAGGCGTAGGCCACGGAGGCGTATCCGGCGGCGCAGCGGACCGGATGATCTTCCGTGTCATAGCAGGCTTCCCAGGCGACCTGCGCGCCGTGCCAGGCGCGGCGCAGCGCCGCGGTGCCGTCCGGCCGGACCACCGGCTGATCCAGGTCGTCCAGACAGCGGACGAAGATGACCCGGTCTTTCTCGTCGTGGGCCAGCTCGAGCGCCGCGTAACCGCCCTCCTGCCAGGCGGGTTCGTCCTCCGCCGTGCGGAAGGCGACGTAGACGCAGTCCCCGTCCGCGCCGAAGCGCCGGCGGAGAATCGCGGCCCCCTCGGGGGTGCTGACCGGATGGCCCTGCTCATCCAGCGCGTGTTCCTCGACGGGACGGCCCTGCTCGTCCAGCAGGCAGTGCAGCGTCCAACAGTCCCCCCAGGACACCGGGGTTCCGTCCGCGGCGAGGAAGACCGTGTCGCTGGCCGCAAGATCCTCCGCGTATGTTGTATGGGTGTAGGCGTAAGGTTTGCCGGGCTCGGTCCATATGGCGCCGTCCAGATCATAGCGGATCGTCTCGGTCAGCCGCCCGGCCCCGTCGTAGCGGTATTCGACGCGGTGGTAGCCCGCGGCGCACGGCGTGTCCGCGCCCTGCGCGTTCTGGTAGGTCTCGGACAGCCGCCGGCCCTGCGCGTCCAGGGTATATGTGACCGCGGCATAGCCGTCCGCGTTCGGCGCGGGCTTATCGTCGGTGCCGAAATAGCGCTCGCCGACGACCTGCCTGTTTTTCAGCACATAGGCGACCCGGTGGTAGCCGTCGTGGCACAGGGCGGGCTTGTCGTCCGCGCCGAAGTAGGCGGCGCCGCTGAGCAGCTGATTGTCGTACGTATACTTGACCTTGGCGTAGCCCAGCGCGGGCACGGCGTACAGAAGGTCCTCTGGGTCCAGCCAGGTCTGCGCGGTCACCCGGTCGGACCGCGCCGCGTAGGTCTTGGTCCAGCCGGAGGAGCCGTCCCGGAGCCGCATGCGGTTCCCGTCGCCGTCATAGAAGTACATCGCGGTGATCTGACCGCTGCCGTTCAGCTGGTATGCGCAGCCGCAGTATCCCTCCTCCGTCCGGTAGGGCTCGCCGTCAGCCTGGTAGTAGCGTTCCCGGACCGTGTAGGGTTTGCCGTTTTTGTAGTCATAGTCGGCGTACGCCCAGCCGTCCGGGCCGACCATCAGCTGATCGTCCGCGTCGAAATAGGCGACGCGGGTCCAGTGCGCGGCGCGGCTGTCCCAGGTCTTCTCACAGCGGGCATACCCGGCCTGGGCGAAGACCATCAGCCGGCCGTCCGCGCCGTAATAGGCGGTCTCCCGGACCTCCTGGTTTTTGAGCAGATCGTAGGTGACCCGCGCCCACCCCTCCGGACCTGGCGTCAGATTGCCGTCCGCGTCGAGGTACTGCTCCATGGTGGGAATCTGCTTGACCCCGAAGCTCTGGTAGGAGAACTCGTGGACCGCGGGGAGATCGGGTGAGCGGTAGAAGTTCCCCTCCGCGTCGAGGTACTCGGTGCGCTTCACGGAGGTGCGCTGGTAGGTGTTGACCTCCTCCGCCCAGCCCTCGGGTCCGGCCGTGAGCGCCCCGGCGGTGTTAAAATAGCTCCGGCGCAGCAGGATGTTCTGCTGCCCGCGCTTGCAGGTCATCCGCGCCCAGCCGCCCGCGGTGTCGACGAGGGCGCCGGAGGCGTCTTCATAGCGGACTTCCGAGAGAACCTTGTTCTTGTAGATGTATTCGATCCGGGCGTACCCGAGATCCTCCGCCAGGGTGACCAGGCCGTCTGCGTTCACGTACTCCTGGGCGGTCAGCTGTTCGCCCTTGAAGACCTCGCGCAGCGTCAGCTCGGAGGAGACCTCCCCCTGCGCGAAAGCCAGCGCGGCAAGACAGAGCAGCAGCGTCAGGAGACCGAATGCCTTCTTCATTTTGCCCACCTCGAAAACAGTCATAAACATCCAACTTGTTTCTTTCGACGGATCCATGCTGGAATCCTTCTGATTCTCTGAGAAATTATTGTTCCCCGGTAAACATGACAAATAGTAAAAGCAGAGCATACCCGCAGCCCATGCCCCTGCTGAGCTTCCCGTTCACAAACCAGAATCACTACCACACCCGCCGCCCATCCCCGGATTGACGGCGGGTTTTTTGTCGGCTATAATGCTGCTGACAAATGAATAGCCGGTGTATCTGCGCAGCGATGCGCGGCGCGGCCCTCCGGGGCGGCGTCATAGGAATCGGATGAGAGTTCCGGGCTATCCCAGTAACCGTGAAGCGGACGAGGGCGCGTCAGAAACCACTGCGAAAGCGGGAAGGTGCGCCAGTAGGATGAGGCCAAGCCGGGAGACTTGTTTACACCGTGAATTATCATTCCCCTGGGGCTGGGAGTTGCTGTCAGGTCTTGCGGCGCGGCCGCAGGGCCCGGTTGGCGTTCCTCAGGGAGGGACGCTTTTTGGTTGAAAAGCCCCTCCCGCTGATTCATTTGATCATTTTTTGAGGAGGGACATGCTATGTCCAAGAGATTCCTTTCCCTGTTCCTGGCGCTGCTGATGCTGCTGGCTTCGGCGCCGGTCCTGGCGGAGACCCCCGCGGTCACCGTGACGGACATGATGGGCCGGGAGATCACCCTGGCCGAGCCCGCCACCCGGATCGTGGCCCTGACCGCCGCGGACTGCGAGATCCTCTGCGCGCTGGGCTGCGAGGACGCGCTGGTGGGCCGGGGCGAGTACTGCAACTATCCGGCCTCCGTGCTGGAGAAGCCATCGGTCCAGTCCGGCTACGAGACCAACCTGGAGCAGATCATCGCGCTGGAGCCCCAGGTGGTGCTGATGAGCACCATGGCCCAGACGGTGGAGCAGGTGGAGGCGCTGGAACAGGCGGGCATCCGCGTGGTCGTCAGCGACGCGCAGAACATCGAGGGCGTCTACACGGCGATCCGCCTGATCGGCGCGCTGATGGGCAAGGACGCGGAAGCGGAGGAGATGGTGACCGGGATGCAGGCCGGTTTTGCGGACATCGCCGCGAAGGCTGGAAACACCGGCAAGACCATCTATTTCGAGGTATCCCCCCTGCAGTGGGGCTTGTGGGCCGCCGGCAAGGATACCTTCATGGATGAGATCGCCGAAATCTGCGGCATGACCAACATTTTCGCCGACCTGACGGGCTGGGTGGAGGTGTCGGAGGAGCAGGTGCTGGTCCGCGATCCGGATTACATCGTCACCACGCTCATGTATTATGGCGAAGGTCCCACCCCGGAGGAGGAGATCCGGAGCCGTGACGGCTGGGACGGCCTGAGCGCCGTGCGCAACGGCGGCATCTTCAACGCCGACGGGGACGCGATCACCCGGCCGGGTCCCCGGCTGCTGGACGCGGCGTACGCCCTGTATGAGTTTGTGAACCGTCCGGCGGAGGAAGTGCCCGCCGCGTAAAAAACAAGGGGAGCGGGCCGGCAGCGGCCCCTCCCCGACTTTGAACGGATATGCGAAACACAACCAACCGGAGCGCCTTCACCGCCGGGGACCACCTGATCTGTCTCCTGGCGCTGGCGCTGACTTTCTCGCTCTGCGTGCTGCTGGGCAGCGAGCCCCTGGCCTTCAGGGACATGGCCAATACCCTGTGGAATATGCTGCGGGGAGCGAAGGTACCTTCCCGCACGGTCGCGGCGATTCTCTCCCGCCGTATCCAGCGCGCGCTCTGCGCGGCCCTGAGCGGCGCCTCGCTGTCGCTGTGCGGTGCGGCGATGCAGGGGCTGCTGCGCAATCCGCTGGCGGACGGCTCCACTCTGGGCGTCTCCACCGGCGCATCGCTGGGCGCGGTAATCGCTATGGCCTTCAGCGTCAGTGTGCCCGGCCTGCCCTTCGCGGCCACCATGGGGATGGCGATGCTGTTCGCGTTCGGCTCCCTGCTGCTGATCCTGGCGCTGGCGTACGCGCTGGACCGGTCTTTTTCCACGCACTCGATCATCCTCATCGGGATGATCTTCTCCATGTTCGCCTCGGCGCTGATGAGCTTGGTGATCACCTTCTCCGGCGAGAAAATCAAATCCATCACCTTCTGGACGATGGGCTCCCTCGCGGGCAGCAACTATTCCTACGCGCTGATTCTGCTGGGAGCGCTGGCGGTCTGCGGCGCGGTGCTGCTGAGCCGGCAGCGGGAACTGAACGCCTTCGCGCTGGGGGAGGATACCGCCCGGCATGTGGGCGTGCCCGTCCGTCGGGTCAAGCTGACGGTACTGATCGCCGTCTCGGTTCTCATCGGCGTGTGCGTGTCCATCGGAGGCACCATCGGCTTTGTCGGCCTGGTGATCCCCCATATCGCGCGGATGCTGGCGGGCCCGAACCACAAACGGCTGCTGCCCGCCTCTCTCTATTTCGGCGCAATCTTTCTGCTGCTGGCGGACCTCCTCTCCAGAACACTGCTGGGGGCGCGGCAGCTGCCGATCGGCGTGGTCACCTCGCTGATCGGCGCGGTGGTCTTCGTGGTCATCTTCTACCGCAGCAGAAATCGTCGTCCATAATGGCATATTCATGACCACGATCAATGAGAAAAAGATGGACTTTGCAGAAGGCCGGGTGAGTGCGATGCTGACGGGAAGCCATATCACGGTGCGCTACGGCGGGACCGCTGTGGTGAACGATCTCTCTTTTCGCCTGGATGCCGGCCAGTGGCTGATGCTGGTCGGCCCCAACGGCGCCGGCAAGACCACCCTGATCGAGGCGATCGCCCAGGGAGTGCCCTACACGGGGACGTTCCAGTGGGAGGGCGAGGATCTCCGGCACATCAAAACGGCCCAGCTGGCACAGCGGATCGGCGTGCTCTCCCAGAACAACGCCGTGAGCTACGCCTACACCGTCGGAGAGGTGGTGGAGCTGGGCCGGTACGCCCGCCGGAGGGGCTTTCTCTCCGGCCGGGATGAGGAAGGCATGGAGCGGATTGACCGGGCGCTGCGGATGACCGGATTGTGGGAGCTGCGCCACGCGAGTGTGCTGCGGCTCTCCGGCGGTGAGCTGCAGCGGGCTTTTCTCGCGCAGGTGTTCGCCCAGGACCCGCGGGTGCTGATCCTGGACGAGCCGGCCAACCACCTGGACCTCCAATACCAGCAGCAGATCTTCTCGCTGATCGGCCGCTGGCTGGAGCAGCCCGGCCGGGCGGTGCTGTCCGTGGTGCACGATCTGAGCCTGGCTCGGCGCTACGGCACCCACGCGGTGCTGATGCACCACGGGGTCAGCGCGGCGCAGGGGCCGGTGGGGGAGGTGCTGACCCCGGAGCATCTGCGCGCGGTCTATGAGATGGACGTGCACGGATGGATGCGGGAGATGCTGGCGCTGTGGGAGTGAGTCAGCCGACCACGCCCGGTACCTCGTAGCGGATCCGCATCTCCGGCGCCCGGAGCAGCGTGGCGCGGTAGTCGGTCAGCCAGTCCGCGCTGCCGTCGTCCGGGTTCACGCCGTCGGCGGGCGGCGCGAAGAGCCGCAGGGTCAGCGTTTTCGGGCCGTCCAGCGGTTTGTCGAAAAACGCGCTCATCAGATCGACGGTCCGGGTGCCCGGCGCCTTGTAGAACCAGCGGCCGTTCAGCTCCGCCATCAGGCCGATGGGCTGTTCGACGGTCATCTCGCAGAACTCCGGATTGCCCTCGAAGGCGATCGGGATCGCCACGCCGTCCGCGTCCTCCGCGCCGCCCCAGCGCATTGGGGCGGGGAAGGAGAGCTCCTCGGCTTCGGTCATCTCCGGCATGAACCACGGGTCATAGAGAATCTCGTCCCGGTACTGCGCCAGGAGCGGCTGCTCGATGCCCACGGCAGGGTTGTTGGGATCCTCGCACTCCAGCCCCAGGCGGCCGCGGTCGCGGAACTGGTACAGACTGATGGAGCGGAACCAGTCCACCCGGCGGTCGCGCCAGTAGTGGGCAAAGCGCACCACAGAATCGCCCTGCATGCGCGGGCCGGTGACGTCGCCGTCGGTGTTGAACTCCGCGGTGATCATGGGCTTGCACGTGCCGGCCAGCTCACAGGCGCGCCTGTGGGTGCGGATAAACTGCTCCACGAGCATGCCGACGGAGTCCGCCTTGTATTTCCCGCCGCCCGGCTCGGCGATATCGTAGGGCCAGCCGTAGTGCAGCGCGGGATAGGTGTCGCAGCTCCAGAGATCCGCCGCGGCGTAGCAGTCGCGGAAGGCCTCCTCCTGCTCCACGGGTCCCTCCGGCAGCCCCCAGCCGCCGCAGAAGATGATCCGGACGTTCGGCGCCTCCTCGCGGAGAATTTCGGCGAAGCGCACGAAGAACGCGCCGACCTGCGCATAGGTATAGCGCTTGTTGTGCTGGAACCAGGTGCCGCAGCACTCGTGGTTGATGCGGATCATCATCCGGCCGAAGGGGCGCAGCTGCCGCGCGACTGTCCGCAGCTCCCCGTCGGAGAGTCCGCAGTCGATCGTCAGCGTCAGCAGCACGTCCTGCCCGTGCCGGCGGATGTCCTTCATCTGCTCAAAGGGCTGGCCGTTCACGTCGTAGGGGAAATAGTCGTCGTAGGGATAATCCCAGGCGAAGGACACGTTCCGGTCCTTCCACGCCTCGGAGATGCGGGCGGGCCACTCCTTATCATGTGGGTAGTAGGTGTACATGATGTTCACCGCGCGGTGGGGCCGCCCCAGCTTGTGCAGGATATAGTCTTGATTCACATACTCCCCGCGCTCGCTCCCGTCCCCAAGGTCCAGCGCACAGTGCGCAGGCCCCATATGAAGCCTCTTCATCCAATCATCCTTTCAAATACTGTGCTTATAAGAAATGCTGATTTCAGCTTGGAATGCTGATTGTCAATAAAGAGATTTCGCAGCCTGCGGGCCGCGACCAGGGCTTTCCGATCGCCCTGGACCTTCGGACACATACCGCTGGTGTGTTTGTGGTTTTTCATGAAATCAGATAACGGAAGGATGCTCTTTCCGATATTCTTTGCTGCGGCATCGACCTCTCCCAAGGGGTGCATTCCGAAGGTCCAGGGCGATCGGAAAGCCGCCAGTCCGGCTGCGGACCTGGCCGCGCCCGCAGGCGCGAAATCTCCTTGCTGTCATTCCATTCGTTTGACTGGAAACAACAGAATCATCCGGCCCAGTATACAATAAATCGCGGATGCGGTCAAACATCAAAAAGCCCTTGACAAAACGCCGGGTATGATGTAATATAACCCTTGCCGTCGGAAGATGGCGTGACGCGGGGTAGAGCAGTTTGGTAGCTCGTCGGGCTCATAACCCGGAGGTCGTAGGTTCAAGTCCTACCCCCGCAACTTCTGGCTCTGTAGCTCAGCTGGCTAGAGCATTCGGTTCATACCCGGAGTGTCATTGGTTCGAGTCCAATCAGAGCCACAGTAGAAATCCTTGCAAATTGCGGGTTTGCAAGGATTTTTTTCTTTATGAATTTATACTGGAAAATTCTAGCAACTCTGTATACAATGTACCGAAAATCAACGAAAACCAAGATTTCATGCGGGTTTTACGGGGTTCAATAATTCCGCGTTATTTCCGAGCGTTTTCAGATAGCTGTCCATGGAAGAACAGGCCCGAAAAATTTGCTCCTTCTGGGGATGCGCGTAGCGGTCAAAGGTCATTTTTGTACTCGCATGCCCGGCAATCGTGGCGATGGATTTGATATCCATGCCGCTGGCAATTGCCTCCGTGACGAAGGTGTGGCGCAGACAGTGCAGCGTGGCACCATGGAGATTAATGGTCGAGCTGATCCGGTTCATGGTATTGTGGATCTGCTGATTGCTGTAGGGCTTCTGCTCACTGTACTCGGAGCAGAAGATGAAAGCGTCGTCACGCCGCTCGGGCAGATACGGCTTCAGATGACTCAGGATCGGAATATCCCTGAAACCGGCTTTGCTCTTGGGTGTGGAGATCAGCGGACGGTTCTGGCCCGGATATATGATGTTGCGCCGAATGTGGATGACGCCCTGCTGGTCGTCGATGTCCGAATACTTCAAACCCATGAGTTCACCGCGCCGGCTCCCCGTGAAAAGCGCCAGGGCAATCAGCAGACGATCATGCGGCCGCAGCCGGTCCAGGTTGGAGATAACGTCCATCAGATCGGCCTCATTGAGCGCTTTCCGCACTGTCTGCTTTGTGGAAGATATGCTGAGGTGACGGCTCGTGGCTGGATTCTGCATCAGATAACCGTCTTCACGTGCATAGTCCAGAATCTGGGACAGCCACATCAGCATATCGCTGAGCGTTTTGCGGCTCAGATGGCTTTTCGCGTTGAGAAAGCGCTGAATATCAGGGGTTGTAATCTCGTCCACATGCATCTCGCCAAAGAAGGGCAGCAGATGATTGCGCAGATAGCCCTCGATGCACAGCAAGGTGGTCGGCTTGAGCTTGGGACGCTTGTACAGTTCCAGCCAGGTCTCCGCGTATTCGCTGAAAGAAGGTGTTTTCTTCACCTTCGTCGGTACACACGGAGTGTTCTGCTCCATTAACAGGCTGCGGAGCATGTTGAGCAGATGAGGATCGGTGTTTGCTGTCTGGTTCATGTTCGATAGAATCGTATTCTTGGTACGCGGCATTCGTTCTTCCTCCTCGGAAGATACATCGCCGCACACATGACTGCAGTTTTCAAGGTTGGAGCAGGGGTTGGCCACAGCCTTCATCATCAGATTGACGAGTTCCGCGGCAAACTGATCCGCTCCCTTTTCATTGTACAGCTTGTTGCTATTCGAGTCAATGCAGGGCTCAAAGGGATGAATAGTGGTCTGATTCATAGAGTCGCCTCCTATATCTTATTCTGAACAGTGTGTTCCGTATTGTCGAAAACATCCCACAAACGGGCTGAAAACCATATCAAAACAGGCGGAAAACCCGATATAACACTTTCATTCGCTAAAGTGATCAGCTCCGGACACGCGTGTTTCAAAAATGCGTTCTTTTGCTTGCGTTGTTCAAGAAACCAAGCATTTATGCGGCTTTCTGATTTTGTGATTGCCGCACAAAACAGAAAAAGCGGGCAAAGCCCGATGAAAACCCAGAGTATCCGGGGCTTCGCACGCGAAAGAGAAGCAGATTTTCTCCACCAATAGAAATTCATTTTTGAGGCAGATGGACATTGATGCCACCCCATCAAAAACACCTTCCGGAAACCCGCATGAATCAAGGGTTCCGGAAGGTCTATTGGTGGAGAAAATGGGCTCAAAAACAGATAAGCAGAGCCTGCCGCTTTATTGGAGGGCGGCAGGCCCTGGCAGAAACATCACAAGAACCGCTCACACCAGGAACTGTACCTGTCGACCATGTTGTGCCGGAGAATGTAGTCTTCATAGGCCACTGCCCTGAAATTACGGGGCATATTCAGAAACCATTCTTCCGCGGCATTGCAATCAAGATCTGGATCATTTATCAGCTCCCGCAGCATGTCTTTCATCAATCCTTCTTCCACGAAGAACTTGTTCATGCTCCAGCGGGTGCGCTGATCCCATTGATTCTCGGCATTGATATACCGCTTCATGTCCTCATAGGTGCCAATAAAATATCCGTTGACGAAATCGAGCATGTGATAATCACCTCTCTGTTTGTTGTAAGAAAACGAATGGTTGAAACAGTGCCGGTTGGGTGGTGATCTGCAAAGCATTGCATTTAGTGCCATTTTAGTACAGCCTCCTGTATTCGATATGATTCATGCGTTTTTTGATGGAGCCGGGAATAGATGTTCCAGGGGATAAAAGGGCTATCTAGAGGTTATCCACCAGGTGAAGAGATATTTTAAAAAAGGATCCCGCCGGGCTTACGAGAGATCCAAAAAAGCGAACCCAAAGACGGCATGAAATCACAGGGTGTCATGCCGACCAGAACTCCTTGTGATGATCGCGCGGGTTTATGTGCCTACAGCTACAAATCGGAGCAAAACGGAGCATAAAACGATTCATCGGGAGTCAAAATGAGAGAAAAAACAGCAAAAAGAGAGAAAAATATCCAAACATGGAAAAACTGATTTAATGAGTTTCTTCTTATTTTATATAATATATATTATATATATATAGTATACTATATGCAATAATATGTTGCGTATAGATATTATTCATCTCTTAGTATCTATACGCAGCAGAGAGTATTCATAGAGCAACATAACTATGTGAGATATAAGTACTTAAGTGATATTAGTGAGTAGTAAGTACCCCAATGATTATTTAAATAAATAGAAAATATTAGTAACCCTGTGATTACTATATAGGATCTCTGTGAGTAATAAGGACTAGCTCATATAGTAACTATATATCTAATTAAGTTTCATGAGGCTCTATAATAAATTGACATATAGTAACTATATGTCGCGCGCGTACGAGCTTTTTTCTGGCGGCAAGGGCTTGGTCTGCGGAGAGCAGATGCCGCGCGCCCGAACTTCAGAAGCAGCGCAGAATCCGAATTTCTTCAACAGCGTTTTCTCCACCAATAGAATCGTTTTTTGAGACGGATGACCTGATATTCATCTCAATCAAAAACGCCCTCCGCAAACCCGCATAAATATTGGGTTTTTGAAGGCCTATTGGTGGAGAAAACAGGGTGCTTTTATTGTTGGGTTTGCAACCAGTATCTGTAACGGTGACTCGACCGGTTGACTTCCTCCCGTCTTCTGGCGGCACAGTACATGCAGCGCTTCTGACTGTTGCTCCTCCGACAGAAAGGCTGTCCACAGTCTGTACAGAGAAACATATTCGCGCTGACCTCTACGCTGTTGTCCCAGAGATTCCGTACAACGGAAAGCCGGTTCATGACGGCTTCGTGCAGCTCGCGGGCTGCCGGCAGCACGCCGTTCATGAATTCATCGCAATTCAGAGCACCGGCCTCCAGCGTAAAGCTTTTGTTGATCAATGTCTGTGTGCACGGCAAATTGTTCTTCAGGCAGATGCCGTCCTGACAGCAGGCGCATTCGTCTTTTGCCAGCTTTACGCAATCTTTCAGCAGTTTCCGATCTGTGTCGTTCATCATATGCATAACACATCCTTTCTCATAGCTCGTTGATTGTCTGTCAGACATTGGGTTCGGCTAAGTCATCATCCCGCGTTGCACCTCCAGGATCAGAATGGAAGAAAGCGAGCATGGCTGTGTGCTATTTCTCGTCTCTCTTTCCATTACGTCAATTTTATAAAGTTAACAGTTCCACGTGCCGATTCTGGTCTTGTCGTTTTCATCGCGAACGCTTATTTTGTGCCGATTTTCGTCTTCGACTCCATAACGTCGATTCATGGAATTAGCAGCATTTTGAGCAGATTATTACTCCAATATATTACGCCCACCCTATAAAGTTAACAGAGTGAATTCTGTCATGACCATTGCAACCTCCGACAGACAGAGCGTCATCGGGCTATACCGGCTTTTCTTCGCCAACCCGGCAAATCCGCATTGCACAACTGGACGGAGTCCTGATAATGACGGTGACACACGCTGTAGAGATCCTTTGCAAGAAAAAAGCGCCTGCCGGAAGCGAACCGGTCAGGCGCTTGGAATTGCAAAATCAACAGGGGTATGGCATGATTTGAAAAACATGTATTTTCTCCACCAATAGAAACGTTTTTTGAGGGGGATGAACATTTATACCACCCGCTTAAAAACGATACGCTGGAAGTCGCATGAATACTGGGTTTTCAAGGGCCTATTGGTGGAGAAAATGAGGGTAAAGTCTGGGCGACTGATGGCAGCTTACTCAGCCGTGACATTGAGTGAGGAAATGTGCTTAAAAGATGTTATCGTTCGAGGTCAGGTGTTCGTCTGTGAAGATATAGGGATACAGGTCGGTATCCTCAGAGGAGCGCTGTGTGTTCATCAGAACGCCATAGCACGGGTTCACGTTCTGCGAGTACATATTGTCCATATGATTCGCGCTGTCTTCCATTTCGATCTGCATGCAGGATTCCATAAGCTCACGATCAATGATTTTCATAGTGACATACATCCTTTCTCATTCTGCATAATAGTGCGTTTGCTGTGTTCAAAGCCCGTTCCATTAAAAAAGGAGAAGGGGATCGGCTCCTCTTCTCCTTTGCTTTCCGATTGTCTTGCTGACCGTCGTACTGCTATCCTCTGCAGGGTGCTGATTGCGTCGGCTGCTCTGTCTGTGGTCTTGCGGGTCCTGTTACTGCTGCTGTTCGCTGCTTGCCTCTTGCCCGCCTTCGGCGGGACCGTTGCTGAAACCCATTTCTGCATCTGGCGGAGCCGTGTCGGGTTCTTTGTCCATACCTGGCTTAAACCATCGACCAATGCGCATATATTTACCCTTACCTTTAAGCTCTTCTTTCAGCTTCTCCTTGAGATAAGGTGAACGGCGGAGCATTTGTTCATACATTTTTATGCTCTTAATCCCGCATACTTCACGAATGCCGGCAGGCGTATAGGCTTCGCCGTCCTTTAGCGTCTCATCATGCCATCGGATAATACGCTGCTCATAGGTCTCCTTGCCGGCATAGCCTTTACGATGCAGGCGTTGGACGACTTTAGCGGCAGGTGGAAGCTGCGTTATCGTTATCTCCGCACCCAAAGGCTCATAACGCTCGCGGACCATCTGGATCAGGTCCTTGTACTTCTTACAATTCAGAAACAGGTGATAGGTGTAATCCTGATCGATATCAGAGTTGCGTATCAGGCCACGAAAAATGTTCTGCTCCAGTTCCGCTACCATCATTCGTAGCATGATCCTCCGGGTTTCTCCCTGCTGCTCTTCCATGATTTTGCTGATCTTTTCTGTTTGCTCCAGCATTGCATTCAGCGTCTCAGTCTCATCCGGCTTCCATTCACCCTCTTCCAGAGCTTCGGCATCCATCGTGGTATTGTCTGTTTCATCCCTCTTATCGTACTGGGCAAGACGGTCTGCTAATGCATTGCTGAATTCTGCCCGGATCTCCGGATGAAATGCAAGGAAGTAATGGAAGTAGACCGGGTCTGGAAAACGGTTAATGCCGATCTGGAGAATGTTTCTTGCATTTCTGAATTGGTTCTTGCCGACGATGTCGCCGAAGTGTTCTACCCGGTCTTCGTTCAGAAACCGTTGAAATTCCCGTTCCATGAACATATATGTGAAAAGCGCAAGGTCCGGATCGTGGAGATCATATGCGTCCAGGTAAGCTTGAACAATTGCGACAATCTGGTGCCGCAGATCTCTGTCTCCATAGCGCCCTTTGCTGGTCGGGCAGTTCACAACACGGATTTTGAGATGGCTCAGGTCCCGCTGGTATTCAGCCGGCGGATCGTAGATATGAAATGGATGGAGTTCGTACTCAGGAGAGATCTTACCGGTTCCGTCGAGAATGATGGTCTTCGCATTCAGCGCTTTGAACACTTCATAATTATCGACCAATATGCTGATACTGGTCATATAGTCAGGGCCTTCTTGAAATACTGTACGGGCATACCGAGCATAAAGACCGTTATCCTCATACATCTTCAGCAGCGCGACCAGGCGGGAATAGATATTCATGAACCCGTGTTTGGGGCTAAAGAGATTGATATCCGACAACCGGTTACGGAAAGTTTTCAGCTGCTCATCGATATTGAGCGGATCCCCTTCTCGTCTGGGGCTGCAGAAAAAATAGGCGGTATCTTTGATGGAGCCGATGCCTTTATGCAGGAGTTCTATATTGTATCTGAAATCCGATACGTCAGGAGATACTAAAACTGACTTTAGTAGTTTGTTGATCGTCAGGAAGCATCGATGCCAGAGTTCCACAAAAGAAGTGTCGATACTCGTTTCACGAAGCGCGGCTTCGCATTCGGACATGGCAAGATCATTCAGAGATATCTCGGTCAGCAATTCCGGTCGCTCGTCGATCAAAACCATAGAGCGTTCTCCGGAATCCCCCCACTTCATGAAGCTCTCAATGCTCTTGGGTGTTTGATTGATGAACCGTTGTGTTGTCATCATCAGAACGGGGCTCTTCTTCATTTGAATGACAGCCTGACGCACATTATCCTGTGTTATGATTGTGATTTCATCTGAATGTGCGTTCAAATACTCGCACAGATCGGGATCCTTTGGTGAAAGATAATCATTAAGCCGATCAATACGGTCTGTTATGATCAGGATACCTTTCTGTGTTTCGTTCGCAAGCTGAATGATTCTACCTATCAGCTCGCTGATAGCCGTTGACTTTCCGGTGCCGCACATCAATGGCAGCAGCGTTATGTCTTCTTGATGATCCTTGTCAGCAGCTAAATCCAGGATCAGGTCAGCAACAGATTTCATATGATAACCCCTTCAAATTTATTATGCGCAGGGGGAATATATTATTATATTAAGCAAATTGAAGGGGTTCTCAAACGAAAGGACTGACTGGTTTTCGCCTGATCCATGCTGGAAACACCTCCGAAAAGCACGATTGATATCATAATCGAATCGACTTATTATATCATTGTGCGTATCGTGGAGCAACGGAAAATCGAGCATCTCGATCCAAAATGCACAGCAAAAACTCGCATCATAGGCAAATGATGAATGACGAGAACATGCGTTCTCGTGACGTCAGAAGCGGGCACGAAAGGTGTACGGCCGCTTCAACAATAGATGCGCCGAAGGCGCCTGTGTGATAGGGCAGGAAAGCGAGAAGAGGGGAGGAGCTTCGACAACAGTCGCGCCGAAGGCGCGTGTGCGGAAGCGAACAGTGAGGCAAGGAGGAGGACAGAGGTGTATTAGCAACAGCTGCGCCGAAGGCGCACGAGCAGTAAGCAATCTATCGACGAAGTTCGTGCAAGAATGCAAATGCGATCCTTTTCTCCACCAATAGAGACCGTTTTTGAGGGAAATGACCATTTATACCACCCGCTCAAAAATGGATCTCCGGAAGCCGCATGGATACTGGGTTTTTAAAAGCCTATTGGTGGAGAAAATGAGGGTATAATCTGGGTGACTGGTGGCAGCTTTCGATTATCCTTGAAGTGATAATCTAAAACTGGACACGGAGGGGGTAGAAACTGGACACCGAGAAGTGGTATGCTGGACAAGCATGCACAGACGGACAAACAGTCAACCCCAGAGCTGTGGACAGGAGGCCACGAGATGAAATACACCGAAGAAGAAAGACTGAACATCGGAAGACGGATCTACACCGGGGAAATCGACAAGTAGAGCAAGGCCGATATGCAGGCAGATTTCTGTTGAAGAAACTGTTTATGCTCAATTGACAAATACTTCCTTTTGCGGTATATTATTCTAAATTTCAGAACGAATTTTCTTATCTGTAATGGAGGTACCAATTATGAAAAAGGCGCTGAGATGGATTATTGCGGTTGCTGTTTTGGCGGCGGTGGTTTGGTGCGGGGCGGCGATGGCGGATACTGTCGCGTCCGGTACCTGCGGTGCGAACGGCGACAACCTAACCTGGACGTTGGATGATACTGGCACATTGGCTATCAGCGGTTTTGGAGAGATGTATGATTATGGAGAAGGGAGCTCTCCTTGGAGAGAATATGGTTTATCAATCTCAACCGTAGAACTCAGCGATAAAATGACTACCATAGGAGCCAATGCGTTTTTCGGTTGTGAAAACTTGGAAAGTATATCAATACCATCTGCTGTAACAAGAATAGGAGAAGAAGCGTTTTATTTCTGTTATTCTTTAAAAATTATAACAATTCCAAACAATGTGACTACTATTGGTTTGGACGCTTTCTACTATTGTAAAAGTTTGGAAAGTATCACGATTCCGGACAGCGTGACCAGCATTGGTGACTATGCTTTTGCAAACTGTTACAGACTTCAAAGAATTGTCATACCGGAATCAGTCTCCACCTTTGGATCTTCCATCTTCGGGAATTGTTATCCGACAGTATATTGTTATAGTTATACAGACGCGCATTACTGGGCGGTAGATCAGGGATTAAATATCGTTCTGCTCGACAGTACGACACCTGCCGAAATCCGGGGTATAGACCTTGAGGAAAACTTCCGCTTTGCGGTTGGAGATCAGCGCCCTCTTGGCTGCAGTGTTTTCCCTGACTTCGACAATCCAACAGTTACCTGGAGCAGCAGCAATCCTTCTGTGATACAGGTTGTGGATGGTGTGATCACCGGCCTGCAGCCCGGAACTGCTACGATCACAGCCAGTTGCGACAATGCTTCGGACAGCGTGACTATCACTGTCTATACCGCGGCAACTGACTTCGAGCTTTCTCCTTCAACCGCGTGGGTGCTGGCGATGACAGAGAACTGCACGATATCCGTCGTAAATCTGACGCCGGCAGACGCGGAGATTAGTCTTTCTTGGAAATGCTCAAATACAGAACTGGCCACAGTGGACGCAAATGGTTATGTTACTACCAGCAGACCTGGCGAGGTTACTATAACAGCCACCAGCGAGCGTGGCATTGTCCGCACTGCCAAGATATATCTCTGCTACCCGGTTCAGAATGTAGTGCTGGAAGCTCCACAGGACAAACTGATTACCGGCAGAGATATGCAATTGACTGCCCATGTTACCACACGTGACATGGAACTGGAAAATCAACTGGTGACATTCAGCAGCAGTGATCCGACAATCGCGACAGTTGACGCCAAAACCGGTGTCGTGCATGGTATAGCACCAGGATTTGTCACGATAACCGCGACATCAAAGAGCAATAAAACCAGCAGCGTTGATATTCAGGTTTTGGATGCATGTATTGAACACATACTTGTGACCGATGAAGCGGTTGACCCGACCTGTGAGGAGACTGGCTTGACCGAGGGAAGCCACTGCGCCGTCTGCGGCGAGATCCTTGTGGCGCAGGAGGTTGTCTCCGCCCTTGGCCACGACTGGGGTGAGGTTGCCTACACCTGGGCGGAGGATAACAGCAGCGTCACCGCAACCCGAGTCTGCGGTCACGACGAAAACCATGTGGAGACCGAGACTGTCGAGGTGACGTCAGAGGTCACCCTGCAGCCCACCTGTCTGACCATGGGCGAAACCACATACACCAGCGATGGCTTTGAGAACGCTGCCTTTGCCGTGCAAACGAAGACGCTGGAGAATGTGGATGCCTTGGGCCACAGCTGGGGCGAGGCCGTCTACACTTGGTCCGCCGACAACACCTCCGTCACCGTCACCCGGGCCTGCGCCAATGATGCGGAGCATGTTGAAACGGAGACCGTCACTGTAGCCGCTGTGATCACCCTGCAGCCCACCTGCACGGAGCCCGGCGAAACCACTTACACCAGTGCGGATTTTGAGAACGAGGCTTTCGCTGTTCAGACGAAAGTGCTGGCCAATATTGATCCACTTGGACATGAGTCCGTGACGGACGAAGCGGTTGCCGCCACCTGCACCGCCACGGGCCTGACTGAGGGCAGCCACTGTGCGGTCTGCGGCGAGGTAATCATTGCGCAAGAAGTCATTCCCTTGACGGTGCATCATTACGCGATTATCGCAGCGGTGCCGGCAACATGCGAGGAGGCTGGTTTTACCAGCTATGTGAGCTGCACCGAGTGCGGCTATGTGCTGATCGGTGGTAGTGAGGTCCCTGCGCTGGGACATGATTGGGGCGAGCCGACTTACACGTGGAATGCGGAGAATACGGAAGTTACTGCCACCCGAGTCTGCAACCATGATGCAGAGCATGTTGAAATAGGGATTTCCGGAATCATGATGGAGAATATCACCTTAGAACCTACTTGCACTGAACCAGGTGAGACCACTTATACATGTGGCGATTTCGAAAATCCTGCATTCGTTGCACAAAGCATAACTTTAGCGGATATTCCTGCGCTAGG
>JAFWQU010000007.1 GCA_017508975.1 Clostridia bacterium | reverse complement strand
CTACCAGCTGTGCTAATGCCCCATTTGGTAAGATTTCCGACCAGATTTTCCATCGTCCATTGTGGTCGGGGCAATGGACGCTTCGCCGTCCGTGGGGGTGAGTAAGTTGACCTTCGTTCTACCAACTGTGCTATAGCCCCTAATCTGGTAACTTTTCCGACCATATTTTACATCTCGTCGGATTTCGATGTCCTGGGGCGGGAGTGCAGAAGGAGGAGTTCGTCCTACCAACTGTGCTATAGCCCCTTGTTTGGTAACTTTTCCGACCATATTTTACATCTCGTCGGATTTCGATGTCTCCGGGGCAGGAGTGCACAAGTAGTAGTTCGTTCTACCAACTGTGCTAATGCCCCGCGGACTTTTTTGAGCCGCAGGAAGGTTATACCACATTTTCGCGCTTTGTGCAAGGTCTTTTCTAAAATTTGCTGCGGAGGCCGCCTCACGGCGTGTTTTCGGCGGCCTCCATTGCCGCCCAGCGCTCACGGAAATAGTGGGCGGCCATCTTCGGACGGCGGTCGCGGGTAAAGAGGCCCTTGCGGTTGCCGCCGGCGCGCATGGGACCCTGGCAGGTGGAGAAATCCGCGAAGTTCCAGGGCATCTCGCCGACGACGAAGTCCCGCTCGTCCAGGCAGGCGTTGATCGCCCGGTAGTAGGCCACCTGGAATTCCTCGGTGAACATCTCCGGGGCCGCGCCGTGCAGGCCGGCGATCGTGTCCGCGCCGTACTCCGAGAGGACGATGGGCTTGCCCTTGTCCGCCCACCAGTCCAGCTCCGTCCGGAAGGCCCAGGCGGCGGTCTCCAGATCGCCGGAGAGGTTGTACCAGCCGTAGTAACGGTTGATGAACACGATGTCCATCGCGGGGATGATCCGGTCGCGCTCGTAGATGTTCTGACAGCCCACGAGGGTCACCGGGCGATTCTGCGGATCCAGCCGGTGTGCCAGCTCATACAGCGGATGCCAGTAGTCCCAGGCCTTGTCCGGATAGACGTCGGTATTCGGCTCGTTGCCCAGGCTCCAGGCGACCACGCAGGGATGGTTTTTATCCCGGGCGATCATCTGCTTCAGGACCTCCGCGTGGTACTCCGCCAGGTCCCAGCCGTAGTGCTCGTCCGCCCACATGCCCACGGCGGGGGTCTCGTCCACGATCACGATGCCCTCGCGGTCGCACAGGGCGTACATCTCCTCGGCGTAGGGGTAGTGGCTCGTGCGGAAGCAGTTGGCGTGCAGCCAGCGGAAGAGGTTGATGTCGGTGACGTTCAGGCACGGGTCGAGGCCCCGGCCGTGGAAAGCGCTGTCCTCGTGCTTGCAGGGGCCGTGGAAGTGAAAGGGTTTTCTGTTGATCAGGAAGCGCGTGCCCTCCACCCGCACCTCGCGGATGCCGAAGGTCTGTTCGTACACGTCCTCGCCGAAGGTCACCCGCGCGGTGTAGAGGTAGGGCGTTCCGGGGCGCGGCTCCCACAGGCGCGGCTCCGCCACCCGCAGCGTGCCCTCGCGGCCCTCTTCCCGCGCCGCCAAGACGCCGTCCGCGTCCAGGATCTCAACGCGCGGCTCGCCCGCGCCCTCGGTCTCCACCGCGAAGTCCACCCGGCCGTCCAGGTGCGGCACCAGGGTCAGGTCGCGGATATAGGCCTTCGGCGTGGCAATCAGGCGCACCGGGCGCTGGATGCCCGCGTAGTTGAAGAAATCGAACGCCGGCAGATTGATGCCCCGCTCCTGCTGCCGGCGCTTTCCGGCCTCCACGGAGGGGATGCCCGGGTTATCCGAGCCGAAGAAGGCGGTCGCGCCCTCGGTGCCGATGGGCAGCGTGCTGTGGCTGATGCGGTTGTCCACCTCCACGGTGAGCTCCGCGGTTTCGCCGGCCGCCATCCTGCCCTCGAGCTCGATCTCAAAGGGGAGGAAGCCGCCCCGGTGGCGGCCGATCTCCTCACCGTTGAGCAGCACGCGGGCGCTGTGCGTCACCGCGTCGAAGCGCAGCGCCAGCCGCTGTCCGCGCAGCGCCGCCGGGATCGTGAAACGGGTGCGGTACAGGCTCACCCCGGCGTAATTCCGGTAGGCGGGGTCCGGGCTCTGGTCGTTGTACGAGGCCGGCACGGCGATCGGCTCCCAGGGAGAATCCTCCCGGAGTTTGAAATCCCACACGCCCGAGAGGTCCAGAACCGTGCGGGCGGCATTGGCCTGCGGATACAGCATAACGGTCGTCTCCTTAATTTCTGTCAGTCAAAGCTCCGCGTGCCCAGCGCGGCGCCGCAGCTCTCGCGGACGATCAGGCTGCTCTCGTAGGACTGGTTGAACGAGATCGGATGTCCGGCGCTGATCGACATGATCAGCTCCGCCATCGCCGAGCGCCCGTGCTCGTAGGGGTGCAGATCCACCGTGGTCAGCGAGGGCGTCAGGTAAGGCGCGAAGAACGCGTTGTCGCAGCCCACCAGCGCCATCTGCTCCGGCACGCGGATCCCCATGCGCTGCAGCTGCCGCAGGGCGCCCAGCGCCGTCAGGTCGTTAATCGCCAGGATCGCGGTGGGGTAGTCCTGCGGCGCGTGGTTCGCCAGCAGAATGCTCACCCCGAGCTCACCCGCAGGGGCGTTGCAGCCGGTCTGCACCAGATAGGAGGGATCCTCCCGGCAGCCCAGGCGGCGCACCTCCTCCAGATAGGCGCCCTCCCGCAGGAGGCTGAAGCGCGCGCTGCGGTCCCCGCCTACAAAGGCGATCCGCCGGTGGCCGAGGTTGTACAGATGCGCCATGCTCTTGCGGACACAGGCGCCCGGGTCGGAAGTCAGCCGCGGGCACTCGATGCCGTCGATGGGCGGCCCGATGGCCACCAGGGGCATCGCCTGCTGCAGGCGGCGGAGGCAGTCCCGGATGCTGTCCTGCGCGGCGCTGCGCTCCACCATGTACCCGGCGAGCAGCGCGCCCGCGGGCTTCAGGCTCAGCAGATCGGCGGCGATGGTCTCGCAGGGCGTGGTGTCCGGATAGTTCAGCGAGAGCAGCCGGTAGCCGCCGCGCGCCGCCTCCGCGGTCATACCCTCGCACATCGCGGCATAGTAGGGGCTCGTCTGCGAGGAGATCACCATCGCGATGTCCCGCTCGCCGCCCCGGTGTCCGCCGCGCGCCCCCGCCGGCCGGTAATCCAGCTCGCGCATGGCCTCCTCGACCCGGCGGCGCGTCTCCCCGGAGACGCTTCCCCCGGAGATCGTGCGGCTCACCGTCGCGATCGAGACGCCTGCCCGCTCCGCCACGTCGACGATCGTGGGCTGTTTCTCCTTCATAGTCCATCGTTTCCTTTCCCGCGCATCCGCGCTCTGTCTGTATTATAAGAACAAGAATGAAAAAAAGCAAGAGCGGAATGAAAAATTTTCATCAGTTTACATGAATTTTCAAGGAAATATGTGCGGTAATTTTCATTTTCCTCTTGACAACCCGACGAAACGGGCTATAATTGAACATGGATGACATCCGAAGAGGATCAGAAGGACCGTGAATGTAAATCCCTTTCATCACCGTATCAGACCGGTTGACCGGTTTCGATAAAGAATGTAAGGAGGAATCCGCAATGAAGAAAACCATCGCGCTGGTGCTCGCCGCCATGATGCTGATCTCCCTGGTCAGCTTCTCTCTGGCCGATGAGACCAAGACCCTGACCATCGTGGCCTGGGACGCCAACACCACCGGCTACCTGACCGCCCAGAAGGAGGCCTACGAGGCCAGCCATCCCGGCGTGAAGATCGAGTACATCGACGTGTCCAGCCAGGACTACGACACCAAGGTCGCGGCCATGCTGGCGGGCCAGGACAAGAGCGACATCTACATGGTCAAGGATATCCCCGCGCTGCTGAACTGGTACGAGGCGGGCTACACCTATGACATGAGCGATTACATCAAGGCCGCCAACTATGATCTGTCCGGCTTCGTGGGCATGGAGACCAACTATGCCTTCGACGGCAAGCAGGTCGCGCTGCCCTTCCGCTCCGACTTCGAGATCCTGTTCTACAACAAGGACCTCTTCGACGCGGCGGGCGTGGCCTATCCGACCAACGACTGGTCCTGGGAGCAGTACAAGGAGGCCGCCCTGGCCATCCACGCGGCGGATGAGAACGTGTACGGCACTCACTATCACACCTGGCTGTCCACCGCTGTCAACTACACCGTGGCCGACGGCGTGAACACCCTGGTCGACGGCAACTATGACGATCTGGCCTACTTCTATCAGCTGATCCAGGATCTCGAGGACGCGGGCGCCTGCATGTCCTACTCCGAGATCCGCGCGGCCGGCCTGCACTACTCCGGCGCGTTCGGCAACGGCAACATCGCCATGATGCCCATGGGCTACTGGTATGTGGCGACCCTGATCACCAACATCGCCAGCGGCGACTACAACGTGAAGAACTGGGGCCTGGCCGCGATGCCGACCAAGGAAGGCGTCCAGGCGGGCGCGACCTTCGGCAACCTGACCGGCGCCATGATCAACAACCTGTCCGAGCAAAAGGACCTGGCCTGGGACTACATCGCGTGGCTCTGCGGCGAGGAAGGCTCCAAGGTGACCGCCGGCACGGGCAACCGTCCCGCGTGGGTCTCTGAGGGCGTCGCCGACGTCATGTCCGCCATCGAGGGTTTCCCGGCCGACGAGACCTCCAAGGCCTCCCTGCTGCCCACCTACGTGGCCATCGAGATCCCCGGCATGGAGTTCACCGCGCAGATCTCCAACATCCTGGGCGAGGAGCACAGCGCCATCATGTCCCGTGAGATCTCCATCGAGGAGGGCATCGAGAACATGAACGAGCGCGTGGCCGAAGTCCTGGGCGAATAATCCGCACGCAAGCTCACACCCACCGGGCGGGAAGAGCGGTTCACCCCGCTCCTCCCGCCCGGTTTTTCTCCGGAACCCGCCATCACACCCGCAAGGAGGATGCCCTATGACTGCCAAACCGGTCCCCGCCGGACAGCGGCGCAAGAAATACAGCATGTCCCGGCTCGAGCGGAAGAATACGCTGATCGCCTACTCCTTCCTCGCGCCTAACTTTATCGGCTTCGCGATCTTTACCCTGGTACCGGTGATTCTGTCGGTCGTCATGTCCTTCACCGAGTGGAAGGGCGGCGCCCTCAGTTCGATGCAGTGGGTGGGTCTGGACAACTACGCCTCCATCTTCAAGTCCGTGAAGGTCGGCCAGAAGATGGGGGAGCTGGGCTTTTTCGGCGGACTGGACTACTTCTTCAACAAGGTGGACCTGGGCATCTCGCTGAAGAACACCGTCTTCTACACGGCGGTCACCGTGCCGCTCTCGCTGGTGGCCGCGATCGTGCTGGCGCTGGTGCTCAACAAGGCGGTCAAGGGCGCCGTGGCCTTTCGGGCGGTTCTGTTCTTCCCCTACGTCGCCTCGATGGTGGCCATCTGCGTGTGCTGGAACTTCATGCTGATGAAAAACGGCCCGATCAACCAGATGCTCATGTCGCTGGGCAGTACCTTCAACAAGAGCTGGACGGCGGACGGCACCATGGCCTTCTGGGCGATCGTGCTCGTCAGCGTGTGGCGAAATATGGGCTACTACATGGTCATCTATCTCGCCGCGCTGCAGGGCATTCCGCGCGAGCTCTACGAGGCGGCGACCGTGGACGGCGCGAACAAGTGGCAGCAGTTCTGGGCCATCACGCTCCCGCAGCTGCGCCCCACGACCTTCTTCGCCTCGATCATGCTGATCATCGGCTGCTTCAAGATCTATGACACGGTCTACATCATGACCGAGGGCGGCCCCGGCCGGGCGACCAAGATGCTGGTGCTCTATATCTACCAGGAAGCCTTCAACAACTACCACTACGGCCTGGCCAGCGCCATCGCCATGGTGCTGCTCGTGGTGGTGCTGCTGGTGACCATCCTCCAGTTCCGCATGGAAAAGCGCTACGCCAATAACTGAGAAAGGAGGCTGAGCTCATGACCCAGGTACGCCGCTTCCCGATCGGCAAGATTCTGATCTATCTCGTGCTGATAGCGCTTTCCGCGTTCACGCTGATCCCCTTTGTGTGGATGATCTCGGCTTCCCTGAAGCTGGACCGGGAGGTCTTCTCCTTCCCGATGCGCTGGATTCCGGAGACCTTTCACTGGGAGAACTACTCCCTGATCTGGACCAAGGTGCCGATGTTGACCTACTTCAAGAACACAGCCATCATCGCCATCTGCGTTACCCTGATCCAGACGCTGACCTCCTCCTTCGCGGCCTACGCCTTCGCCAAGCTGCGCTTCAAGGGGCGGGACGTGCTCTTCCTGTGCTATATCTCGACCATCGCGGTGCCGTGGCAGGCCTACATGCTGCCGCAGTTCATCCTGATGCGCTCCATGGGCCTGTATGACCGGCTGCTGGCGATCATGGTGCTGCAGGCCTTCTCCGCCTTCGGCGTGTTCCTGATGCGGCAGTTCTACCAGAATATCCCCGACGAGCTCTGCGAGGCCGCGCGGATCGACGGCCTGAGCGAATACGGCATCTGGGCGCGGATCATGCTGCCGCTGTCCACCGCCGCCATCGCGACGCTGGTCATCTTCACCTTCGTCGGCACCTGGAACGACTTCATGGGCCCGATGATCTACCTGACCCGCGACGAGAACAAGACCATCCAGGTCGGCCTGCGCCGCTTCATCCAGGAGAACTCCTCCGACTACCACCTGATCATGGCGGCCTCGGTCGTCTCCCTGGTCCCGGTCTCTGTCGTCTTCCTCGCCCTCCAGCGCTACTTCATCGAGGGCATTGCGACGAGCGGACTGAAGGGGTAAGGGGCAAAAGATTAACGTGTTCTTCTTCCGGGGCGGAAGAAGAACCAAGAAGGCCACATGCCGAAGGTCCGGGGCGATCGGAAAGTCCTGCTGTTTCTGATACTGCTCTCAAGTAAAACTGCAAATCAAGCAACAGCATGTATCCGAAGGTCCAGGGCGATCGGAAAGCCCTGGTCGCGGCCCGCAGGCCGCGAAATCCCGCAGTTGACAATAACATACGAAACTGAGATCAGTATGAGATTAGTATGAGCTCAGTACAAGGCGGAATTCGAGATGTTTGAGCTATTGAACAAGCTGAGCCCGCTGCCGGATGAGGGGATTCCGGCGCTGGTGCCGCCGGCGGGGGATCCCGCCTGGGAGAGCATCGACCCGGCAATGCGGGGCGAGATCCTCTCCCGCGCGGCGGCGTGGGCGGAGAAGCCCTGGCCCATGCGCACGGCGACGGGCTTCCTTGCCTTTGTCCATACGGGCAGCCGGAAGGCCGACGAGGATCCCTACTTCAGCCGCCGCCGCAAGCTCTGCTGGGCGGTCCTGCGCTGCTGCGCGGAGCCGGACGCGCCGCTGGACGACGTCGTCGACGGGCTCTGGCTGCTCTGCGAGGAGACCAGCTGGGTGATCTCCGCGCACAACGTGAACCCGATCCCCGGCGCACCCTCCCCGGCGGAATTTCCGCTGCCGGACCCGGACGCGCCGTACATCGACCTGTTTTCGGCGCAGACCGGCATGATCCTGTCGATCGCCTGCGCTCTGCTGCGGGAGCGGCTGGACGCGGTCACGCCGATGCTCGCCGCCCGCGTGCGGCGGGAGCTGGAGCGGCGCATCCTCACGCCCTTCATGACCTGCGACGAGTTCTGGTGGATGGGCTTTATCCGGAAGGATCTGTGCAACTGGACGCCGTGGATCCTGTCCAATATCCTCTGGTGCGCCTTCCTGAACCCGATGGACGGGGAACACCGCCGGGCGCTGGTGGTCCGCGCCGGGGCAATGCTCGACCGCTGGCTGGACGTCGTGCCGGCGGACGGCGGCTGCGACGAGGGCGCGGGCTACTGGAACATGGCCGGCGGCGCGCTGCTGGACTGCCTGGAGCTGCTGGAGAAGGTCGCGGGCATCCGGCTGTGGAACGAGCCAAAGATCCGGAACATCCTGCGCTTCCCGCTGTGCGCGGAGCTCGGCGGCGGCTGGTTCGTGAACTTCGCGGACTGCGACGCGCGGCCCTTCCTCTCCGGGGAGCGGCTGCAGTTCGCCGGGGAAAAGCTCGGCGAGCCGGCGCTCACCGCGCTGGGGCAGCGTGTCCGCGGCTCCCTGGACCGTCAGCTGAGCGATGTGCCGCATCTGACGCGGCTATTGTCCCTGCTGTTCCACCCGGCGGGAAATCCGCTGCCGGAGACCGCGCCCGGGGACACCTGGCTCCCGGACCTGCAATTGCGCGTGGTGCGGCGGGGCGCCTGGACCCTCGCCTGCAAGGGCGGCCACAACGGCGAGAGCCACAACCACAACGACGTGGGCTCCTTCCTGCTGTTCCGGAACGGCGAGCCGGAGATCGTGGACGCGGGGAACATGACCTACACCGCGAAGACCTTCTCCGACCGGCGCTATGAGCTCTGGAACACGCGCTCCGCCTGGCACAATCTGCCGCTGATCGGCGGGGCGGAACAGCAGCCCGGCGCGGCGCACGCCGCCAGGGAGGTTGCGCTGCTCCCCGACGGGCTGTCCCTGGACCTGGCGGACGCCTACGGCCCGGAGGCCTGTGTCGGCACCCTGCGCCGTGCGCTCACGCTGACGGAGCGGGGGCTGACGCTGCGGGACGAGATCGCCCTCAGGGAGGCAAAGCCCATGACCTGGGTGTTCCTGCTGCGGCATGAACCCACGCTGGAGGCGGGCTGCTGCACCGCCGGGGGCATCCGGATCCGATTCTCCCCGGAGCTGCGCGCGGAGGCGGAGGAGCGCCCGGTGGACGATCCCCGCATGGCGGCGTGCTACCCCGGGAGCCTCTGGCGGATCCGCCTGACCGCCGCGCCGTCCCGCGCGCACGACAGAACATTTACCGTGGAAGGGAGCGATCCGCATGCCTGAATGGACGAAGGCGAACCCCCTGAAAACCCGGCAGGATCTGGTGGACGCGGCGGTGGCGCTGCTGCGCCCGGCGCTGGCGTGCCTGACCCCGGGCAAGGCCCGCATGATCGTGGGCGAGGGCTCGGCGCACTACTCCGAGGACGTGGCCGGCATGGAGGGCTACTCCCGCGTGCTGTGGGCGCTGGTGCCGATGCTGATCGGAAAGTGCCCGGAGGCTGAACCCTTCTGGACGGCATGGCGCGAGGGCCTGATCCACGGCACCGACCCGGACCACCCCGAGTACTGGGGAGACATCGGCCCCTACGACCAGCGGATGGTCGAGATGGCGGTGATCGGCACGGGGCTGTGCTTCTGCCCGGAGCGCTTCTGGGAGGAGCTCACCCCGGCGCAGCGGGAGCATCTGTTCGCCTGGCTGAACCAGATCAACCGGCACGACATGCCGAAAAACAACTGGCGCTTCTTCCGGATTCTCGTAAACATCGGCTTCCTGCGGGTAGGACAGCCGGTGGACGAGGACCGTCTGCGGGAGGACCTGGACATGATGGAGAGCCATTATGTCGGCGACGGCTGGTATTTCGACTACCCCACCAAACGGGACTATTACACCATCTGGGGGTTCCATTTCTACAGCCTGGTATATCTCGCAGCCATGCGGGAGCGCGATCCGGAGCGCTGCGCCCGCTTCGCGGAGCGCGCGAAGCTGATCGCGCCGCGCTTCGCCTGCTGGTTCGACCGGGAGGGGCGCGCGCTGCCCTACGGCCGGAGCCTCACCTACCGCTTCTGCCAGGGCTCCTTCTGGGCGGCGATGGCCTTTGCGGGCATCACGGCGGAGGGCCTGGACTGGGGCGAGATCAAGGGACTCTGGCTGCGCAACCTGCGCTGGTGGCTCTCGATGCCGATCTTCGACCGGGGCGGCTGCCTGACGGTGGGCTACGGCTACCCGAACCTCTGCGCCGCGGAGGGCTATAACGCGCCGGGCTCGCCCTACTGGGGGCTCAAGACCTTCTTCGCCCTGGCGCTGCCGGAGGACCACCCCTTCTGGCAGGCGGATGAGAAGCCCTATACCCCGCCGCGCGTCTTCCTGGACGAGCAAGTGCGCCTGCTGATCACCCGGGACGCGGAGAACCGGCAGGCCGTGGCCTATACCGCCGGCAACCACGCCTGGGAGCACATGCACGAGGACGAGAAGTACGAGAAGTTCGCCTACTCGACGCAGTTCGCCTTCTCCGTCATCAAGGAGGCGACGACCCTGCAGAAGGGCGCCTTCGACTCCATGCTGGCCGTGAAGCGGCAGGGGAAGGACCTCTGGCACACGCGCTCCGGCTGCGAAACGTTTGAGCTCCGGGAGGACCGCGTCACCTGCACCTGGTCGCCGATGGAGGGCGTTACGGTCGACACCGCGGTCGTGCCCATGGGGATGTGGCACATCCGCCGGCACCGGATCCGCACGGAGCTGCCGCTGGAGATCGCGGAGGGCGCCTTCGCCGTCCGGAAGGACTGGCCGGCAGGCCGTCCCTGCGACCGGGTTTCCAGCGCGCTCTCAGCCGATGAGAACAGCGCTCTCGCCCACGGCGCCTATGGCACCAGCGCGATTTACGCGCTCGCGGGCTATGCGCGCGGCGAGGTGATCCATCCCGAGCCCAACACCAACCTGATGTTCCCCCGGACAGTGCTGCCCATGCTGCGCGCGGAGCTCGCGCCCGGGGAGCACACGCTCGTGTGCGCCGTGTTCACCGACGCGGGGGACGCGCCCCCGGACGGGGTCCCAAAGGAGGTCATGCAAATTGCCGACACGCTATGAGGAGGCCTTCGCGAAGGCCGCAGAGAAATTCCGCCGCGGAGCCGCGCTGGCCGCGCAGGAGGGCCTGATCCCCTACAAGAGCGAGGAGGGCCGCTGGATCGCCTCGCCCTACGACGGAAACAGCTGGTGGACCGGCGGTTTCTGGCCGGCGCTCATGTGGCAGTGCTTCGCGGCCACGGGCGACGAGGCCTTCAAGGCGGAGGCGCGCCGCGTGGAGGCCCTGCTGGCGGACGAGCTGCGCCGTTTCCGCTTCCTGAACCACGACGTGGGCTTCATGTACCTGATCGCCGCCGGCGCGGACGCGAAGCTCACGGGCGACGAGCAGGCGGAGACCGACGCGCTGCACGCCGCGAGCCTGCTGATGGGCCGCTTCAACCCCAGTGGCTACATCCGCGCCTGGAACCATCCGAGCCAGGCGGGCTACGCGATCATCGACTGCATGATGAACCTCTCGCTGCTCTTCTGGGCCAGCCGCAAGACCGGAGATCCGCGCTTCGCGCACGTCGCGCGCATCCACGCGGACACGTCCCTGCGGGAGTTCCTGCGGCCGGACGGCTCCGTCAGCCACATCATCGAGTTCGATCCGGCCACCGGCGCCCGGGTCCGGGAGCACCCCGGCCAGGGCTACTGCCTAGGCAGCCAGTGGAGCCGCGGCCAGGCCTGGGGGCTCTATGGTTTCACCCTGGCGTATCTCAACACGGAGGATCCCCGGTACCTCGACGCCGCCCGGCGCATCGCCGCGAACTTCGCGGCGCATATCCGTCCGGACGGCCTGACGGACTGCGACTTCTGCCAGCCCCCGGAGGAGGAGCGCCTGGACAACATCGCCGGCGCCATCGCCGCCTGCGGCCTGCAGGAGCTGGCAAAGATCACCGGCGACGACGCCTGGCAGCAGGCCGCGCTGAAGCTGGTGGACGGCCTGCTGGACCGCTGCTGCGACTGGGGAGCGTCCCGCCTGGGCCTGCTCACCCACTGCACCGCCAGCTACCACGACGACGGCGCCGGCCGGCACACGAACATCACCTACGGCGACTATTTCCTGATGGAAGCCCTGGCGAAGCTGAACGGCACGGACCCGATGCTCTGGCGGTGAGGTGAGCGCATGATATCCATTGAGGTGAGGGACGCGGCCGGCGAGCGGCTGGCCTTCGCGGAACACCCGGAGGAGGCGCTGCTCTGCCTGGACCGGGTCTACCGGCCCGGGGACACGGTGCTGATCCGCGGCGCGGCCCATTTGCGGCTGCAGCTGGACCAGGCGATGCCTGCGGGCGAGGTCTATTGTCCGCAGGGCGGCATGACCTGGACCGTGCCCGCCGGGGAACACCGCCTGGCCTACGCGCCGGGGACCTTTGAGGCAGAACGGCATATTCTCCAGGCGCGGGTGATGACGCCCGCGGAAATCGCCGCGCGCCGGAATCTGGCCTGCAATCCGGCGGACCTCCGGGGCGACACGGACTTCTTCCCGCACTGCACCGCCAACGTGGAGACCCGGGGCGAGGCCTGCTTCTGCGCCCGGAACGTGATCGACGGCCTGCGGATGAATACCTTCCACGGCGAGTGGCCCTTCCAGAGCTGGGGGATCGGCGCCCGGGAGGACGCCTGGTGCCTGCTCGACCTGGGGCGCGAGGTGCGCGTGGACGCCATGGCGCTGACCCTGCGGGCGGACTTCCCGCACGACGCCTGGTGGACGGAGGGCCACGTGCTCCTCTCCGATGGCGCGGACATCGCCTTCCCCCTCGAGAAAACCGGCGACCGGCAGTGGATCCCCCTCGGCAGCCACCGCGTCCGCTGGCTCCGCCTGGAGCGCCTGATCAAAAGCCCGGACCCCTCCGCCTTCCCCTCCCTGCGGCAGTGGGAGGTCTGGGGGCAGGACGAATCCCCTGTCTGATACTGATCTCAGTATCGTGTGCTAAATGTCAACAGGGAGATTTCGCGGCCTGCGGGCCGCGACCAGGGCTTTCCGATCGCCCTGGACCTTCGGTTACATGCCTTTACCTGATTCGCAGTTTTACTTGAGATTAGCATGAGAAAGGAGCGAACCCCATGAACGAGATGATCACCAAACGCAACGAACTGCTCGCGCAGAAAGTCATCCAGGGGCTGCAGAGCCGCAACATGGAGGCCTCCTGGGCCGCGACCCGCGAGGAGGCCCTCGCGCAGGCGCTCGCCTGGATCCCCGAGGGCAGCAGCGTCACCATGGGCGGCGCCATGAGCGCCCATGAAATCGGCCTGGTGGACGCGCTGAAAAACGGCCCCTACCGCTTCATCGACCGGGACACCTACGCCGACAAGCGCGAGGCCATGCTCCTGGCCTACGACGCGGACTACTTCCTCTCCAGCGCCAACGCCCTCACCCAGGACGGCATCCTCGTCAACATCGACGGCAACGCCAACCGCGTCTCCGCGATCGCCCAGGGCCCGAAGCACGTGCTGATGATCATCGGCATGAACAAGGTCTGCCCCGACCTCGACAGCGCCATGAAGCGCGCCCGCAATGTCGCCGCGCCCATCAACGCCCAGCGCTTCGGCCTGCAGACCCCCTGCGCGAAGACCGGCCTGTGCATGGACTGCAAGTCCCCGGACACGATCTGCTGCCAGTTCCTGATCACCCGCTTCTCCCGCCACGCCGGGCGCATCCGCGTGATCCTGGTCAACGAGAGCCTGGGGTTCTGAGCGGAAGAAAACTTTCGCGCGCGCCTGTTTCAAGGCAGGAAACCGCCCCCGGACAGGGAATGATACAGGGCAGAAACCCATGATTCGAACAGGAGGAAGCAACCATGAAAGTGTATTCTGTCTATGACGAGGAATTCCGCCCCTACGGCAAGGTGCTCGGCGGGTATGACACGGCGGAGCTCCGCGCGGCCATGGAGGCCATCGTGCTGCCCGAGAGCGGCGTGGCCTACGAGCCCGGCATCGCCTCCCTGGAGGCCTGCGGCATCCTGGCGGAGGTCCGCGACCGCGCCTACGGCGGCATGCCGGTGCAGCTGGGCATGTGCTGGGGCCACAACACCAAGCTCAACTGCCTGGAGTACCACCGGGACAGCGAGCTGAACATCGGCACCGGGGATTTCGTGCTGCTGCTGGCCAAGATGGAGGACTTCGTCGACGGCAAGCTGGACACCGCGAAGGTGAAGGCCTTCCGCGCCCCCGCCGGCGCGGTGGTGCAGGTCTATGAGACCAGCCTGCACTATGCCCCCTGCCAGGTGGACGACAGCGGCTTCCGGGTGGCGGTCGTGCTGCCCCTGGGCACCAACACCGACAAGCCCGCCATCACCGAGGCCAACGACGAGGACAAGCTGCTCTGGGCCCGGAACAAGTGGCTGATCGCCCACGCAGACGCATCCGAGGCCGCCCAGGGCGCGTATGTCGGCCTGACGGGCGTGAATATTGATATTGCGGAGTAATTCTCAATTCGGTATGCGGAATTCGGAATGATAACTGCATTCCTCGCCCCGGCAGCCCACATGGGCTCCGGGGTTTTCTGTTTCACATGAAGCAATGCCGTCAGAAAACCCGCCGGGGCCTTGCGCTCCGGCGGGGGAAGAGATACGTTTTATCCTGTTCTCAGTTTTATATGCTTCTTTCAAAGGCAGAATTTCGCGGCCTGCGGGCCGCGACCAGGGCTTTCCGATCGCCCTGGACCTTCGGCTGCATACTGTTATTGAATTTGCAGTTTTACTTGAGATCAGTATTATGTATAATTTGTAGTAGGTAAGGTTCGCCTCTTGCTCTATTTCGAAGAAGCGGTATAATACACCTAATATCAAGCTTTTTTCATTAGGAGGTCTGACAATGAAACGCGTCTTCTCTCTGCTGCTCGCTTTCGCTTTGCTCTTGTCTTACTGTTCTATCGTATATACAGAATCCTCAGAACCAGAAAAGAAAAACAGCGGGGATTTCGAGTACATCCTTATAGAAGATGGCACCGCAAGAATAACAAAATATCGTGGCAAAGCTAGTGAACTAGTAATACCGGAGAAATTGGATGGTATTACGGTGACAAGTATTGGAGATTGTGCATTTATTTCCTACTTGTTTAGTCCTCTGACAAGTGTAACAATCCCAAATAACGTGACAGATATCGGGGATTATGCGTTCTCTAACTGTAGAAATTTAATAGATGTAATCCTTCCGGATAGTGTAACAAGAATCGGAAATTGGGCTTTTTCTGGCTGTGACAGTTTATCAAAAATTATAATACCAGACAGCGTGACGAGTATTGGAGCCAATCCTTTCGAAGATTGCAAAAATCTTAAAATAATGCGCATCTCCCCGGATCATCCAACACTGGCTGTAATCGATGGAGTTCTGTTCTACAAACCTGACAAACTGTTGGTATGCTGTCCAATGGGATTAGCAAAAGAGGTGTATTCCATTCCACAAGGGGTTAAATCTATCGGAATTGATGCATTCTATAATAATATGAATCTTATCAGCTTAACAATACCAGACAGCGTGACAAGCATTCATGCAAATCCATTTAGGTATTGCGGTAATCTCTCATCTATTATTATCTCTCCTGATCATCCAACCCTTACTGTCATCGATGGAGCGTTAATCAGTAAGCTGGATAGTCGTCTAGTTTGGTATCCTATGAAAAGTTCTGAGAAGATTTATTCAGTTCCTGAAGGAACTTTGACTATTGAGAACTCTGCGTTCGAATCCTGTAAGAATCTGACGGATGTGAATATCCCAGACAGTGTAACGAGCATAGGGGATAACGCCTTCGTTGGTTGCACTAACCTGATCAGTATATCTCTTCCGAATAGTATAACAAGCATTGGTAATCATGTATTTAGCAGCTGTTCTAACCTAACCAGTATAACAATTCCAAACGATGTAACAAGTATTGGAGATATGTCCTTTTGTTACTGTTTCAGACTGGCAAGCGTTAAAATTCCAGACAGTGTGACGAGTATTGGGATTTCAGCATTTCAATACTGTGAAAGTTTGATTAGCGTTACAATACCGAACAATGTTACAGACATCGGGCATAGTGCATTCTCCAACTGCACCAATCTAGCTAGCGTAGTAATACCAGACAGCGTAATGAAAATTGGGTTTGGAGCATTCACTGGATGCAATTACCTAACCCTCACCGTACCTCGCAACAGCTATGCAGCTCAGTACTGCAATGAAAATGGACTCAATTACACCTACCCCGATTCGCTGGACTGGTTGACCAACTAACTGCACGATCGAGCCTCAGCCCCGGCGGCCCATGCGGGCTCCGGGGTTTTCTGTTTCACATGAAACATTTCCGTCAGAAAACCCGCCGGGGCCTTGCGCTCCGGCGGGGGAAGGGATGCGTTTTACAGAACCACCTTGATCTCCATCCCGTCGCGGAGGAGGTCCTCCGTCAGGACGCGGGCGTCGGTGGGGACGCCATCCAGCAGAAGCTGCTTCACGCCGCTGCCGCTGCGGGAGGCGTTGTCGACGGTGATGTGCAGCCGCTTGCCGCGGAAGGTCTTGTCCATCGTAAACCCGGGCCACTCCGCGGGGATCGCGGGATCCACGCGCAGGCCGTCGGGGGTCGGGCGCAGGCCGAGGATGCCCTCCACGCAGCCCACCATGACCGTGGACGCGGTGCCGGTCAGCCAGTGCACATGTGCGCGGCCGGGCTGGGGCGTCTCATGGCCCTCGATGAACTGGCTGTGCACATAGGGCTCGACCTCGCGGATCTCGGCGCGGTCGTTGTAGGCGGCGGGGCAGGACTCCTTGAAGTACTGGAACGCGCGGTCGCCGTGGCCCAGCAGGGACTCGGCGAGGATCGCCCAGCCCTGCGCCTGGCAGAACACGCCGCCGTTCTCCTTGGTAGTCGGGTTGAACAGCCGCATCCGGGCGCCCTCGAAATAGTGCTTCCGGTAGCAGGGGGCCATGAGCTCGACGCCGTTGGGCGTGTTCAGCTCGCGGTGCACGCTCTCCATGGCCAGCGTGTTCTGCTCCGCGGTGCCGCCGCGGGAGATGACCGCCCAGCACTGGGGGTTCATCCACATGGAGGCCTCCGGGTCGTGCTTGGAGCCGATGATCACGCCGTCGTCGCGGATGCCGCGCAGGAAGCGGTCGTCCTCCCAGAAGCACTCGTTGATCCGCTTGAGGAAGTCCGCGGCCGTCTTGTGCAGGAATTCGCGGTACTCCGCGTTCTCCGCGCTCTCGGGCATCAGCTCGTCCAGGATCCGCAGCGCATAGTAGAACTGGAAGGCCACAAAGGAGCTCTCGCCCTTGTCGCCCAGCACCAGGCAGTCGTTCCAGTCCGCGTGCAGGCCGGCGGGCAGCTGGTGGTTGCCCAGGTGGTTCAGCGTGAAGTCGATCGCACGCTTCAGGTGCTCCAGGACGGTGCCCTCGTCATAGTCCGCGAAGGGGATCACCTCGTCCATGAAGGCCTTGTCGCCGGTCTCGGCGATGTACTTGTAGACCGTGGGGAAGAGCCACAGCGCGTCGTCCGCGCGGTACTTCGGGTGGCCGGTGGCGCGCACATAGCTCTCCTGCTCCGGCGTGTCCTCATGGCCGGGGTTGTGGGTGAACTTCACCAGCGGCAGGCCGCCGCCGTGGTGCACCTGCGCGGAGAGCATGAACACCAGGCGCTCCTTGGCCATCTGCGGATCCAGATGGATGATGCCCTGGATATCCTGCACCGTGTCGCGGTAGCCGTAGCCGTTGCGCTCGCCGCAGTAGATCAGAGAGGCCGCGCGGCTCCACACGAAGGTTGTGAAGCACTGGAAAGCGTTCCAGGTGTTCACCATGGTGTTGAGGTCCGCGTCCGGGGTGCAGATCTTCAGGTGGTCGAGCTCCGCGTGCCAGTAGTCGATCAGCGCCTGCTCCTCGGCGTCCACCGTCGCGGCGGGATCGGCGTAGCGCGCCAGGAGCGCCTTCGCCTCGCGCTCGCCCTTCTCGCCCAGGACGAAGGCGATGGTCTTCTCCTCGCCGGGCGCCAGCTCCAGCACAGTATGCAGCGCGCCGCAGGGATTGCCGTTGTAGTTCGGGGTGTCGTCCAGCTTGCCGTCCAGCACGCCCTGGGGCTCGCTGAAGCGGTGGATGCCCAGGAAGCCCTCGCGCCGTCCGGCGAAGCTCGCCACAGGGCTGCCCGTCATGCCGAAGAAGCGCTCCTTGCCGTTCTCGCCCTCCTCGTTGAGGTTGCAGAACTGGTTGATACGCTGCAGGATGTGGTCCCCGTGGAACTCGGTGACGGTGATGAACTGCGTGTACTGCAGGTTCACCAGGTCCTGGGTGTAAAAACTCTCGGTCGTGAACTCGCAGTAGCCGAACACGCCGATCTTCCGCGGGGTGTCCCCGGCGTTGCGCACCTTCACACGCCAGACCTCGTGGGTGGCGTCCAGCGGCACATAGTAGAGCACTTTGCTCTTGATCCCGCGGTACGCCGACTCGATCTCGGTGTAGGCGGTGCCGTGCCGCGTGACGGTACGGTACTGGTCCAGCGGTTTCTCCACGGGCCGCCAGGACGCGGACCAGAAATCGCCGTCCGCCTCGTCCCGCAGGTAGACATAGCGGCCGGGCTCGTCAAACTGGTTGAAGGTATAGCGCAGGATGCGCCCGGCGGCGCCGGACTTCACAAACGAGTAGCCGCCGGCGTTCTGGGTCACGATCGCGCCATAGGCCGGGGATCCAAGGTAGTTCGCCCAGGGCTTGGGGGTGCGGGGGTCGGTGATGACATACTCCCGCCGGGTTTCGTCGAAATGACCGAATTGCATGGCGTTCTCCTCCATCTGCAGTGATCTCGCGATAGGGTTCCGTGCGGCTATTGTAGCATAATCCGGTGCCGGAGACAAGGGACGGGCGCGGCGCGGCACCGGGTTTTTTGCGCGCTGTTCACTGTCCCAGCGCGGCACGCTCGCTCAGCAGCGCAAAGTCCAGCCACTCCCGGATGACGTTATCTTCCGACGCCTCCGAGGTCTGCGTCAGCACCGCGATGGTGCCGTCCCCCATATCCACCCAGACAGGCACGTCCACCGAGGAGAGTCCGTTGAGCCGGAACAGTCCGATCAGAAAGCCGTAGATCGCCTTGAGATCCACGTTCTTCAGGAAGCGCAGGGTGGTGGTGCCCTCCGCCGAGGTCACGGTCAGCGAGGGAATCTCCGTCTCCGGGTCGAAGCGGATCACCGCCGCGGGGAGCTCCGGATCCGCCGGCCCTTCCTCGCTGCCGAGCATCCAGCGGGTCATGCTCGCCCAGGCGAGGAACCAGTGCAGGAAGGCGGTCATGTCCTCCCCGCGCGGCGCGTCCGGGTCGCCCAGCCAGGCGGGCTCGCCGCCCAGCACGGCGTAAATCAGCATCTGGAAGAGCTGTTCGCCGCTGTCGAAGGTGTAGCGGTAATCCCGGCTGGGCGCGGTCTGGAAGGGCTCGAGCTTCAGGCCCAGCCGCGCCGCCAGCGCGACGCCCGCCCCGGTCCAGGCGTACTCCTGACCGAGGAGGGTCCCGGCGTCCCTCTGGGGCCGGTTGCCCTCGGACGGGATGATTGCCGCCTGGTCGGTTCCGTCGGTGGCAAACACGAGCGCGTAGTCCAGCAGGGTCATCAGCCCGGTTTTCCCGTCGTGGATCTGCCGGAGGTTATTCGGGCTGACAAAGGAGAGCCGGCCCAGTCCGGCGTAAGCCGCCACGCGCCGCAGCTCCGCGCGCAGCACCGTCCCGGCCTCCTCCGGAGCATAGGGCACCGTCCGCCGCCAGGAGAGCGGTACGTACATATAGAAACCCGAGGTCATCCACAGCGCCGGTTCGCCGTCCGGCCCGTCGAAATGGAAGAGCATGTCCTCCTTCTCCGCGGAAACCGCCGCGGGCAGCAGGAACAGCAACGCGCACAGCAGACAAAGGATTCTCTTCATAGGACAACCGGCTCCTTTCTTTTCTGTTCCCTCTGTATCATCCTGATTCACACGCCGGAATCAGGATGCGTTTCACTCCTCCACCAGCTCATAGCGATATCCGTGACGTACGCACTGGCTGAAGGCCCAGGTATCGGGGTATACCCTGTATACCAGGGTCTCCGGAGCTTTATTGAATACGTTGCCGAGAGAAAACCAAATTCCGCCAATCTCACGGGCGGGAAGAAAGACTCGCTGCAGGCCCTTGCAGTCGGCGAAGGCATCAATAGCCACGTCCTGCAGGCTCTCCGGGAGCGTGATCTCCGTCAGGCTTCTGCAATTGCTGAAGGCACTGATTCCGATGGATACAAGTCCCTCTGGTAGCACCGCCTGGGTCAGCTTTGTGCAATTTTTGAAAGCGCTGCTCTCGATGGATACAAGTCCCTTGGGCAGCAGAGCCTGGGTCAGGCTGTGACAGTCCAAGAAGGCGCGTTCGCCGATCTGCCGCAGGCTGCCGGGGAATGTACACGTCCGCAGCGCCTCACATCCCCGGAAGGCATCCGCCGGCACACGGGTCAGTCCCTCCGGAAGCGCCGCCGTCTCCAGCGCCTTGCACCCCTCAAAGGCATTTATCCCGATCTCCCGGAGGGTGTCCGGCAGCGTCAGGAACCGGACGCTCTTATTCCCGAAGAAGGCATAGGCGGCCACGGAGCGCACGCCCTCGGGCACGGCGCAGGACTCCCCGATGTTCACCGCCGACAGGAGCCGCGTGCCATCCCGGCTCAGGAGCAGGCCGTTCTCCCACTTCAGGGTCGGATGGTCTGGGGAGATCACGATCTCCAGTGACCCGCCCGGACGATAGAAGGGGTTTCCCTTCACCTCCCGCAGACTGTCGGGGAAGGTCACATGCTTCAGAACGCTGCCATTCAACGCCTGGGTTCCCAGGTATTCCAATCCCTCCGGAAGCTCCAGCCGCGAAAAGCCCGCTTCGGCGAAGGCATAATCACCCAGCCGCTGCAAGCCCGCGGGAAGCCGGTTCTCCTGTAGTCTCCAACAGCTCATGAAAGCTCTGTCTCCGATCACCCGGAGGCTGTCGGGAAACCGGATTTCCTCGAGATTCAGACAATTGCCGAAAGCCCTGTTTCCGATCTCCCGCAGGTCCTCCGGCAGAGTGACTTTTTTGAGATCATAGCAGCTGCCAAAGGCGCCATCCCCGATCGCGGTCACCTGAATGTTTCCAACCCGGTCCGGGATGGACAGGCTGCTTCCAACCCCCACATGGCCCGTGATTTCCGCCGTGCCGTCCTCCAGAAGGCGGTACCGGAACCCGCGGAGCTGGTAAACGCCGGGGGAGACCTCCCGAACCAACACAGTACTGTACAGCAAGACCCATGTCAGCAGCCCCGCCAGCACAGCTCCCCCACACAGCAGGACCACCCCGCGCTTGCGGTCACTCTTCTCCAGCAGGGCCACCCGTTCGTTCCAGCCTTCCGCGAGTCCGACAGCCAGTTTCAGACGCTCCTCCTCCTTGGCTGGCGAAAGTGTCTCCGCCCAATTCTTCTCCAGTCCCTCCACAAACCTGTTTTCCGGCCGAAGAAAATCATGCCAGGCAGAGATCACCATCATCCCCAGGATGAAAATCGCCATGCCTGCCGCGAGCCACTGCAAGGTGACATCGTCAATAAGGACCAGAAGCAGCACCGGGACCAGCACCAGAAAAAGACCCACAGAAAGCCACAAATGTACTCTGTTCCGGAGCAGGGTCCACTGGGCCAGCAGAGGGATCTGCGGAGTTTCCATTAGCCCGGGGATTTCCTCCTCCATCTGCGGTACCGGCAGAGGCTGCCGCAGCTCCGGCGGGATTCTGCGCCTCATGAGCCGAAGGGCGATCCCCTCGCTGATCCAGTTGAAGAATTTGACCAAATAGACAAACAAATAACGGATGCCGATGCTGAGCGGAATCATCAGCAGTACACCCAGAATACCAATTCCTGCTTTGGACACATCTCCTCCCCCCATTCTTTTCCAGAGTATACCGGATCCGCCGCGGAAATGCAATTGCCGCCGGCCTTGAACCGGTCCTTTCTCCAAAAAAGAAAAAACCCGAAGCTCCTCGTGTCCGGGGTCTCCCGGGAAAGGCGCTTCCGGTTGTAGAGCTTCCGGCTCTCCACCCGCCGGGTGACGGGGGAATACTGCCAGGTCCGGCGCTGGCGGCTGTCCAGCTCCCGGCGGGCTTTCTTGCCCAGCTTCTCCCTGGGGATAAAACGGGTCATGGGATCACTTCCTTTCGCAGTCGGAACCCGTCATACCTGATCTCAAGTAAATTCTGCATGTCGCGCAGCAGCTTGCGCCCGAAGGTCCAGGGCGATCGGAAAGCCGCCGGTCCGGCTGCGGACCTGGTCGCGGCCCGCAGGCGCGAAATCTTGCTGTTTGACAATGAGCATTCTAAACTGAGATCAGTATCAGGCGTGGATCATGGCGTACCGCGCACTGTTCAGGACACGGAGCATGTGGTCCATCGGGGTGATGTTGCCGTCAAAATCGTGCTCCATGGTGTGGGTAGCGGCACCGCTGGCCAGGGCGGTTCCGCGGGTGCGGGCCATCACCGGGGCCTGCATCTGCCAGCTGTTCACGTTCTGGAACACCACGGCGGGCATCCGGTATCCGCGAGCCTCAAAGCGCTCCCGGGCATTCTCGTACACGGTCTTGTCCGCATTCTGCATGCAGCAGTTGAACTCCATGTCCGAGAAGATGTAGATCACCGCCGGCAGCTCCTCCTGCCGCGCGCCGTATTTCACCGCGGTATTCAGGATCAGGTCGAAGACAGCCTCCAGGTTCGTGCTGCCGCCTACCGGCAGGGTGTACAGGTACCGCAGCTTATCCTCAAGCGTCTCCCCATGGATCTCCACCAGGTGGGGCACGCTCTCGAACGTGATCATGTGATTGTGGAAGATCCCCTTGCACCGCTCAGCGCAGTAGAGTCCCATGGCCTGGGAGACCAGCGCCGGCAGCAGCGCGCCTCCGCTGCAGTACATGGACCCGGAGGTATCCACCACACTGATGGCGTTTGTGTTCGCCACCGCCCCGCACAGGTGATCCCAGAGCTGCTGCAGCACCTCGTTCCCCATGTCCCGCAACGGGACATCGGGATCATATTGATGATTAAAGAACGGCCGGAGCACCTCGTAGGGGAACAGCGTCCCCGTGTGGATCCGCTTTTCTCCGGCTTTCACACCGGCCAGGTATCCGCTGAAGCGCTCAGGATCCCGCCTTGCGAAGGCGCCGCGGTATTTCAGCATCGCCTGGGCGGGCACCGCCTCGTAGTTGATCCGCCCGGCCCGACGGCGGGTCAGCTGCCGCTCCGTCAGCCCGATGCGCGCCCGAAGCGCGGTCACCAGGCGGCGGTAATCCCGCACCTGCATGCCCAGTGCTTCGATCAGACGGGCGGCCGTCTTCCGCGTGAGCGGGCTCGACGCATTGTCCGAGGGCAGCCACTTGGCCAGCAGCGAGATGTGCGCATCCGCCTCGCCGCTCTCACGGCGCCGCAGCGCGGCCTCGTCCGCGGCAAGCCGGTCCCGGATGACCTCCGCCGCCTGCTGCTCGGCGGGAGTCCCCAGCAGACAGAACACATCGTCCCAGCGCCCGAACTCCGCGATCCAGGGAATGTTTTTTGCGGCGGATGCCGGCCAGGTGCAGGCCACATGGCGCAGCAGCGTGCGGAAGAGCTTCCGCTCGCCCATGCCGCAGCGGATGTCCCGCAGGTGGAACAGCAGTTTCATTGCCAGCTCCGGCGTCTCAATGTACGCCCGGTCAAACAGCGCAATCTGATCCGCTTTCCGCCGGTAGCGCATGCCGCCGGCCACCGCGAAGAAATCGAGGCAGGCGTCCCCGGTGCTGCCGTGGGTCACGGCGCCGTTCAGGGTCAGGGTTTTATTGGCCTCGGTTTTCAGGTTTTCCAGATAATTCACGCATTTTCCTCCTTTCCTCCGTGCTGGCGGCATCGCAGCCGCCGCGAGGACCGGGGGATCCGCCTCGGAACAGGGCCCGGGAAGGCGTTTTCCCGGGTGTCATCCGCCCGGACACGCGTTTTCGCCGATGCGTGAGACGGGCGGCGGGGAGTCCGCGGAGAACCTTTATCGTTCTCCAATGCCTGTCCGAGGAGGGTCCCGCTGTCCTCCCCGTTTCGGGAAAAGGATAATGGCAGAGAATGCTCCGCGCCGCGCGGCCGCCTCGCTGCTCGTCCGGCATGTTTGGGATGGCAGCCCTCCGTTACCGTTCCATGATTCTCGGGGCAGCCCATGCAGGACTTACAGTTCCGCGTTCGCCGCGGTGCTTCGCACGCCGGTCGTGCCGGGCGCCATCGTGGGACAGGAGAGGGACCGGATGTGGGATTCAGACGCTTGAATTTTTCATTCGTATTTTCTCTGTCAGCGATCCATCGGCGACCGCGCCTCCTTTCGGAACGGTTGGGGCAGATGGTGAACGGGTGCCGCACGACCTCGGGGAACCTTGTCCCCTGAATTTGTGCTTCCTGATGTGCAAGCCCTGATCTGACAGCGCTGCTGTATGCGCCTGCATCCGGCAGGAAATCCCCTGATCACGGAAGTCGGTTCTCTGCCTGACTTCGTCGGTGGATTTCAGTGCGTCGTACCGAAGGGTCAAGCCGGCCGGATTTCTGTACTTCTCCTTCCCGGTTCCGGGCCGCTTGCCTTTCGACACGTCAAGCATAGCACCAAAGTGTGCGCTTGTCATTAAACCTGTGGTTTGACGGAATCCGCCAAAAATGAGAGACCCCCTGGTCCTCATAGACCAGGAGGTCTTCCATGGGCACCCGCAGGAGCCTGGCCAGGGCCAGCAGGTTGTCCACCGTGGGCAGGCACTCCCCATGCTGCCACTTGTAGATGGCCTGCGGGTACTCAAACCCGAAATAGGTTTGCAGGTCCCGCACGGTCAGCCCGGCCTCGCGGCGCTGCCGCTCAATCCGGCGGCCCGTCTCCGCCAGATTGATGACCGGATATGCAGTTTTCGTATACATCGTTCTGTCCTCCTCCATGCAACAGCTGCCCATCACACAACGGTCTACAACATGTTCCAAGAAGAAACAGCGGTGAAACAGCTGTCATTATACGCAGCGCGAGGCCGGTTGTCAATATGCGCTCCGACAACTCAGGCTGAATTTGCGGATCCATCCAGCAGTATGCGCCCGAAGGTCCAGGGCGATCGGAAAGCCCTGGTCGCGGCCCGCAGGCCGCGAAATCTCACTGTTGAAAGAGGTACCGATCTGCGTTCCGCTTTCCATCCGTTTGCATAACATGGCTTCGATGCCGGCAGAGCAGCTGCACTCCGTCCGCCCGAAGCCCTGGGCCCGCTCCGCTTGTTCCACGTGAAACAATGTGGTACAATGGGCGCCAGAGGGAGGGTGTGCCATGCGATTTACGGACGAACAGGAGCGGGCGATCAAGGCGCGGAACCGGACGCTGCTGGTCAGCGCCGCGGCGGGCTCCGGCAAGACCGCGGTGCTGGTCGAGCGGATCTACTGGATCCTGCTGGACGAGGTGCGGCTGAACCGGATGCTGATCGTGACGTTCACGCGCGCGGCGGCCGCGGAGATGCGAAGCCGTCTGAGCGCGCGCCTGCGCGACGGCCTCGACGAGTGGCCGGAGCTGATGACCCAGGCCCTCGACGACCTCGAGACCACGCAGATCTCCACGCTGCACGCCTTCTGTCAGACCGTGCTGCGGGAGGATTTCCAGGCGCTCGGGATCGACCCGCTGGCCCGCACCTGCACCGAGGAGGAGCGCCGCGCGCTGCTGGAGCAGGCCGTTGTCGACGCGCTGAACCTGCTGCTGCCCGAGGACGAGGGCGTGCAGCGCCTGCTGAAGTGCTTCCGGGTGGATGAGGTCAAGGAGATGGTATTGGATCTTTACCACTTCCTGATGTCGCTGCCGAAGCCCTTCCGGTGGCTCCGGGAACAGGCGGAGCTCGCCGCCCGCAGGCCGCTCTCCGAACACCCCTGGTACAAGGCGTCCCGGATGACCCTTTCGCAGACCGGAGACAGCCTCCGCTGCGACCTCGATGCGCTGGAGCGGATGCTGGAGGACCCGGAGGCGCTGCCCGCCTATCCGAGAATCGTGCAGGCGGACCGGGAGACGGTCCGGCCGCTCCTCGCGGGGCTGGAGCATCCCGAAGCCCTGCCCGCGGACGCCCTGCCCTGGGCCCGGCTGCCCAACGCGAAAAAGACCGAGGCCCAGGACAGCTGGCCGGAGCGCTTCGCGAAGCTGCGCGGCGAGCTCAAGGACCGCGCGAACGCGCTCCAGGAACAGGCACTGCGCCTGCGGGACCGGCAGGAGCGGATGACCCTCGACCTCGACCAGATGGCGGAGAATCTGCGGGCGCTCTCCCGGGTCACCGAGGTGACCCACGAACGCTTTCTCGCGGCCAAGCGCGAGGACAGCCTGATCGACTTCACCGATATGGAGCAGCTGACCTACGACCTCCTGACCGACCCCGAGCAGCCCTGGTACCGGGAGAAATACCAGCGGATGTTCGACCAGATCTTCGTCGACGAATGCCAGGACCTCTCCCAGATTCAGAACGATATCCTGATGGCGATCCACGGGCCGGACAACGCGCTGTTCATGGTCGGCGACGTGAAGCAGAGCATCTACCGTTTCCGGCAGGCGAATCCCACGCTGTTCCTCGACCGGGTGCTTCGCTACAGCCGCGACCCGGACGCCGAAGAGCGGGCCATCACCCTGCAGCGCAACTTCCGCTCCACGCAGACAATCCTGAGGGCCGCGAACGAAGTCTTCCGGCGGGCCATGCGCGCGGACACCACCGAGCTCGACTACCGCCCCGAGGACGAGCTGATTCCCGGGGACGGCAGCCTGCCCGGGGAACCTGTGGAAGTCCGGCTGACAAACTCCGGCACGGAGGCGGAGATCCGGGATCTCTGCGCGCGGATCCGGCAGCTGACCGATCCGACGCACGGCGGCTGCGCCTACCGGGACATCGCGGTGCTCCTGCGGGAGCTCTCCACCAGCGGTGACGAGGTGCTGCGCATCTTCGAGGAGGAGGGCATCCCGGTCTTCTGCGACGCGAAGAGTACCTTCTTCTCGCTGAACGAGATCCAGGACATCCACTCGCTGCTCCGCCTGATGAACGATCTCCGAGACGACCTCGCCCGCATCGCGGTGCTGCAGCAGGTCCCCTTCCGGCTTAACGAGGACGATCTCGCGGAAATCCGCCGGGCCAGGATGGGCCGGGACGTCTCCTTCACAGAAGCCTTCGAGGCCTGCTGCGCCCAGGAGACGCCGCTCGCCGCCCGCTGCCGGGAGATCGAGGAGCAGCTCTCCGCCTGGCGATTTGTCGGGACGACGCTGGGGCTTTTCGACTTCGTCTGGTATCTGCTCCGCGAAACCGGACTCTACGCCGAGGCCGGCACCCGCACCAACCCCCAGGTCCGGCAGGCGAACCTTCGGATCTTCGCGCACAAGGCCGCCCAGGCGGAGCACAGCGGCATCCTGACCCTCTCCTCCTTCCTGAATCTCCTGAGCCAGGAGCGGGAGAGCAGCGACAAAACCGACGCGACGCCGCTGGGCGAGGGTGAGGACCTGGTCCGCCTGATGACCATCCACAAATCCAAGGGCCTGCAGTTCCCGGTGGTTTTCATCGCGCTCCTGGATAAAAAGATGGACCGCGCGGCGCGGGGCACGGTCCGGATGCACCGCAAGCTTGGCGTGGCGCTCCCGTACCGCAATCCGGAGCTCTCGATTGTCCGCAATACCCTCGCGCAGGACGTCATCGCCGAGGCCCGGCGGCAGGACGAGCGCGCGGAATCCCTGCGGCTGCTCTATGTGGGCATGACCCGTGCCCGGGAGAAGCTGATCCTCTGCGGACAGGTTCCGGACAAGACCCGGATCTGGCGTACGGCGCCGGGCGCGCACCGCGTCCGGGAGGCGGACTCCATGCTCGACTGGGTCATGCAGGCAGTCTGCGATCTGGAGAACGATCCGGAGACGCCCTTCCGGCTCTCCGTCGATGAGCCGCTCGAGGTACCGCCGCGGCTGGAGGCGGAACCCGAGGCGCCCTCGGAGAAACCGGCCGCGGGGGAGACGCTGCTGCCCTGGTGGGACGAGCATCCGGTGCCCGACGATACGCCGCTCAAAACCTCCGTGACCTCGCTCTCCCGCAAGCATACCCTCGCGGACCCGATGCCGCTGACCGACGAGGAGGAGGACATGGAGGTCAAGCGTCGCGCGGAGGTCATCACGCTGCCGCTGACCTTGAGCTCGCTCCCGCGCCAACCCGCCTGGATGCAGGAAAAAACGCTCACCGCCGCCGAGCGCGGCACCGCGGCCCACCGCGTGCTCTCCCTGGTGCCGCTGGAACCGCTCCGGAACGCGGACGCCCCGGCAGCCCTGCGTCTGCTGGAAGCCTGTATGGCCGACTGGCGGACGCGGCTGGTCTTCAGCGAGGAGGAGGCTGAGGCGGTCCGTCTGCGCGCCTGCGCCGATTTCTTCCTCTCACCGCTGGGACGGCGCATGCTGGCCTCGCCAGAGATTCAGCGCGAGTGGCGCTTCAATCTGCGCATGCCGGACAGCGGCGTGATCCTCCAGGGCGTGATCGACGCCGCGTTCCGGGATGGAGATGGTTGGGTGCTGATCGACTACAAGACCGACCGGATCGAAAACGACGACGCGTTCGTCCAGCGCCACCAGGAACAGATGAACTGGTACGCGCTCGCCCTGGGCAGAATTCTCCGGGAGCCGGTCCGGGAGCTCTGGCTGTGGTCGATCGGCAAGTCCCGCGCCTACGAAGTGCCCCTGACCCCGCCTCCCGGGAGCGAATGTTTCACGTGAAACAGCCGTCATTATTGTTTTATAACTTTTCAGTCTTCCGCAGCCAGCGGAATCCTTAAGTTCTTTTCCGGATTTCGCCCTGATTCGGCAAATTCGTGCCTTTGAACAGGTCGATCTGCGCTGAAAACGGGATTTTGCGCGCTCCGGGAGGGATGGTTTTTCCGGGACGGATCCGGGTCAGATCGCGCATGCCGGACCGCATCCGCCTTGACTTTCAGAGAAATGCTGGTATCATGGTTCTGCGGCTGCCGCCGTAGGAAAAACTTGGAGGTCTTCACATGATCATTGGCCAGTTCTGTGACACCTTTCCGCCGCAGGTGGACGGGGTCGGACGGGTCACGCTCTCCTACTGCCAGACTCTGACCGCCATGGGGCATGAAACATACTATATCGCGCCGGAGTCCAAGGACGCCACCGAGGTCCAGGGCTTTCCGGTGATTCTCTCCGCGAGCGTGAGAATGCCCGGGGAGCTCTTTCGCGTGGGCCTGCCCGGACTCGACATGCGCTACCGCAAACAGATCCGGGAGGTCCCCTTCGACATCGTGCACGCCCAGAGCCCCTTCCTTGCCGGACAGGAGGCGCTGCGCATCGCCCGCAAGCGGGACATCCCGCTGGTGAGCACCTTCCACTCGAAATACTACGACGACGCCCTGGCCAAGACGCACTCCGAGGCGCTGGCCAAGATGGTCGTGAAATGGATCGTGAATCTCTACGACAAGTGCGACGCCGTCTGGACCGTGAACAACGCCACGGCCGACGTCCTGCGCACCTACGGCTACCGAGGAAACGTGCTCATCATGGAGAACGGCACCAACCGCGAGCCGCTGGATCCGAAGGCCCTTGAGCGCGTCAAGGCGCGGATGCCCCAGCAGAAGGGCGCGCCGCTGCTGCTCTTCGTGGGCCAGCACAACTGGAAGAAGAATCTGCACGGCGTCCTGGGCGCCTGCGCCCTGCTCAAACAGCGCGGACAGCGCTTCCGCCTCGTGACCGCGGGCGACGGGCCCAACTTCGACGAGATCCAGGAGGAGGCCGAGACCCTGGGGATCGCGCAGGACTGCACCTTCCTCGGTTTCATGACCGACCGCGCGGAGCTGATGGCGCTGTATCACCTGGCGGACCTGCTGGTCTTCCCGAGCCTGTACGACAACGCCCCGATGGTGCTGCGCGAGGCGGCGGTGATGAGCACCCCCGGTCTGCTGGTCGCGGGCTCCTGCTCCGCCGAGGGCATCCATGACGGCTACAACGGCTTCATCAGCCCGTCCGAGCAGGCCATGGACATCGCGGATACCATCCAGCGGGCGCTCCCCCTGATCGCCGAGGTCGGCGAGAACGCCTGCCGGACGATCCCGGTCTCCTGGGAGAGCATTATGCAGAAGGTCCTGGTGGAATACCAGCGGCTGCTGGACGGGCACGTGTCCCGGAGCTGAGGGAGGCTGCATGTCGGAACTGGTACATGGAAATCTGGACGGATTGCGGGAGGCGGTCCGGAGCCGTCTGGCGGCGCTGCTGGAGCGCGAGCCGGAGCCGGACGCCTTTTTGTCCCGCGCCCTGATGCGGGAGCTCGCGGAGCTGAGCAACGGCATCAACCGCGAGGTCGCGGTCTATCTGACCCGCGACGGCGACATCCTGGACGTGGCCGTGGGCACGGACGCGGAGGTGGAGCTGCGGGACCTGCGCCTGCGCCGGAGCTCCCGGCGGCTGAGCCGCGTGCGCTGCGTCCACACGCACCCCAACGGCGACGGCCGGCTGAGCGACGTGGATCTCTCCGCCTTGCGGGATTTCCGCTACGACGCGATGGTCGCGGTGGGCTGCCTGAACGGCGAGCCCACGGACGTGCAGGCGGCGTTTCTGGACGCGGGAAGCGAGCTGCTGATCGAGGGGCCGGTGCGCTGGTACAGGGTGCCGGACGCCGACTGGCTCGCGCAGATTGAGCGCAGCGACGCGCTGGTGGGCCGCGAAGCCACCGACGAGGTTGCCCCGGAGCGCGAGCGCGCGGTGCTCATGGGCATCGAGAGCCAGGAGATCCTGCAGGAGCTGGCCCGCCTGGCGGAGACCGCCGGCGCGGAGGTCGTGGGCAGCTTCCTGCAGAAGCGGCAGCGGCCCGACGGCGCGACCTTCATCGGCCGGGGCCGCGCGGAGGAGCTCGCCCGGGACTGCCAGGCCCTGGAGGCGGACCTGTGCATCTTCGACGAGGAGCTGACCGGCATTCAGGCGCGCAATCTGGAGGATCTGCTCGGGGTGAAGGTCGTCGACCGCACCTCGCTGATTCTCGACATCTTCGCCCAGCGCGCCTCGTCCAGCGAGGGCAAGCTGCAGGTCGAGCTGGCGCAGCTGCAGTACCGCAGCGCCCGGCTGGTGCACCTGGGGCAGGGGCTCTCCCGCCTGGCGGGCGGCATCGGTACCCGGGGACCCGGCGAGAGCAAGCTCGAGATCGACCGCCGCAGGATCCGGGAGCGCATGGCGGACCTGCGGCAGCGGCTGCAGGAGGTGGAGCGCCAGCGCAGCATCCGCCGGCGGAGCCGTGAGCGCGCGGAGGTGCCGGTGGTAGCGCTGGTGGGCTACACCAACGCCGGGAAATCCAGCCTGCTGAACAAGCTCACCGGCTCCGGGGTCTACGTCGAGGACCAGCTCTTCGCCACGCTCGACGCCGTGAGCCGCCGCATGGAGACCACCGAGCACACGCCCTACCTGCTGGTGGACACGGTGGGCTTCATCCGGAAGCTGCCCCACGACCTGGTCAGCGCCTTCCGGTCGACCCTGGAGGAGGCCGCGCTGGCGGACGTGCTGGTGATCGTCTCCGATGGCGCCTCCCAGTACCGGCAGGAGCAGCACGCCACAGTCGAGGAGGTGCTCGCACAGCTCGGCGCAGTGGATCAGCCGCGCATCGAGGTGCTCAACAAGGCGGACCTGCCGGACTGCGCGCCGGCGCTGCCCGGGGTGATTCCCGTGAGCGCGAAGACCGGCGCGGGACTGGACGACCTGCGGGAGGCCATTGCCCGCGCGCTGCAGAAGGGCACGGTCACCGTGACCGTGTTCCTGCCCTACAGCCGGGGCAGCGATCTGCAGAAGATCCGCGGCATGGGCCGCGTGCTGGACGAATCCTTCACCGACGAGGGGACGAAGCTGACGCTGGTCATGCCCGTCGCCGAGCGCGACCGCATGCTGGCCCGCTTCGGCGCGGTGCTGGCTTGACAAAAGGCCCGCAAGTGCTATCATAGCGGGGAACAGACTGATTCATTCTGAGGAGGAGAGACCGATGGCGGAACTGACGATGGACAAGCTCAAGGCCCTTTGCCAGAACCGGGGCATTATCTTCGCGGGCAGCGAGATCTACGGCGGCCTGGCGAACACCTGGGACTACGGCCCGCTGGGCGTGGAGCTGAAGAATAACATCAAGAAGGCCTGGTGGCAGAAGTTCGTCCAGGAGAGCAAGTACAACACCGGCCTGGACTGCGCGATCCTGATGAACCGTGAGGTGTGGGTCGCCTCGGGCCATGTGGGCGGCTTCAACGATCCGCTGATGGACTGCCGCGCCTGCAAGGCGCGCTTCCGCGCGGACAAGCTGATCGAGGACTACACCAAGGGCGAGGAGACCGGCGACGGCTGGAGCAACAGCGAGCTGGAGACCTATATCGCCGAGCATCCGATCGTCTGCCCGGTCTGCGGCCGCAAGGACTTCACCGGCATCCGGCAGTTCAACCTGATGTTCAAGACCTACGCGGGTGTCACCGAGGACGCCTCCAACGAGATCTACCTGCGCCCCGAGACCGCGCAGGGCATCTTCGTGAACTTCCAGAACGTCATGCGCACCACGCGCAAGAAGCTGCCGGCCGGCATCGCGCAGATCGGCAAGAGCTTCCGCAACGAGATCACCCCCGGCAACTTCATCTTCCGCGTCCGCGAGTTCGAGCAGATGGAGCTGGAGTTCTTCTGCAAGCCCGGCGAGGACCTGGAGTGGTTCAACTACTGGCGCTCCTTCTGCCGCGACTGGCTCACCTCCCTGGGCATCCGGGAGGAGAAGCTGCGCCTGCGGGATCACGAGCCGGAGAAGCTCGCGTTCTACAGCAAAGCGACCACGGACTTCGAGTTCCTGTTCCCCTTCGGCTGGGGCGAGCTCTGGGGCGTGGCCGACCGCACGGACTACGACCTGACGCAGCATCAGAACCACTCCGGCAAGAGCATGGAGTATCTCGACCCCACCACCGGCGAGCGCTTCATCCCCTACTGCATCGAGCCCTCCCTGGGCGTCGACCGCGCGCTGCTGGCCTTCCTCTGCAACGCCTATGACGAGGAGGAGATCGGTGAGGGCGACGTGCGCACCGTGCTGCACCTCCACCCCGCGCTGGCGCCCTTCAAGGCCGCCGTGCTGCCGCTGCAGAAGAACAAGCTGGGCGGCCTGGCGCAGGAGATCCACGCGGAGCTGAGCAAGTACTTCCCCGTGGACTACGACGAGACCGGCTCCATCGGCAAGCGCTACCGCCGCCAGGACGAGATCGGCACGCCCTACGCGATCTGCGTAGACTTCGACACCGAGCCCACCGGCACCGTCACCATCCGCGACCGCGACACCATGCAGCAGGAGCGCGTGGCCGTCAGCGAGCTGCGGGCGTGGATCGAGGAGAAGATGAAGTTCTGAGTCAATTCGGAATTCGGAATGCAGAATTCGGAATGAAATCATCAGCACGGATGCTGAATAGATCATGATGGAAAAAGGGGGGGAGAACGGTTGGCAAGCCAGAGTACGCTGCCGCTTCGGCATGAGCTGAAGTTTCTCATCAGCCCGGAGCAGGAGTATGTCCTCTCCCGGGCGCTGGACCGCGTGCTGAAGCGCGACCCCAACGGCGACGAGCACAACGAGTACGCCATCCGCTCCCTCTACTTCGACACGGTCTACAACGATGCGCTCTTCGACAAGATCGACGGCGTGCAGAACCGCGACAAGTACCGCGTCCGCATCTACAACTACTCCGACCGCGTGATCAAGCTGGAGTGCAAAACCAAGATCGGCTCGCTGATCTCCAAGCGCTCAATCTCGATCCCCCGGGAGCTGTGCGAACAGCTGATGGCCGGCGACCCCACGGGTCTGGAGCAGACCCGCTCGGGCCTCCTGTGCGACATGTACCGCGAGATGACGATCCACCTCCTGCGCCCGGTGGTGCTGGTGGACTACGTCCGCGAGGCCTACCTGCACGACGCGGAGGAGGTGCGCATCACCCTCGACAAGCACCTGCGCAGCGGCATGCGCTCCATCGACCTGTTTGACCCGCACGTCCCGGTAATCCCTCCGCTGGAACACGACGAGACGATCCTCGAGGTCAAGTACAACCGCGCCCTTCCCACCTACATCCGGAGTTTGCTCAACACCTACGCGTACAACGCGGTCCACACCGCGGTCAGCAAGTACACCTGGTGCCGGGCGTATGAGGGGCTGGAAGCGTAAAACAGAATTAAAGCGGCTGCGAACGGACTTTTTTCCCGTTCACAGCCGCTTTATTCTCCTTTTTCCGTAATGCAGACCACTCCGAAGGTCCAGGGCGATCGGAAAGCCGCCAGTCCGGTCGCGCGCGCTTCCGCTGGTCACGCACAACACCCGGGAGTTCCGCAGGATCCCCGGTCTTCAGCTCGAGGACTGGCTGATTCCGTAATCCGTACATTAATACGGCTGCTGAATTAAAGCAAGGGGATTTCGCGCCTGTGAGCGTGAAATCCCCTTGCGCAATCCCCCGCAGATGCTATAATGGCGGTACAACAGGAGGAAAATTATGGAACAAAGAGTATGGGTTGAAATCATCGGTTATGTCGGATCGGGACTGGTGCTGATTTCGATGCTGATGAGCTCGGTGGTCCGGCTGCGGGTCATCAACATGATCGGCAGCGTGATCTTCACCGTGTACGCGCTGCTGATCCGCTCCTACCCGACCGCGCTGATGAACGCCTGCCTGGTGGGCATCAACATATACCACCTGTTGCGCCTGCGCAAGCCGGCAAAGAGTTTTGCCGTCTGCGAGGACCGCGCGGGCAGCGCCTGGGTCGCCTATCTGCTGGCGCACTACCGGGAGGACATCGCGAAGCATTTCCCGGACTTCCGGGCAGAGTCGCTTCGGGAAGAGTCCACGCGGGTTTTTCTGGTGACGCACGAGAGCGAGACGGTGGGCCTGCTGATCGGCGAACCGGAGGGGGACACCCTGCGCGTGCTGCTGGATTACGCGACGCCGGTCTACCGCGACTGCTCGGTCGGGGAAGCGCTCTATCCGTCGCTGCCGGAACACGGCATCCGGGCGCTGGTGCTGCAGAGTGTCCCCGAGCATCACAGGCCCTACACGGATCGGATGGGGTTTGTTCTGCAGCCGGACGGCAGCGCGGTGAAGAAGCTGTAATTTTCTCCTGGTAAAAAATCGCCCTGGACCATCGGCAATGCACCTTTATAGAGGCTCCGGGACAGCCCCTCCGCCCTTCGGGCACCTCCCAACAAGCTGGGGAGGCATAGGTTACTGATACTAATCTCAGTTTAGAATGCTTATTGTCAACAGTGGGATTTCGCGCCTGCGGGCGCGACCAGGGCTTTCCGATCGCCCTGGACCTTCGGCCATATGCTGTTACTGGATTTGCAGTTTTACTTGAGATTGGTATGAACAATGCTGACCCAATTACTCCAAAAGAGTGCAGCCCCGAAGAGTCCAGAGGCGATCGGAAAGCTGCCAGTCCGGCTGCGGACCTCTGGCCGCGCCCGCAGGCGCGGAACCCCTTGTTGCTCTATTGTCTTCCCGAAGGAGGCACTATGCGCAAACGCCCTTATCTCGCGTTTCTGATCTTCAACGGTGTCTTCTTCATGATGGACACCATGGCCTCGTATTTCAGCATCTATCTGAACCAGCTCGGCTTCACCAAGACGATGATCGGCACGATCACGGCGGTGTCGGGCTTTTCGGCGATGCTGCTGCAGCCGGTGGGCGGTGTATGGGTGGACCGCTCCGCCTCGCGCCGACGGACACTGCAGGGGCTGATCCTGATCACGGCGGTCCTCTACCCGCTGCTCCTGCTCAACACAAGCTTCATCTATATCCTCTGCCTGTACAGCATCTATTTCATCTTCCGCCGGATGCAGCCCGCCATCTGCACCGCCATGACGGTGGAGTACGCCGAGGAGAACCGCCGCGACTACGGGCCGATCCGCATGATGGGCGCGGTGGGCTATACGCTGATGATGTCGCTGGTGAGCCTGGTCGCGGGCACGGAGAACGGCGTCCCGAAGACCTTCGCCCTCTACAGCGCCGTCTGCGCGGGCAATATCCTGCTTCTGTTCCTGCTGCCCTCCATGCCGGGCCACAACCGCGCCCGGGACGGCCAGCGCCGGGTCTCCCCGTTTGTCCTGCTGCGGAACCGCGGGGTGCTCCTGCTGCTGCTCTACCATGTGCTGCTCTCCGTCGCCAACGGCCTCGGACAGACCTTTTTCCCGATCTTCGTCACCGACGATATGGGCGCCGACCAGACGCTCTTCGGCCTCATGGTCTCCGTGGGCTCGCTGCTGGAGATCCCCTTCCTGTTCCTCGCCGACCGCATGATCCGCCGCTTCGGCACGCGCTGGACGCTGTCGCTGCTCGGTCTGCTGACCGCGGTCCGCTGGGGCAACGCCTGGCTCGCCGCCAGCACGGGCCAGCTGTTCATCACCCAGGGCTTCAATTTCGTGAACATCCTGGAGGGCGTGTCCGTCACGCTCCTGATCAGCCGGCAGGTGCAGCCGGAGGTGAAGACCACCTCCCTGGCCGTGGTCGCCATGATCCAGGGCGTCGTGGGCGCGTTAATCTCCTCCGTGCTCGGCGGCGTTCTGGCCGACACCTTCGGCATCCGGCTGCTGTTCCTGCTCTCCGCCGCGGTCGCCCTGGGCACCGGGATTCTGTTCTTCACGCTCCCGCAGTTCCGCCGCCGGGAGCCGACGTTCTGAACCGCCCCGCGGCGCCAGCCGCTGGATCAGCGGCCGGCAGGCCTGCCGGAGCAGCACAGCGGACGCCAGTGAACAGGCCGTCACCACGACAAGATACAGCGGCACATGCTTGATATAGTACAGGCTTTGGGTGAATTCCATAAAGTCATAACCGAAGAGCTCCACAAAGAGCCCATGAATCAAATAGAGCTCCAGGCTCAACCCTCCCAGAAAAGCAAGGATTCGGTTGCCGATCCGGAATTTCATCATCAGGAGACCGCAGAAGACGACCACGCCCAGGCAAGCCAGCCACTGCATAACCGTGCACCCGAGCCGGTGGACAACCTTCAACGGGTCGCCCCATGTCTCCCCGTAGTAGCCCCACCAGCTGTCCGCGGCCAGTGCGTTGAGCTGCTGCAGGAGCAGCATCGCTGTAAAAGCCACGGCCAGCCAAAGCCAGTAGCCCTTCCGGAAGAAGTTCAGCACCCGCTCTTCGTATTTTGCGAAGAGCATGCCAAGCGGGAAAAGCATCATGCTGTTATACCACCATTCGCCGCACATCCACCACGCAGCGGAGTGATCCAGCGACGCGCCCAGGAGCGTGTAGGCCAGCGCGGCCAGCGTCACCCACATGATCGCCGTCCCATCCCGCCTGCACAGCCGGAAAGCAAGCCAGAAAAACAGATAGAAAAACGGGATCACGATCACATACCAGGCATTGGGGTTCGCCATGTGCAGTCCCAGGAGATACAGGATCCCGTCCAGCAGGCTCATCCGCTGTCCCATCGCCAGACGGACAGCAAGATATACCGCCTCTGAGACAAAGAAGACCACCAGGATCGGCACGATCCGCCGGCGGAGAAAGCCGTGGAGATAGTCCGGCTTGGCTTTCAGGCTCTTGAACAGGCCCATACCGCTGCAGAACAGGAAAATCCCCACAAACAGCGTACCGATCGGCACGAAGAAGTCCAGCCCGTGGACGATCACATTCCGGGGATGCCAGGGCGCGCAGGTCTTCTGGCCCATGTGGTGCAGCATCACGCCCGCGGCGGCGATGCCCCGCAGCATCGTGGTCTGGCGCAGGGAGGTCACCTCCCCGTTCCAGCCCCGGCCGCAGAATTCCGCGCCGAAAAAGATGACTATCCCCAGCAGAAAATAAAAAAGATACATCGGGTCCATACTCCGCGCCTCCCGGTCTCATACTGATCTCAAGGAAAAGCTGTCAATCAGGCAGCAGCATGCATCCGAAGGTCCAGGGCGATCGGAAAGCCGCCAGTCCGGCTGCGGACCTGGTCGCGGCCCGCAGGCCGCGAAATCTCTCTGCTGACATGTTGCATATGATACGGACATTGGTATTAAATCCGCTCCATTGTAGCATCCGGAAGGCCTTATGTCAAAGGCCGGATTGACTTTTTGCCCTGTCTGTGCTAAACCATTTTTACACCGATCTGAGAGGAGCATAAACCATGTCGGAGATCCGGAACCCCGCGGGGGGCCTTGAAACCAAAGAACTGCACAGATCCCGGAACCGGGGAGGTGAGGCGCCATGCTGACCGCCTTCTTCTGCCGCGCCAAGGCCCGCGAGGCGCTCCGGCAGAATCCCTCCACGCTGCTGCTGGCGTCGCTGCTGGCCGCCCTGCCGCTGACCCTCAGCCGCGTCTTCCTGACGCTGGCCATGCGGAAGGTTCCCCAGGAGACCCTGATGAACCTCTACGTGCAGTCCCTGAACGGCGCAACGGTGGACCCGGGCGTGCTGGGGCCGATGGTGCCGCTGCTCCGGATGTCGCTGATCTTCGCGGCCGCGGCGCTGCTGACGACCTTCCTCACCCTCGGGCGCATCCACATGGGGCTCAAGCTTCTGCGCGGAGAGCCGGTGGAGCTGCGGGACCTGCTCTCCCGGAGCGCGGTCTGGTGGAAGGCGCCGCTGCAGATTCTCTGGCAGGGCCTGCTGATCTTCCTGTGGTCTATGGTTGGAACGCCCCTGATCGTGCTGGCGGTCTTCGTGCGGTCCCAATCCCTGGCACTGCTGCTGATCTACGCCGGCTACGGCATCAGCCTCTTCTTCGGAATCCGGGCGTCGCTGCACTACCGCCTGGCGCAGACGGCGCTCGCCGACCGGCCGGAGCTGGGCGTGCGCGCCTCCGTGCGCGAGTCCCGGCAGCTGCTCGACCGGAAAAAGGGCATGATCTTCGGCCTGCTGGTCAGCTTTCTGGGCTGGATCCTGCTCAGCGAGCTGGTACCCGCCTTCCTGCCGGCTTTTGTGGGGACCGCGGTGTCCCTGCTGGCCGACCTGGTGCTCACGGTCTATATTGAGCTGGCGGTCAGCGCCTTCTACCTCTCCCTGCGGGGTGAGGGGGTCAAGTCCGCCCTGGAGCCGGAGGCCGCAGCGGAGGAAGAAACTTCTGCCGCAGGGGATGAGGAGGAGCTCACATGAAAACCATCCGCGCGCTATGCCTGATTCTGGCGCTCCTGCTGTGCTGCGGCGCGGCGGGCGCCGAGGAGTACACGCTGCCCGGGACGGAATTCGCTCCCGGCTGGGACACGGTCGACAACAACCGGGTCTTCTACGAGATCTTCGTCGGCTCCTTCTCGGACTCCGACGGCGACGGCATCGGGGACCTGCGGGGCATTCTCAACCGCATGGACTACCTCAACGACGGGGACCCGGCCTCCGGGAAGAGCCTCGGCGTGGAGGGCCTGTGGCTCACGCCCATCTTTCTCTCCCCCAGCTACCACAAGTACGACGTGACCGATTATTACAGGATCGATCCCGCCTTCGGCACGGAGGAGGACCTGCGGGAGCTCTGCCGCGTCTGCCATGAGCGAGGGGTCCTGGTGATCCTCGACCTGCCGATCAACCACACCGGCAGCGAGTGCATCTGGTTCCAGCGCTTCAAAAACGCGCACCTGATGCACAACCCGCGCAACACCTACTACGACTTCTTTGTCTGGGCGACACCCGGGGACGTGCTCCCCGCCGGACGGCACTTCGCCCCGGTGCAGGGCCAGCAGCTGCTGGTCGAGGCCAATTTCTCCGACAGCATGCCCGAGCCGGACTTTGACCTGGAGATGGTGCGGGAGACCTTCCTCGACGTCGCGCGCCACTGGCTGGACGTGGGCGTGGACGGCTTCCGCTTCGACGCGGCCAAGTACATCTACCTGGGCGACAACCCGCGCTCCGTGGCCTTCTGGGAGTGGTACCTGGACGAGCTCCGGAAGATCAAGCCGGACATCTACACCGTGGGAGAGGTCTGGGACGGTGACGGCGTCATCGCCCAGTACCTGCCCGCGATGCCCTGCTTCCAGTTCTCCTCCAGCCAGGCGGAGGGCATCTTCGCCGAGACCGCCAAGGGCGGCGACGCCAACCGCTTTGCCGCCTGGCTGGAGCGCACGCAGCAGGCCATGAACGGCGTCCGGCCAACCTTCTTCCTCTCCAACCACGACATGGACCGCGCGGCGGGCTACCTCACGGTTGCCAGCGGCCGCATGGCCGTGGCCGCGAACCTCTATCTGCTGACGCCCGGCTCTCCCTTCCTCTATTACGGCGAGGAGATCGGCCTGCGCGGCTCCCGGGGCGGCTCGAACACCGACGCCAACCGGCGCCTCGCCATGCTCTGGGATGACGGGGACACGGTCGCGAGCCCGGAGGGCGCCACCTACGCCGCCGACAAGCAGACACCCTACGGCGCCCAGAAGCTGCTGACCTTCCCCACCGGCCTGGTCAACCACTACAAGCGCGTGATCCAGGTTCGCAAGGCGAACCCCGAGATCGCCCGCGGCACCGTCACCGCGCTGAGCTTCCCGGACACCAAGCTCGGCGGTTTCCTCTCCACCTGGGAGGGGAGCACCGTTGCGGTGCTGCACAACACCACCCAGCGCACCCTGTCCGTGGATCTCGCCGCCGCCGGCGTCTCTCTGACCCGCGTCGCCGCGGTTCTCAGCGCCGACATCGAGGGCTATGCCGCCCTGGAGGGCACGGTCCTCACGGTCTCCGGACAGACCAGTGTGGTGGTGAGATAACCCCTTCTTTAACCGCCCCGATGCGGGCGGTTTTCTGATGGCATGAAAAAAGGCGCGGCCCGCATGGAGCCGTGCCCTTTGGAGAAACAGCCGTCCGGATTACTCCGCGCTCTGGATGGAGGCGACAACGAGCATGGCCTTGGCGGCGAAGTCCGCGTTGGACATCGGCGCGCAGGTGATCACCAGGATGTTGCCGTTCTGGGTGCCGAAGGCGAGGCAGGTGGCGTCCATATCCTTCATGTCGAAGTTGACGCAGGACAGGCCATTCACGAGCATGGGCTCGGCGTCAGAAGCGCCTTCGATTTCGCCGATCACATCCATCACGTCCGCGCCGTCCGCCTCGATGAACTGCATGCCAATCCGGCCGGAGTTGTCCTCGGCGTTGAAGATCGCGAAGAAGCCCATCGCCTCCTGATCCTCGGTCAGCTCAGACTGCACAAAACCCTCGGGCAGCCAGAAGGCCATGCTGAGAGCCTCGACCGTGACGAACTGACCGCCCACCTCGGAGGCAGCGCCCTCGACATCGGCCCAGTTCACCTCGGTGACCTCGGTCGTCTCGGCCATCGCAAAGGAGCCCAGCAGGCACAGGGCCAGCAGCAGCGCAAACAGTTTCTTCATAGAGATTCCCTCTCTCTCTCAGGGATCCGTCCCTGATTATTTCGGCTCACAAGCCTTCGCTATTATACACAAAAGTTGCGTTTCTGCAACACAAAATCCCAAAAAAGGCAAAATCCGGGAAATCACCCCACGTTTGACACGTCTGGAGAAGAATGGTATACTTTAGGCTGGTGAAGAATACGGAGGAGGGATCCGGAATGAGAAAAACGCTGGCCGGAATCCTGGCGCTGATGCTGCTCCTGCTGAGCACGGCGGGACTCGCGGAGAACCCGGCGGGGTTCGTGTGGATCGAATACCCGGCGCAGACCGCGGCGCCCCTGGCAACCCCTGAACCCGAGGCGCTGCCGGAGCCGGAGCCCGAGACGCAGGATCTTCCCGAGCCGGAGGAGGCCCCGGAACCGGAGGAAGCAGAAACGCCCGAGGAATCCCCGGAGCCCGAGGAAACCGAGGCGCCTGCGGAAAGCCCGGAGCCTGAGGCGCCCGCCGAACCCGAGGCTGTCCCGGAGTCCGTGGCGCTGCGGGGATACAGTGCGGAGGCTGGGTACGTCTATCTGCAATTTGGGCAATATCCGCAAACCGCCGCGGGCGACCTGCGGCCGATCCTCTGGCGCGTCCTGCGCGTGGACGGGGAGAAAGCCTACCTGTGCAGCGAGTATATCCTCTTCGCGCGGCCCATGCACCCGAGCCTGAAGGAATACCGCGACGTGTTCAAGGGGGACTTCGGGCAGACCGAGCTGTGCCACTACCTGAACACCACCTTCGCGGAGACCGCTTTCTCGGAGGCGGAGCGCAGCATGCTCCTCCCCTGCGAGAACTTCGGCACCGTCTTCCTGCTGGAGGCGTCGGACCTGCTGGACAAATCCATCGGCATGGGCGAGACCCACAAGGGCAAGATCAACTCCAGCCTGATTGTGCAGGAGCCGGGGCTGCGCGCCTGGGGCACCGAGTGGGCCATCGAGAACAACGGCGTGACCAAGCAGAAGGAAAAGCTCTACGTCTTCCAGAAGAAATACGGCCGCTGCAGCCCCTACTGGGTGCGCACCCAGTCCTCCAGCGACGGGCGCCACGCGCGCTGCGTCAAGGACGGCGGACAGCTCGGCCACATCGAGGTCGCCCGTGAGAACGAGGGCGTGCGCCCGGCGCTGTACCTCGCGCTGGACCGCTTCACCGCCGCCTCGGGCAGCGGCAGCTTCGAGAATCCCTATGTCATCACACCCAAGGAGATGGAGACGCCATGAAAACCATGAACGTGCTGCGCTGGATCCTGACGGGACTGCTGCTGGCCGCGCTGGCGCTGACCCTCGCGGGACCGGCGGTCGCCGAGGAGCCCGCCGCGCCCGCCCTGCCCCTGGATTTCACCCGGGGCGGCACCGCCCCCAAGGAGGACAACTGGGTCTTCGACAGCGACAAAACCCCGATCGCCTACGAGGATTCCACGATCCGGATGTCGGTTGAGAAGGGCAGCGTCACCCTGACCGTCAAGGGCAAAAAGGTCAAGCACGAGACCTTTGTGGTGCGCATCAAAATCGGCGACGTGTCGCAGCTGCGCACCGCAGTGAGCAAGGACACCTACAAGGGCCGCGGACAGGCCAGCGCCGACAGCATCGCCAAGAGCAAAAACGCGGTCGTGGCCATGAACGGCGACTTCTTCAAGTATGAGAACGACGTGGGCTACGTCGTCCGGCAGGGCGAGTTCATCCGCGACGCCACGGACAACAAGCGCAAGCGCCTCTTCGACATGCTGCTGATCGACAGCGAGGGCGACTTCCATGTCGTTCCCTCCGCGACCACCAAGACCATCCGGACCTTCGTGGACGAGGAGCTGACGCCCCGGGGCCGCACGGTGCTGGACACCTTCAACCTCGGCCCGGTGCTGGTCCTGGACGGCGAGCCGCAGGACATCGCCGCTTCCGAGGCCGCGAAGCAGGGCAGCTACCAGTGGAAGTATCCGCAGCAGCGCATCTGCCTGGTGCAGACCGGCCCGCTGGAGTATGCCATCGTGGAGGTCTACGGCAAGACGGACTCCTCCGCCGGCATGACGCTCGAGCAGTTCGCGGAGTTCGTGGCCGAGCAGTGCCCGGACGCCCGCGTGGCCTACAACCTGGACGGCGGCGGCTCCACGAACCTGATCATCCACAACAGCCGCGCCTGCAAGACCCCCGGCCGCCGGGAGATCACGGACATCATCTATTTCGCCTCCGCGGAGGAATAAAGCATGGAAGCGTTTGTGTGGGGACCGGTGACGGTCTATCCCTTCGGGCTGGCGGTGGCGCTGCTGGCGCTGGGCGCGCTCCTGTGGACCGGCGCGCGGCTCGGCTGGGGAGAGAGCGCGAGCTGGTTCGCGGTACTCTCGCTGCCGCTGGCGCTCGTCGGCGCGCGGCTCGGCTACTGCCTGATGGTCGTCGACCAGCTGCTGGGCGACGAGGACTTCGGTTTTCTCTTCCGCCTGACGGAGGGCGGCTATATGCTCTGGGGCGCGGTCGGCGGGGCGCTGCTGGCCGCCTGGCTGACCGGGAAGCTCGCGCACCGCTCCTTCGCGGAGATCGCCGACGCGGCGGTGCTGCCCGCCGCGCTGCTGATCGCGCTGGGACGCCTGGCCGCGGGCCTGCTCTGCAAGGACCAGGGCATCGGCTTTGAGCTGGCCGCCTGGTTCGACCCGGAGGAAACCGACTTCGCCAGCCGCTACAGCCTCTTTGCCCTCTCCGATTGGAGCTTTTTCGAGCGCCTGCCCTTCGCCGTGCAGAACTACTATGAGGAGTGGTGCTGGGCGATCTTCGTGCCGGAGGCGCTCTGGGCCGCCGCGGCGGGCATCCTCGCGGACTTCACGTCCGCACGGCCCGGCGGGCGGATCGGCCGGTTCCTGGTGCTCTACTCCGCCGGACAGATCCTGCTGGAGGGCATGCTGCGCGGCGAGGTGCTGCACCTGCCCTGGCTCGGTTTTGTCCGGGCAAACCAGATTGTCTGCGCGCTGGTGCTGCTCCTGCTGTGGTTCCGCTGGCGCCGCGCGGTGCCGGCGAAGACCGGCTGGATCGCGCTGGCGCTCTTGTTCCTGGGCGCGGGCATCGTGATCGCCATGGAGTTCGCCGCGTTTGAAAAGAAAATCAGCCTCATCGAGAGCTTCCCCGCCGACGTCTGCCACCTGATCATGGGCCTCGGCTGCCTGCTGATGGGGCTGTCGCTGCGCCCGCTGTGGCGCGGACGCTTTCTCGAGCGAGAGGGGGTCTGAGGGATGCATGAACACCGCAGGGCGCTGATCCTGCTTGTCGCCGTACTGGTGCTGGCGGCGGGCGGCTTCGGCATCGCCAGCTATCTGGAGGAGTCCCAGCGCAAGGAGGACCTCTCCACCTCCAGCGCGGACTTCGGCCAGCTGCCCACCATCACCTGGAACGGCGAGACCTGGCGGCAGAAGGCCGGCGTCCACTCGATCCTCGTGATCGGCTACGACAAATCGGCCACGGACGAGCGGGTCGGCTACCGCGACGGCGGCCAGAGCGACTTCCTGATGGTGCTGGTGGTCAACGACCAGGACCGCACCGTCCGGCAGCTGCACATCGACCGCGACACCATGGCCCGCGTCTGGACCATCGGCCTGAGCGGCAAGGAGGGCGGCAGCCGCATCATGCAGATCTGTCTGGCCCACGCCTACGGCCGCACGATCGAGGAGAACGACGCCCGCACGGTGCGCTCCGTCGAGAACTTCCTCCCCGGGCTCAAGATCGAGAACACCGTCTCGATGGGCCTGGACATCGTCCCGAACTTCAACCATCTGCTGGGCGGTGTGACCGTGACGATCGAGGAAGACCTCACCAGCATCGACCCCGCGATGGTGAAAGGCGCGACGCTCAAGCTGACCGACGAGCAGGCCTACTGGTTCACCCGCGTCCGGATGACTGTCGGCGACGGAAAGAACACCTCGCGAATGGCGCGCCAGCGCGCTTTCATCCAGGCCGCCTCACAGCTGATGCTCCAGCGCATCCAGTCCGACGGCAGTTTCGCCGCGACGCTGGTCAACAGCGTGGACGACATCACCCACTGCACCATGAGCAAGGGCCGCCTGATCAGCGAGATGAACCGCGCCGCGACCTACAAGCTCGGCGAGGCCGAGACCTTGCCCTCCGAGCACGAATACGGCAGAGGCGGCTACATGGAGTGCTATGTGAAGGAGGAGGACGTGATGAACTGGGTCCTCGACGCCCTCTATGACAAGATCAGCTGATATCGATCTCAGGTTCGTGTGCTAAATGTCAGCGGAGAGATTTCGCGGCCTGCGGGCCGCGACCAGGGCTTTCCGATCGCCCTGGACCTTCGGGTACATGCCGTTTCTTGATTTGCAGTTTTTCTTGAGATTGGTATACTCCAAACAAACAGCGCCCCCGGTTCTTGGTTCCGGGAGCGCTGTTTGTTTTGGCGGATTTACTTCAGAATAATCAGATTGGCGGAAGCCCAGCCCTCGGTGCCGTCAAGCAGGCGGACGTGGTACCACTGGCGCCCCATGTAGTCGTAGGTGGCGCGCAGCACGAACAGGGAGACGTGCCCATGGACCTTGCGGATAATGTTGTGCCGGGAGCTCAAGTCGATGGAGGAGCGCAGGTTGCAGCCGCTGCCGGTGGTCTTGCCGTTGCGGTTGACATCGACGATGGGCGCGCCCACGTAGTCCGCGCCGACGGTCATGTTGTAGCCGTTGCTGTAGCCGTCCGCATAGCCGCTGTTGTAGCCGGTCCCGTAGCCCGTGCCGTAGCCCGAGCCATAGCCCGAGCCGTAGCCCGTGCCGAAGCCGCTTCCGTAACCGGAGCCATAGCCGGAGCCGTAACCGGTCCCGTAGCCCGTGCCATAGCCGGACCCGTAGCCGGAGCCGTAGCCCGTGCCGTAACCGTCCCCGTAGCCGGAGCCAAAACCGGAGCCGTAGCCGTTGAACGCGCCGTAGCCGAAGCCGCTGGCATAGCCGTCCCCGTAGCCGTTATAGTAGCCGCCGCTGTAGCCCGGGTATCCGGGATAGCCGGGCATCCCATAGGGCACATAGCCGGGTGTTCCGTAGCCGGTCGGCACGATCCCGCCGGGAAAACCGGTGCCGGGAACAGAGCCGTAGCCCGCCGCGCCCGGAACGGTGCCATATGCCGGAGCGCCCGGAACCGTACCGGCGCCCGGAGTCCCCGGAACCGTGCCGTAGCCCGAGGCACCCGGAACAGCGCCGGTGCCCGGAGTCCCCGGAACCGTGCCATAGCCTGAGGCGCCGGGAATCGTGCCGTAGCCCGCCGCGCCCGGAACGGTTCCGGTGCCCGCGGTGTAGGGCGTGCCGGTATAGCCGCTCGGATTGACAAAGCTGTTTTCACCGTCCGCCAGCGCGGCGGCCGGCAGCAGGAGCGCCAGCACCAGCAGGCAGCTCAGCAGTTTTTTCATCCGTTCTCATCCTTTCTCCACGGGGTCACTTACTGCGCCGATTCCTCCACGGTCTCCGCTTCCTCCGGAGCCTCCTCCGCCTCGGCATCGCGGGCCATCTGGATCAGCTGCAGGATGTTGTCGCGCGTGAGGGCGCCCGGAACATAGCCGAGGATCTCGCCCGACGCGGTGAAGACGAACGTGGTGGGGAACGCCTGGATGCCGAAGGTCTGGAAGACCGCACCATCCGAATCGATCAGCGAGGGGTAGGTGAAGCCTTTCTCCGCGAGGAAGGCGTTGATGGTCTCGGCGTCGTTGCCGTCCTGCGGCGGCGCGTCGATCCCCAGGAAGACGACCTCCTCCGCGTTCTCACCCAGCTCATGGTAGAGGGCCTCGAAATCGGGCATCTCCTGAACGCAGTATGGGCACCAGGTGGTCCAGAAGTTGAGGAGCACAATCTGTCCCTTGTACTCGGAGAGGGTGTGGGAATTACCGTACTGGTCCTCGAGGGTGAAATCCGGAATGAGATTCGCCTCGTCCGGGATCTCCTCCTCCGCCAGGGCGAGCCCGCACGCCAGCATCAGGATCAGCAGGGCGCACAGTCCGCGTTTGAAGATGGTCATGGTTTTCCTCCTGTTCAAATCACTTGTTCGACGTTCAGGGTGCAGGCCGCGGGGCGCAGGTCCTCCGCCAGCGCGCGCACGGTCACGGTCCCCGGTGTGCCGCGCAGGCGCACCACCACGGAGGCACCGCCGAGCCACAGGGGAACGCTCGCGGAGGCATAGGGGGTGGGCTCCATCAGATTGCCGTTGTCCGTGCCGAGGATCTCCGCGGGGCCGCTGACCTCGAAGCGCACGCGCCGGGTCTCCCGCACGCAGGGGTTCTCGGCGACATCCGTCGCCTGCACATGCAGCTTCACGCACCAGCCGGCCTGCGCAGGCGCCCGGTCCGGCGGACGGACGAAGGCCAGCATGCTGCTCTCGCCGGGGGTGGTCAGCCGGTGGACCGCCGCCAGCTTCTCCCCGATATAGCCGCGGGCCTCCACCGTGCCGCTCTGCCAGGGGATCCAGCCCCGGCAGATGCCGTCCACCGGGGGCGCAAGCCGGATCAGCCGCTCCCCGAGCCGGATCTCCACGCGCTCGCAGTTCGTGGCCACGGCGCAGGGCAGGACGCCCTTGTGCAGCTGCGGGAAATCCCAGCAGGGCAGGTAGGGCGGCGTCGCCCAGTGGTCGGGGGCGAACTCGTCGCCCAGCGCGCTGTCCAGAATCCCGAGGCGCACCATCGGCTCCTGCGTCCAGCGGGCCTTCATCACCCACCAGGAGAACCGCGGCCGCCCGTCGGAGCGCGCGAGGGAGCCGGTCCAGCCCTTGCTGGGCCAGCCCATGCTCTCCCCCAGGTAGTCGTAGCCCGCCCAGATGAAGGATCCGGCACACCACGGCCGCTCCTCGGCGAAGGCCACCGGCAGGCGCTCCACCAGGTTGTGGATGTCCTCCGGGCTGCTCATGAACCAGGGGTAGGCCTCCGTGTTGACGATGGGCATGTTCGGCAGCGCTGCGTGGATCTCGTCCAGCCACTGCTCGTGATAGTTCAGGCAGAGCACGTCCACCAGCGGGGCGGCCGCCTTCAGGGTCTCAATCCGGTCCCCCGCGTACCAGGGGATCATCGCGCAGCCCACGGGCCGCGTGGGGTCCATGCCGCGCACCTCGCCGGCCAGCATGCTCAGGGTGTTGAGCATCTCCGGGCTGCCCTGGTCCTCCACCTCGTTGCCCACGGTCCACAGGACGACGCTGGGCCGGTTGCGGTCGCGCTCGACCATGGCGGCCAGGTCGCTGTGCCAGTCCTTCTGGAAATAGCGGCGGTAGAGCCCGGAGCGCCACTTGTCGAAGCTCTCCTCGATCACGTAGAAGCCCAGCTCGTCGCACAAATCCATGAACGCGCCGGAGAACATATGGTGGGCGGGGCGCAGCGCGTTGACGCCGATTCCCTTCAGCGCCCGAAGCCGCTGCCGCCACAATTCCGCCGGGGCCGCCACGCCCAGGCAGGCGATGTCCTGGTGCACGCACACGCCGCGCAGCTGCACGCGCTCGCCGTTCACCCGGAAGCCCTCCGGCGTGAATACCGTCTCCCGCAGGCCGATCCGCTGTCGGACGGTGTCCGTGCGGTCCGCGAGCTCCACGGTCAGCCCGCACAGCTGTGGATGCTCCGCGGTCCACAGCGGCGGCCGTCCGACGGTGAGCACCGCCTTGCGCGTGCCCTCCGCCTCCTTGAGGCGGCCGTCCGGCAGGTGCAGCCGCACCCGGATCGCCGCGTCCAGGCCGCAGTCCACGCTCACCAGCGCGCCCTCGTCAATCAGGCGGCACTGGACGGTGATTTTGCGCTCGTCCAGGCCTTTCGCGGGGACGTCCAGAATGTGCACGTCCCGATAGATGCCGCAGCCGGAATACCAGCGGTCGGCGGGCTCGGCGGTGCAGTCCACGCGCACCAGAATCTGGTTGGCGCCCTCCTGCAGGCCCGGGGTCAGTTCATAGCGGAAGGGAGTGTACCCGTAGTGGTGCCGGCCCAGCTTCGTGCCGTTGAGATAGACCGTCGCGTACTCGCTGACCCCGTCAAAACACAGGAAAAGCTTCCGGTCCGGACGGATTTTCCGGATGCGGATCTCCTGCCGGTACCAGCCCACCTGCCGGCGCTCAAGAAAGCCCTGGCTCGCGCCGGCCTCCTGCTGCGCCGCGGTTCCCGCCGCCCAGTCGTGGGGGAGTGTCACCGGCCGCCACTGATTCTCTCCCGGCTGTTCCAGCGGGCTGCGGGTCTGCGCGAACTGCCAGCCCTCCAGCAGCGGTGTCCTGATGCGTGCCATCCGGGTTCTCCTCCCCTCACGCTTTCACGTCGAATTTGTATCCCACGCCCCAGACCGTCGCGAGGTCCCAGCCGAACTGCTCTCGGCCGGGGAGCTTCTCGCGCAGGCGCTTGATGTGCACGTCCACCGTGCGGCTGGAGTCGCCCACGAAGTCAAAGCCCCAGACATGCTCCAGCAGCTGCTCCCGGGTAAAGACCTGCCCGGGGTGCGCGGCGAGGAAGGCGAGCAGCTCCAGCTCCTTGGGGGGCATCTCCACGCGCTGCCCGGCGTAATAGACCTCGTAGCGGCCGGGGCTGATCGTGAGCCCGGGGAAGGAGAGCATGTCCTCCTGCCCGGCCTCGCTGCCCAGGGTGCGGCGCAGCACCGCGCGGACGCGGGCGACCAGCTCCTTGGCGTCAAAGGGTTTGGTGATGTAGTCGTCCGCGCCCAGCTCCAGGCCGAGCACCTTGTCGAAGGTCTCGTCCCGGGCGGTCAGCAGGATCACCGGGATCGCGCTGGTGCGGCGGATCGCCTTGAGCACCTCCATGCCGTCGATCCCCGGGAGCATCACGTCCAGCAGGATCAGATCCGGCGGATTGCGGCGGAAGAGCGCCAGGGCGTCGTCCCCGCGCGAAGCGGTCGCGACCTCGAAGCCGTCCTTCTCCAGATACAGCTGCACGAGGCGGGCAATGTTCGGGTCATCGTCCACCACCAGGATGAACGGGTTTTCTTTCACGGTTCGCGCTCCCTCCCGCGGCTGTGATACCAATCTCAAGTAAGAATTGCAAATCCAGCAACAGCATGTAACCGAAGGTCCAGGGCGATCGGAAAGCCCTGGCCGCGCCCGCAGGCGCGGAATCCCACTGCTGACAATAAGCATTCTAAACTGAGATTAGTATGAATCAATAGTCATATACGGCGGAGTCTGGCTCCGGCGTGGGGGTTGTGAAGATCTCGAAATAGGTGCCGTCGCCCAGGTCCTGGTAGTAGCCCTCCCAGTCAGGGTCCTCGCCCTCCGCGGGGCGGTGCTTTGCTGTCTCCTGGGGCACCGGCGTCACCTGGACGCTGCCGCCCTCCCCGGCGCGGGGCAGGACGATCGTCAGGATCAGCCAGTTGACCCCGTCCTGGTAGCGGTTGGGCGCATAGGCGTAATAAGCCCGCGGGACCTCCCCGGGCTCCGGAATCACGGTATCCGCGAAGGAGTTGTCGGGCTTGCGCTGTACGCGCTTCAGGTAGGACTGCGGATCGCGCAGGGCCTCCTTCTGGCTCAGCGCCTCCCCGCTGACCGCGCGCAGCAGCACCGCCGCCAGCACCGGGAAGCGCAGCAGCTCACTGACGCGCAGTTCCAGCGTCTCCACGCGGCCGGCGCTGAGGGTGGCCGTCAGCTCCACGCCCTCGGGCACGTCGGCGTTCTCCGCCTCCGTAATCCCCAGCACCGCCAGCGTCGGCCAGCACTCAAACAGGCTGTTGAAGGGCCGCTCGCCGTTCTCCTGCAGGAGCTGATTCACCCGCTCCATCAGGGCCTGCAGCTCGCGCTGCCCCTCCGTGGACTCCCGGGGCCAGGTGATGGCCTGCGCGCCGCTCACGAGCAGCAGCAGCGCCATGAGCAGCGCCAGGGTGCGGCGCAGCCTCATGGCGCGATCCGCTCCCGCAGTTTCAGGTATTCGCACAAGAGCTCCACCGCGCCGTCATAGCCCAGCTTGCCCGTGTCCAGGCACAGGTCGTAGTTGGTGACGTCGCCCCAGGTGGTGGTGGCGTAGTAGTTGTAATAGCTCGCGCGCTGCTTGTCCGCGCGGCGGACGATGTCCTCGGCCTTGGCCGGGTCCGCGCCCAGGGAGACCGCGCGGTCCACCCGGTGGCGCATGTCCGCCTTGATGAAAACGTTCACGACGTTGTCCCGGTCGCGCAGCACGTAGTCCGCGCAGCGGCCCACGATCACGCAGGGCCCCTCGCCGGCGATCCGGCGGATCGCGTCAAACTGCGCCAGGAAAATCCGGTGGTTCAGCGGCATGTCCAGATAGGCACCGCCGGGCTCCATGCGCCCCTGCACGCCCATCACCAGGGAGAAGAGGAAGGAGCGCGTCGGTTTCTCGTCGTGGTCCTCAAACAGCTCCTGCCCGATCCCGCTCTCCTTGGCCGCCTCCGCCAGAAGCTCCTTGTCGTAGTACGGAATCTCCAGGCGTTCCGCCAGTTTGCGTCCGACCACGCGCCCGCCGCTGCCATACTGCCGTCCGATGGTGATCACCATGGATGTCTTTGCCATGCTGCTCAGCCCCTCTCTGCTCGTCGTCCGGGTTATTCCAATGTCCGCTGCTTCAATTATAGCACGGCTTTCCCGGTTTTGCAATTGTCTGCGGGGATTGACCGCGTCCGGGGATTCTGTTATTATAAAGAGAGCAAAAGAACGGAGGGATCCCGATGACCTATCTGATCACCGGCGGCGCCGGGTTTATCGGCAGCAATTTCATCTTCCATATGCTGGAGGCCCATCCGGAGGACCGGATCGTCTGCGTGGACAAGCTGACCTACGCCGGAAATCTGGCGACGCTGGAGCCGGTGCTGGACAATCCGCGTTTCCGCTTTGTGCGGATGGACATCTGCGACCGGGAGGCCGTGATGGCGCTGTTCCGGGAGGAGAAGCCGGAGGTGGTGGTGAACTTCGCCGCCGAGAGCCATGTGGACCGCAGCATCGAGAACCCCGGCGTCTTCCTCGAGACCAACATCCTGGGCACCGGCGTACTGATGGACGCGAGCCGCGCTGCCGGCGTGGCTCGCTATCACCAGGTCTCCACCGACGAGGTCTACGGCGACCTGCCCCTCGACCGGCCGGACCTGTTCTTCACCGAGGAGACCCCGCTGCACACCTCGAGCCCCTACTCCAGCTCCAAGGCCGCGGCGGACCTGCTGGCGCTGAGCTACCACCGGACCTTCGGCCTGCCAGTGACCATCAGCCGCTGCTCGAACAACTACGGCCCCTACCAGTTCCCGGAGAAGCTGATCCCCCTGATGATCTCCAACTGCCTGCACGACCGGCCGCTGCCCGTCTACGGCGAGGGGCTGAACGTCCGCGACTGGCTCTACGTGGAGGACCACTGCATCGCGATCGACCGCATCCTGCAGGACGGCCGCGTGGGGCAGGTCTACAATGTCGGCGGGCACAACGAGATGCGCAACATCGACATCGTACGCCTGATCTGCCGCGAGCTGGGCAAGCCTGTGTCCCTGATCACCTACGTCACGGACCGCAAGGGCCACGACATGCGCTACGCCATCGACCCGGCGAAGATCCACGCCGAGCTCGGCTGGCTGCCCCAGACGCGCTTCGCCGACGGCATCGTCGCCACGATTCACTGGTACCTGGAGCACAGGGACTGGTGGGAGTCGATCCTCTCCGGCGCCTACCGGGAGACCAACGAAGCCCTTTCCGTGCGCGTCTGAAAACAAATTGTTTCAAAAAAGTGGGGATTTTGCCCTAAAATTCGGCGAATTTTTACGAAACAATGGGAAATTAATCCCAAAATAGCCCCAAAAATTTGACAATCTTGGGTTTCTGTGTCATAATAGCGTCAACCAGCAAACAGAAATCCGGGAGGTGAGGGGCGTGAACGGCAGACTGGAGGTAACCTACTATCTCCACAGCGGCTTTTCCTGCGCCTTGGACGACGTGCTGCTGGTGTTCGACTACTGGCTCGGCGAGCACCAGGAGCTGGCCGAGCAGCGGCGCATCACGCCGCAGTTCCTGCACCGCTTCCGCGAGGTCTATGTCTTCATCAGCCACGGGCACCCGGACCACTGGGACCCCGAGGTGCTGCGCTGGGCAGAGCAGCGGCCCATCACCTACGTCACCTCCTCCGACGCGCCGCCCGAGGTGCCCGGCAGCCGCCTGGCGCCCGGCGAGGAGCTTCACTTCGGCGAGACGCTGACCGTGAAAGCCTTCGACTCCACGGACCTGGGCGTCTCATTCCTGGTGGAGCTTGGCGGATTCCGCATCTTCCACGCGGGGGACCTGAACTTCTGGCACTGGCGGGAGGAATCCACCGTGCAGGAGATCGACGAGGCGGAGGCCGCCTTCCAGGAGGCCTGCAAGCCCCTGATCGGCGAGCGGATCGACCTGTGCTTCTTCCCGGTGGACCCCCGGCAGGGACGGCTTTTCGACGCCGGGGCCAATTATTTCATCATCACCGTCAAGCCGCGGCTGCTCCTGCCCATGCACTTCTGGGGCCGCAGCGAGGTGGCCACGGAGTTTGCCCGCCGCACGCGCACCCGTCAGACGGAGGTCATCGCCCTGGTGCGGCCCATGGAGCAGATGATCCTCGAGATGGAGGACGACGGCTTCATGCGCATCCAGCTGCCGCGCTATCCCGAGACCCCGCCCGCACAGCGCCCGCCCGCCGGCGAGGACGGCGGTGTGTTCAGCGGCACCGACCTGCCCGTGGATCTGGACGGGAATTGATACTGATCTCAGTTTAGAATGCTTATTGTCAGCAGAGAGATTTCGCGCCTGCGGGCGCGACCAGGGCTTTCCGATCGCCCTGGACCTTCGGCAGCATCCTCTTTTGGAGATATTTGGGCTTTGACGTGTTAATCTTCCCCTGACACCCCGACCACACCGGGGCGTTTTTTGTTGCATTATCCACAGCAGCCTGTGGATAACTCTGTGGATTCTGTGGAAAAGTGTTCACTTGCTGCAACAAAAAAACAACAGTTCAGGTCTTGCACTGTGGATAACCTGTGGAAACCTGTGGATAACTTGGGGATATCCTGTGCAGAACCCGGCGCGGCGCTGTGGAAAACCCCTTGCAGGGAGGACTTTATGACAAAATCACGTAAGGATTTCACAATTGGGGGTTTTTCGTGGACACCCGGGCGCGGATATGATACAATCGGAGCAGACGGATTCAAAACATCACCGGACAGGAGGAGACATCTATGCTATATCCGAAAATCGGCATCCGGCCCACCATCGACGGCCGCTGGGGCGGCATCCGCGAGGGACTTGAGGAACAGACCCTGGGCCTGGCGCAGGCCGCGAAAGCCCTGATCGAGACTTTGCGCTACCCGGACGGCACGCCGGTGCAGGCGGTCATCTCGCCGTGCACGATCGGCGGCGGCGCGGAGGCGGCGCGCTGCGAGGAGTTCTTCTCCACGCAGAACGTGGTGGCGACGCTGACCGTCACCCCCTGCTGGTGCTACGGCATGGAGACTTTTGACATGAACCCCACGACCTTGAAAGCCGTGTGGGGCTTCAACGGCACGGAGCGCCCCGGCGCGGTGTACCTGGCCGCGGTGCTCGCCGCCTATGCGCAGAAAGGGCTGCCCGCCTTCTCGATCTACGGACATGACGTGCAGGACCTGGACGACCGCTCGGTCCCGGAGGACGTGCGGGAGAAGCTGCTGCTCTTCACGCGCTGCGCGGTGGCCGTGGGCTGGATGCGCAGCAAGGCCTACGTGAACATCGGCGGCGTCGCCATGGGCATCATGGGCGCCTTCTGCGACACGCAGGTGATGCAGAAATACCTCGGCATCCGCGCCGAGTGGGTGGACATGACCGAGCTCCTGCGCCGGATGACCCTGGAGATCTATGATCCGGACGAGGTGAAAAAGGCCCTCGCCTGGATCCATGAGAAATGCCGCGAGGGCTTCGACTGCAACGCGGGCAAGGACCTTCCGGCCATCGTGACCCGCAGCAAGGTCGTCCCGCCGGACCAGGACTGGGTGTTTATCGCGAAGCTGACCTGCATCGTCCGGGACATCCTCTTCGGCAACCCGAAGCTGGACGAGCTGGGATGGCACGAGGAGGCGCTGGGCAAGAACGCGGTGGCCGGCGGCTTCCAGGGCCAGCGGCAGTGGACCGACTGGCTGCCCAACGGCGACTTCACCGAGGCGATCATGGCCTCCACCTTCGACTGGAACGGCCCCAAGCAGCCCACCGCCTTCGCCACCGAGAACGACACGCTCAACGGCCTGAGCATGCTGCTGGGCACGCTCGTCGCGCAGACGGCCCCCTGCTTCCACGACGTGCGCACCTACTGGAGCCCGGATGCGGTGGAGCGCGTGACCGGCTGGCGGCCCGAAGGCGGGTTCATCCACCTGATCAACTCCGGCGCCACCGCGCTGGACGGCACCGGCGCCGCCGGAGGCCGGATGAAGCCCTTCTGGGAGATGAGCGCGCAGGACATCGACGCCTGCCTGGCCGCCACCGACTGGTGCCGCGCCAACTACCAGTATTTCCGCGGCGGCGGCTTCTCCAGCCACTTCCGCACCGGCGCGGAGATGCCTGTCACGATGCTGCGGCTGAACATCGTCGAGGGCGTCGGCCTGGTGATGCAGCTGGCGGAGGGGCAGACGGTGCTGCTGCCGGACGAGGTGCATGAGAAGCTGGACCGGCGGACGGACCCGACCTGGCCCACCACCTGGTTCGCCCCGCGGCTGACCGGCGAGGGCGCGTTCCGCGACGTCTACAGCGTGATGGCGAACTGGGGCGCCAACCATGGCGTCACCGTCTACGGCCACGTCGGCACGGAGCTGATCACCCTCGCCTCGATGCTGCGCATCCCCGTCGCCATGCACAACGTCCCCGCGGAGAAGATCTTCCGCCCTCACGCCTGGGCCGCCTTCGGCACCCAGGACACCCAGGCCGCCGACTTCGCCGCCTGCAAGCACTACGGGCCCTTGTATGGGAAGGTGTAAAGATCGTATTTTCCCAAAATCCGGGATTTGAACAAAAGGTTTCGCGCCTGCGGGCGCGACCAGGGCTTTCCGATCGCCCTGGACCTTCGGATGCGCCTTTTTGGACATGTCGATATTTCAGTTGGAATACGGTTTGACCGTTTTTGAGAGATTGGGACCGACGGATCCAAGACCCTGCCCATTTTGATGATTTTCTTCTCTGAAAGGAAATGACCTCCATGAAACTGAACGTGAAACGAACCTGCCAGATCGGATTTGCCTTCTTTGGGATCCTGCTGCTGTGGCAGGTGTATGACTCCTGGTGCCCGACGTTCCTGACGGACCTGTTTGCCCACCGGATGTACGGGATGACGTCGGCGGAGCTGAAGGCCAGCGCGCCGGAGAACATCCTGAACGTGCAGTGGCTCGTGGGCATCATCATGGCCTGCGACAATCTCGCGGCGCTGATTCTGCTCCCGTTCTTCGGCAGCCTGTCCGACCGGACCCGGACGCCCATCGGCAAGCGGATGCCCTATATTCTCGTCGGGACCTTCGTCTCCGCCGTGGCGTTTCCGTTCATTCCGCTGTTCTTCCACCGGGGCAGCGTCGCCGGCATGATCATCATGATGGGCGTGGTGCTGATCTTCATGATGATGTACCGCAACCCCGCCGTGTCTCTGATGCCCGACATCACGCCCAAGCCCCTGCGGGCCAAAGCCAACGGCATCATCAACATCATGGGCTACCTGGGCGGAGGCTTCGCGACGATTCTCGGGCTCTTCCTCAAGCTGAGCGATTACATCAACGTGACCGACCGGAGCCAGAAAATGTGGATCATCGAGCTCCCCTTCATCATCGCGTCGCTGCTGATGGTGATCTCCGCGCTGGTCCTGTTCTTCACGATCAAGGAGAACAAAATCGCCGAGGAGATGAAGGAGGAGATGGCGGAGGGTGAGCGCCTCGCGGCCATCGAGAACCCCGCTTCGGACGAGGGCCCCATGTCCCCGGCAAACCGGCGGATGCTGCTGGCGATCCTCGCCGCCGAATTCCTCTGGTTCATGGCGGACAACGCCATCGGCACCTACATCGGCAACTACGTGATCTACTACCTGAACGCCTCCTCCGGGGCGACCATGATCCTGACCCTGGGCGGCGGGCTCGCCTCCGCGGTGGGCTTCGTCGCCGCGGGCATGATCGCCGACCGGATCGGCCGGAAATGGACGATCGCCTCCGGCCTGCTGATCTCCTTCCTGGCGCTCCTGGTCATGGTTTTCGTGCGCCCGACCGGCAGGGTCGTCGGCGCGAACGGCGAGTTTTCCTTCCCGTCTGCGCTCTATGCCGTGTGGGCGCTGAAGGGCTTCGGCATGGCCCTGGTCCACAACTGCTCCTTCCCTATGGTGGTGGAGCTGTGCACCTCCAAGAAGATCGGCCGGTTCACCGGCTACTACTACGCAGCCAGCATGTCCGCGCAGACCATCACGCCGGTGCTGCTGGGCCTGATCTTCATGAAGTCCGGCGCCTGGGGCGTGCTCCCCGTCTACGCCTCCGTCCTGATCCTGTGCAGCGCGGCGGTGTTCATCCTCCGGGTCAGGAACATCCGGATTCAGAAAGCGGCCGGGGGGAACTGAGATGGGTGTGTATCAGCGATCGGATTTCACCGGGATCTTCTATGCCCACCGGGGCCTGCACGACAATGAACAGGGCATTCCGGAGAACTCCCTCCCCGCGTTCCGGGCCGCGGCCGCGCGGGGCTACGGCGTGGAGCTGGACGTGCAGCTGTCCTCCGACGGCCAGGTGGTCGTCTTCCACGACGATACCCTGGACCGGGTCTGCGGCGTCTCCGGCAAGGTCGCGGACCGCTCCCTCGCGGAGCTGCGGAAGCTGCGCCTGCTGAAGACGGAGGAGACAATCCCGCTGTTCACGGAGGTCCTCGCCGTTCTGCGGGAGGGCGCTGGGCCGCTCATCGTCGAGCTGAAGACCGGCGGGCGCAACGCGGAGCTCTGCGAAAAAACCCGGGAGCTCCTGCGCGGCTATCCTGGCGTGTACTGCATCGAGTCCTTCGACCCGCGGATCGTGTACTGGTTCCGGAAGAACGCCCCGGAGATCATCCGCGGACAGCTCGCGCAACCTGAGAAGGACTACGGCGGGCTGCTCCCCGGCCCGGCGGCCTGGCTGCTGGCCGGCTGCCGCCTCTCGTTCCTGAACCGGCCGGATTTCATCGCCTACCGGATCGGTCCCCGCCCCGCGCGGGTGCTGCGCAAGCGCGGAAAGGGCGTCCTGCTGATCGGCTGGACCTCCCGCGACGCGGAGCGGGACGCGAAGGACAACGACAGCGTCATCTTTGAGCACTGCGCGCCGCCGATTCGCTACCAGAAAGGGAAGAACCTATGAGCAAAACCCTGTGCTGCACCCTTCTCCTGCTGCTTCTGGCCGTTCTCCTGACCGCCGGTTCCGCGGAGGCGCCCGCGGAGCAGCCGGCGCAGCTGGTCGCCGGGATTACCCTCAACGAGCGGATGAAAAGCGTCGCGGCGGGGACGGCGAAGACCCTGGACGACACGGACACCCTGATCAGGGCCATCCGAACCGCCGACGCGCTGCCGCCGGACTTCGCCGCCACGGAGACGAACACCGTCTCGGCGGAGGATTCGGCGTTCCCGGTCTATCTTTTCTTCGACAACACCGACGACGCCGGCATCCTGTATTTCTACACGGAGGCCGGCCGCATCGCGGCGAGAGACCTGTACGGCGCCTTCGCCTTTCTGACAAGCCTCTCCGACATCTCCGGGCTGGCCGAATGGGACTTGTCCGATTGTACGAGTCTGCTCTTCACCTTCCGCAAAACCCCCGCCCTGCAGGACATCAGCCCGCTCGCCGGCTGGGACACAAGCCATGTGGAGCTGTTCGCCTACACCTTCTTCCAGTGCGGGCTGACGGACGGCTCCCCGCTCGCCGGCTGGGATACCTCCAGCGCAACGGTCATGGTGGGTTTCTTTCAGCTGGCCTCCTCTCTCACCACGATCGACGTCTCCAACTGGGATACAAGCCATGTGTTCAACATGCAGAGCATGTTCTCCGTCGGCGAGAACTACGCGGGAAACGGGCAGCTGCGGGAGATCATCGGGCTGGACCGGTGGGACGTCTCCCAGGTGAAGGACATGACCGCCATGTTCTACGGCGCGGGGCAGATGACCCACTACGACATCGCGGGCTGGGACGTCTCCAGCGTCCTGTCGTTCAACCACATGTTCTCGGACAACCGCAAGCTGGAATCCCTGGATCTCTCCGGCTGGAACGTCCAGAACGTGCGAACGATGTACGACATGTTCGACGACGCGTACGCGCTGACCACCCTCGGCGACGTCTCCCACTGGAACACCGCCAGTCTGATCGACATCGGCGGCTGGCTCAACGGAGCCTCCTCCTTCGTCGGCGACCACGGGACGCTGGATCTCTCCGGCTGGGACACCAGCAGCCTCAAAGTCGCCGGGGAGGCCTTCCGCGCGACCAAGCTCACCACGATCGACCTCTCCGGCTGGACCTTTGACGCGCTCACGAACGACGCCTGGGAAGGCGCGGGGAACGGGATCTATTACGAATTCGGCAATCAGTCGGCCGCCTACCGGGGTCTGGGCATTCTGTTCAAGGACACCCCGCTTCTGACGACGGTCCGCATGGACCCGGCCGCCCTTCGGTCCTTCTACGCCGCCCTCTCCAGGGGGATCACGGTCAAGGACATGTGGTCCGGGTCCCGGGCGGATTTCTTCACGGTTCGTCAGCCGCAGGAGAATACGGAAAACATCCCCGGGACTGTCATCACCGCCATGGCCTCGCCTGTCAATCCAAAGCATCTTGCCGGCATCTCGTGCTACGCGCGGATCCTCCGCTGCAACGAAGATCGCAGTACGCTGACGGTGGAGCTCACCGTGCCTGAGGTTTTCGCGGAGGAGGAAGTCCTGGCGCTTGAAATCGGCGACGCGGTCTTCACCGGCGGGGAGGAGATTGAAATCCGGTCTCTCGAATGGCATGAGGAGGACGAGTATCTGGTGATCAACCGCGGCAGTTTCGAGCATGCCCCGGGCTCAGTCTATCTGCATCAGGACGCCTGGGGAAACTACATGCCCGACCGCTACGGACGCCCAACCTATAACACGCTGACCGTGATCGAGTGTCCCGTCACAGACCACCTGCTGTTTCTGGACTACACGAGCGATGAGACGGGGGACAGTCTGGCGCTTCCCCTCGTCCGCTCCCGTTCGGAACTGGTAACCGCCGCGGAAAACGGCGATTTGAATATCGACAACGCCTTCGTCGTCTTTGACGAATCCGGGCAGCTGGCGGCCGTGCAGCGTTTCTTCGTGTCCTGGCAGTAAGAGATGCCTGCTTTGTTCCCCGCTTGTCATTTCTTTTTCTCCATTCTATAATGGGACCGGATGCTGATACTGCTCTCAAGTAAAAGCTGCAAATCAAACAACAGCATGTATCCGAAGGTCCAGGGCGATCGGAAAGCCCTGGTCGCGGCCCGCAGGCCGCGAAATCTCACTGTCAACAATAAGCATTCTAAACTGAGATTAGTATGACATGAAGGTTCTGGAGGGCTATCGTATGTGGGAAAAATTAGCCCCGGAGGCGCGGGTGCTGGTGCGGGAGGCGCTGGAGAAGCTCTCGCCGGCATATGACCCGGAGCGCGGTCTGGTGGGCGTCACCTGGGACGGGAAAACGCACTGGGCCCTGCGCGAGTCGCTTTATTACGCGCTGGGCCTGCTGATCCGCGACGGCGCGGCGGGCGCGGCGACGGCGGAGCGCGTCTGCCGAGAGGTGCTGGCGCTGCAGATGATCGACCCGGACGAGGTCTGGCACGGCTGTTTCCGGCACCCGGGCGACCCGCAGCCGCCGAAAATGCCGGTACCCTGGCGGGAGGTCACGCTGCGGGCGCGCTACCAGGCGGACCTTGCCTGGGAGCGGATCACGGCGCGCTTCGGGGAGCTCCTGGCGGACGATCCCCGGCGGGCGGAGACAGAGCGCCTGCTGCAGCGCGCGCTGTGCGACACCGTGCCCGTGGCCTGGGACACCTACGAGCCCAACGCGCGGGAGTTCGTCGGGCTGCCGTTCGCGATGCTGCTGGAGCACTTCTCCGGACTGCTCCCGGCGGACCTGATTCATGCCATCGAAAAGAGTGCCCACGCGCTGATGGAGGGCGCCATCGCCCGCAGCGAGTCGGACTTCACGCCGCTGAACACGAACATCCGGACCATTCTGATCTTCCTGCTGGACTGGTTCGGCGCGCGCCTGAACGAGCCGGAGTGGCAGCGGATGGCCCTGCGGGAGGCCGAGCGCTTCCTCGCGGAGTACCGGGAATACCACGCTGTGGCGGAGTTCAACTCCCCCACCTACTGCGGAGTCGATCTGTCGATGCTGGGCTTCTGGCGCCGCTACGGCAAGCAGCCGGAACTGCGCGCGGCGGCGGACGAGCTGGAGGCCGGCATCTGGCGCGACATGGCGGAGTTCTACAATCCCGCCATGCGCAATTTCTCCGGCCCCTACTCCCGCGCCTACGAGCTGGAGATGGCCATCCACACCTGCTTCTACGACCTGCTGTATCTGGGCCTGGGGGCGGAGCGCTTCCCCTGGCACCCCTTCTCGATCGAGAGCACGAACAATCCGCTGCTGGTGCTGGGCAACGTGCATATCCCGGCGGACGCAGCGGAGCGGATGCTGACCCCGGGTCCGGCGCGCAGCGTGCGGCACAGCTTCCGGGAGCTCAGCGAGCGCGGAGACCCCGCGCACCGGAACGCGCTGTGCACCGCCACGGCGTGGATCCGCCCCGACCGGATGATCGGCGCGCTCTCCGGCAGCGAGAATCCCAGCCACCAACTGCGGCCGCTGGTGGTTTTCTGGCGCTGCGGCGAGGCGCTGGGCACCCTGCGCACCGGGCGCTGCCTTCCGGACGGCCGCGAATGTCACCTGCACACGGTCTTCTTTGACGGCGAGGCGTCGGAAAACCGCGCCTCGCTCCGGATCCGCAATGCCGCGCAGCAGGCGGTGACCTTCTATCTCGAGCTGCAGGGCCCCGGGATCGAGGATTCCGTCCTTACGCCGGAGCGCTGGGAGCTGCCCGGGCTGACCGTGCGCGTGCGGAGCGATCTGACGCTGACCCCGTCCGTCCCCGCGCCCGGCACCCTGCGCCTGAATGCGCCGCTGCCCGCGGACGGGAGCGAGCGGCGGCTGGAACTGGAACTGGAGGAACAATCATGAGCGAGATGGAGATGCGGCGCCTGCCGGACGGACAGCTGGGCTACGTGCTGGACGGCCTCACCTTCGCCCCGGTCCCCGGCGGCCTGACGGTCCTCAGCTGCAGCTCGGACGACTTCCAGGTGGAGGTGCCCGCGCAGGTGGCGGGCAAGCCGGTCCTTTCGCTGGAAGAGAAAGCCTTCGCCCGGCGGCAGATGAATAGCGTCGTGCTGCCGGAGGGCCTGCGGGAGATCGGCAAGGACTGCTTTCTGGACTGCCAGATGCTGGTGAGCGTGGAGCTGCCGGCGAGCCTGCGGAAAATCGGCCAGGGCGCCTTCGCCCGCTGCTATTCCCTGATGAGCGTCGAGCTGCCCGAAGGGCTGGCGGAGCTCGGACCCAACGCCTTCACCAACTGCAAGGGCCTGATGAGCGTGACCCTGCCGAACAGCCTCCGCCGGATCTCCCGGGAGGCTTTCTCCCAGTGCGGAAATCTCTTCCAGATCGAGATTCCCGGCGGGGTGACCGAGATCGGGGATCTGGCCTTCGGCGGCTGCGCGGAGCTGACCCGGGCGACCCTGAACGAGGGGCTTCTGCGCCTGGGCGCCCGGGCTTTCGCCGACTGCGCGAAGCTGACAGAGGTGCGCCTGCCGGAGAGCCTGCGCTTCTCCGGCGCCACGCCTTTCTTCGGCTGCAATCAGCTCCAGCTGACGCCGGAGCCCGGCAGCAGGCTGGAGCGCCTGGTCCTCTCCGCGGGCTTTCCCGCCAAGCTGGGGGGCGGCCTCGCGCTTTTCCCCGGGGAGAACGGCCGGATTCTGATCGCCCGCACGAACTCCGACAACACGATGACGCTGGTGCTCCTGAAGAGCCGCGACACGCGTTTCGTCCTGCCGCAGGAGCTGGGCGGCAAGCGGCTGACCCGCATCGGCCCCGGCGCCTTCGTGGGCGACCCGGAGCTGAGCCACCTGATTCTGCCGGAGGGCGTCACCCACCTGTGTGACGGCGCCTTTGAGGACTGCTTCCGGCTGCACCGTCTGGAGCTGCCGATGAGTCTCACATCCTTCGGCGAGCATGTTTTCGAGATGTACTGCTCCGAGGAGGAGAAGCTGCTGGCGCTGACCGGGGTCCCGGACGCAGAGTTCCACGGCCGCCGCCTGACCGTCACCGCCCCCAAGGGCAGCGCCGCCGAGCGCTGCTGCAAACAGCACGGCATCCCCTGCAGGATGGCCTCCGACGACCCGAACAGCCAGGAGGCCAAGGTGGCGAATCTCGTCGCCCTCACGGAGAGCGAGGAGGCCTTCACCTACCGTGTGCTCCCGGACGGGACGGCGGAACTGGCCCACTTCAACGAGTTCCGCAGCACAGACACGATCTTCCTGATCCAGCGCATCGCCGAGCGCGATCTGGTATCCATCGGCCCGAAGGCCTTCGCCGGGTGTCAGCGGATCAAGCACGTGCTGATTCAGCCGCCGGTGAAGCGGATCTGTCCGGAGGCCTTCGCGGACTGTCCGAACCTGACAAGCCTCCTGCTTCCGCCCTGCCTGACCGAAATCGCGCCCGACGCCTTCCGGGGGAGCCCGAACGTCCGCCTGATGGTGCAGCCGAACACCCCTTCCCTCCGCATCTGCCAGGAGCGCGGCTGGCCCCATACGGTCTTCCAGGGGAAGAAGCCCGACACCCCTGCCCCTGAGAAACCCGCACCCTCCACCCCCGAGAAGCCCGTCAAGGCACCCCCGGCGCCGACCCCGAGCGACCCGCTGGCCGCCCTGGGCAGTACGCTCAGCAGTACCCTCGGCAGCGCCCTCGACCGTGCCGCCAAGGGCTTCCTCTCCTGGCTGCGGATCACGGACGATCCGAACAAAAAAGAATAATCGCTTCCCAAAAAGAAAAATGATCGGATCAGGGCGTTCTGATTCTGATCATTTTTCTGATAATCTGATGATTTATACCAATCTCAAGTAAGAATTGAAAATTCAGCAACAGCATGTGGCCGAAGGTCCAGGGCGATCGGAAAGCCGCCAGTCCGGCTGCGGACCTGGTCGCGCCCGCAGGCGCGAAATCTCTCTGTTGAAAAGATGCATATCAAACTGATATCAGTGTCAGATTGTCAGAAAATCCCCGATGTTTCCGAGCAGCTTTCCGAGGCTGTGGTATTTGCCGGAATAGATTACGGGATCGAGTACGGTTAAGTCGACGTCGAATGTGTCTCTGCATGTCAGGCGCTCGTCCATTTGGATATTCCGGATCGGGCAGAAGAACGTGGTGGAATAGCCCGTCTCCACGGTTCTCGAAACTTCGCATTCATAGACCCAGCGGCTCTGATCCAGTACCGGAACATCCAGCACCGCGCCCCGGCTGACAGAATACTCCATCTCGTCCTTCCTGCCGTCCTTGGCATGGCGGGAACCGAAATAGTCCATCAGTGGCAGCATATCCGTGCTGACAAGATTCGCGCTGAAGATGCCCGTACGCAGCACGTTCTGCTTTGTTTTTTTCGTCCCGAACATGCTGATGACCAGCAGATATCCGTCCCCTGCCTCCTGCGTGACGCTGACCCATGTGATCGGTGCGAAATTCGCCGAACCGTCCTCATTGCTGGTTCCGATGATAAAAGCAGGCTGCACACACATTGAATAGATCGGGTCAACGGACCTCCTCCTGGGATTCTCCATGGTTTTTCTCCTTTCTGACGGTGGAAAACAAAAACTGCTCTGCCTTTCATTATAACAATCTCAAGTAAAAACTACAAATTAGGAAAGGGCATGTATCCGAAGGTCCAGGGCGATCGGAAAGCCCTGGTCGCGCCCGCAGGCGCGAAATCTCACTGTTGACGATAAGCATATCAAACTGAGAACAGTATCAGATGCACTTGCGAACCAGTTCCTCGTCGTTTATCGCCGCATCCAGCAGTCTGCTGAGAAGACCGGTATACCCTTTTCCGTATTGTTTCGCCTTCTTCAGGGTAGCCGGTGAGATCCGGAGAGAGATGGTTGGCTTCGTCCTGTTTTCACGGTTGATCCTTTTGAACTGCATTAATTGTTCTTTCATCATCAGCGGACTGTCATCGTCAAAAACAGGTGCCTTTTTTTCTGCCGCTTCCAATTCCCGACGCTCTTCTTCGGTCAGTTCCGCGGTCAGTTCATTCAAAGTCATCTTCACCATTTTCATACCTCTCTTTCTCCGCCTTCGTGGCCAGCCTGGCGGAAATCAGCCTGATTGCATTCTGTTTCCTGAATACACAAACGACAAAAAGAATTTTCTCAACACGACCAAGGACATCGTACCGCTGTTCCTCCGAATGCTCGACATCTTCCCTGATCAGTTTGTTCGGATCGAGAAACACCTTCGCTGCGGTTTTGAAGTGAATACCGTGTTTCGCAAAATTGATCTGTTCCTTCTTCTCATCCCATTCAAAGGATACCCGGGCAGGATCGATCTCAAACAATTCGTCCATTGCACACTTCCTCCGGCACCAATATACTCTATTGCAATACAAAACGCAATACTTTTTGCAATATTTCTGACTCTCCACTCCCAATTCCGCATTCATTATTCCGAATCAGTCTTTCTTGCGCTCCCCCGCTAAATATGATAGAATGGCCGGCGGTATCGCATGCCATGGAGGAACCTTATGCGTTTGAAGAAACTGGTGCTCTATGGGTTCAAATCCTTCGCCTCCCGCACGGAGATCGTGTTTCAGGGCGGCATCACGGGGATTGTCGGACCCAACGGAGCGGGGAAGAGCAATATCTCGGACGCGGTGCGCTGGGTGCTCGGGGAACAGAACGCGCGGACGCTGCGCGGCAGCAGCATGTCCGACGTGATTTTCAACGGCACGCAGAAGCGCAAGCCCCTGGGATACTGCGAGGTCACGCTGGTCTTCGACAACGAGGACAAGGCGCTGGCGGTGGACTACGCGGAGGTGGCCGTCACCCGGCGGGTCTACCGCTCGGGGCAGAGCGACTATCTGCTCAACGGCACCTCCGTACGCCTCAAGGACGTCCTGGAGCTCTTCCGGGACACCGGCATCGGCCGGGAGGGGTATTCCATCATCGGCCAGGGGCGCATCGACGAGATTCTCTCCCGGAAATCGGAGGACCGGCGGCAGGTCTTTGAGGAGGCCGCCGGCATCGTGACCTTCCGCGTGCGCAAGGAGGAGGCCGACCGCAAGCTCCAGCGCACCCTCGAAAACGCCGCGCGTGTGGACGACCTGCTGGAGGAGATCTCCCGGCAGCTCACGCCCCTGGAGGAGCAGAGCCGCACCGCCCGGCGCTATCTCACTCTGTTCGCGGAGATGAAGGAGAAGGATCTCCGCCTTTTCGTGATCCGTTCCGACCGCCTGCAGTCCAAGATCGGCGAGCTCGACGCGCTGATGCTGAACCTGCGCACGGTCCTCGAGGAGCTGGAGGAGCAGATCGCCCAGCAGGGCGCTGCCCGCGACGACTGCCAGGACCAGCTCCGGACACTGGAGGAGCAGCTGCGCGCCCAGCGCGACCTGCTGCTGCGCTGCACGGGCGATCTGCATACGCTCGAGAATCAGAAGACCGCCCTGCAGAGCCATGCCGAGCACCTGAACGAGGACCTGGAACGCCTCGCCCGGGAACAGCAGGCAGACGAGGAGCAGCTCCGGCAGCTGGACAGCCTGCAGTCCTCCTCGGCGCAGGACCAGCAGCAGAAGGAGGCCGAGGAAGCGCAGGCCAGGGCGGAGCTGGACGCGGCAACCGGGCGGGAGCAGGCGGCCGTCCAGGCGCGCGACGCGGCGGAGAGCGCCCTCGCGGAGCACCGGGAGCGCGTGATCGAGGCCATGAACCGCGCCTCCACGCTGCGCAGCGACCGCAGCAGGCTCATCGCCACCCAGGCCCAGATGACCGAGCGGCTGAAGGATCTCAGCCGCCAGCGGGAGAGCCTGTCCGCCCAGGAGACAACCCTCGCGGAGGCCGAGTCCGCCTGCGAGGAGGCTCTCCGGAGAGAGCAGGAGGCGCAGGCGGAATGCGCACGGGAACACCAGGAGCAGACCCGGGCCCTCACCCAGGCCGAGGCTCAGGTGATCGCCGCCCGCGGCGAGACCCAGCGCCACACCGCGCAGCTGGAGCGCGACCGCACCCGCTGGAAACTCCTGAACGAGATGAAGCGTGACATGGAGGGCTACAATCAGTCCGTGCGCCACGCCATCCAGCATGCCCGGGAACGGCGCATGACCGGCGTCCGGGGCGTGCTGGCGCAGCTCATCACCGTGCCGCGGGAGATTGAGACCGCCGTGGACATGGCCCTGGGCGCGGCGCAGCAGCACATCGTCACCGACAGCCAGGAGACCGCCCGGCAGTTGATCGAGTTCCTGCGGGAACGCCGGCTGGGCCGCGCCACGTTTCTACCCCTGGATGCCATCCGGGGCAAGACCCTCACGGCCTCCGAGCGGCGCGTACTGAGCATGCCCGGCTGCGTCGGCGTGGCCTCGGAACTGGTCCAGGCGCCGCCGGAGCTGCGGCCCGTGGTGGAGCAGCTGCTGGGCCGCACGGTGCTGGCGGACGACCTCACCCACGGCATCCCGATCATGAACGCGGGCGGACACGCCTTCCGCCTGGTCACGCTCCAGGGCGACGTCATGCACCCCGGCGGCTCCATGACCGGCGGCTCCGTGCAGTCGCGGATGACCAACCTCCTGGGCCGGGAGCGCGAGCTCCAGGAGCTGACCGCACAGCTGCAAAAGGGTCAGGAAACCCTCACGGCCCTGCAGCGCCGCGAGGAGGAGGCTGCGAAACAGCGCAGCGCCTGCCAGGCGGCCGCAGAGGACGCGCTGGATGAGCTGCACCAGCAGGAGATCGCCGTCGCCCGCGAGACTGAGCACCTCGCCGCCGCCCGGACCACACTGGAGGAACATCGCGGCCGCATGGACGCGCTCCGCGAGGCGGAGGAGCTGCTTCAGGCGCAGATCGCCGACCTGGAGGAGGAGCTCAATCGCCTGCAGCAGGCGGACAGCGAGCTCCCGGACGACAACGCCCTGGCGTCGGACACCGGACGCCTGGAGCAGAAGGTCGCCGAGGCACGGCAGCAGGCGGAGGCCGCACAGCAGGAGACCGTCACCCGCACCCTCGCGCTCACGGATCTGCAGCACACCCTCGCCATGATGCGCCTGGACACCCAGCGCGCGGCCCGGAACCGGGAACAGCTCCTGGCCGCCGGGGAAGCGCGGAAACAGGAGACCGTGCGCCTGCAGGCCGCGGAGGCGGAGGACCAGGCCGCCGCGCAGCAGCTGGAGGAGCAGATCTCCGTCCAGCAGCTCGCGCGCAGACGCGCGGAGGAAGAGCTCCGGCGCCTCGAGAACGAGCAGACCCGCCAGCAGGCGAGCCTCTCCGACCTCCTGCGCACCGTCGACCAGCTGCACGAGCAGAAAACCCGGGACAGCGACGCGCTGCACCGCCACGAGCTCGCCCGCAGCAAGGCCGACACGGACCTGCGCGCCCTGCAGGACCATATCTGGAACACCTACGAGCTGACCTACGCCGCCGCGCAGGAGCTGCCGGAGGACCCGGGCTTCAAGGAGCGCGAGGCCGACCGCCGCGTGAAGGAGCTGGCCGCGGAGATCCGCTCCCTGGGACCGATCCATGTACAGGCGGTCGAGGAGTACGCGGCCACCCGCGCGCGCTTCGACGAGCTCTCCAGCCAGCAGCAGGACCTGAAGAAGGCCGAGGCCGACCTGCGCGATCTGATCCAGCGGCTCCTGAAGGAGATGAAGTCCACCTTCGTCGCCTCCTTTACCCAGCTGCAGGGCTACTTCTCCGAGACCTTCACCCGCCTCTTCGGCGGCGGCCACGCGGAGCTCTCCCTGCTCGACCCGGAGGACCCGCTGAACTGCGGCATCGAGATCAACGCCCAGCCGCCCGGCAAGAAGCTGCAGCTGCTCTCGCTGCTCTCCGGCGGCGAGCGCGCGCTGACCGCCATCGCGATCCTCTTTGCGATGCTCAAGCACAAGCCCACGCCCTTCTGCATCCTCGACGAGATCGAGGCCGCCCTGGACGACGCGAACATCGGCTACTACGCCGACTACCTGCAGGAGTACTCCGCCACGACGCAGTTCATCGTCGTGACTCACCGCAAGGGCACCATGGAGCGCTGCAACACGCTCTACGGGGTCTCCATGGAGGAGCAGGGCGTCTCGCGGATGGTCTCCGTGCGCCTGCAGGACCAGGTCTCCTGAGGCGCGCAAACTGTGGATAACTCGCGCAAAAGCTGTGGATAACTTTTCTCCGGGCCTGTACTTTTCAGGCTTTGGGTTATCCACAGAGCGCTTATCCACAGCTGTGGAAACTGTGGATAACCCGCCCCTCCAGGCCAGATTTTCCGCGAATTTTCAAGAATTTTTCCGGGAAATCCCTTTTGTCAGCAGGATTTTCGTCCGACGGACAGAATTCTTACCCGGAGGAGTCGAAAAATCGCTGATTTTATCCACAGGCTTCCGAAAAGTTATCCACAGGCTTTCCCGCGCCACGACTGTTCCGGCGCCGCTTATCCACAATTTCCACAGGCCCTACTACGACTGTTTTATTCTATTGATTCATCCTGAATCACACAGGGAGGCATGACCCATGCATTGCACCGTGAACGCGACCAGTCTGACCGACGGTCTGAATATCGTCACCCGGGCGCTGGCGGCCCGCGCCGCCAGGGAGATCCTCAACGGCGTGCTGCTGGACGCCCGCGAAGGGGAGATCACCCTGAGCTGCACCGACGGCAGCCTCTCCATCCAGACGACGATCCCCGCCGAGATTCAGGCGGAAGGACGTCTGGTGCTCCCGGGCCGTCTCCTGACGGAGATGGTGCGCAAGCTCATGGGCGACATCACCCTGAAGTCCAATGAGAGCGGCCGCGTGAGCATCCAGTGCCTCTCCTACCGCGCGAACATCGCCGCGATGAATGAGGCGGAGTTCCCGGACATCACCGAAACGGTGGACGGCACGGTCATCACCCTGCCCCAGAATCAGCTCAAGCGGATGATCTCCGGCGTGATGTTCGCCATCGCGACCGATGAGAACCGGCAGCTGCTGACCGGCACGCTGCTGGAGGTCTCCCCTGTGGAGGCACGGCTGGTGGCGCTGGACGGCTTCCGGCTGGCGCTGCAGGTTGCCCAGGGCGAGTTTGGCACCGAGGGCATGCGCGTGGTCATCCCCGGCCGCGTCATGAACGAGATGAGCCGCATCCTCTCCGACGAGGAGGAGCCCTGCGCCATGACCTTCGACAACGGGCACATGACGGCGGTCTTCGGCCAGACCAAGCTTTCCACCGTGCTGCTGATGGGCGACTATATCGACTATCAGCGGATTCTGCCCGCGAGCTTCACCACCGAGGCGAAGGTCTCCCGTGAGGACACGATGACCGCCATCGACCGGATGAGCCTGATCGCGCGCGAGGGCAAGAACAACCTGATCCGCCTGAAGTTCGCCGGCCAGAGCCTGACCATCACCTCCAACGCGGAGATCTCCGACGCGCAGCAGGAGATCAGCGCGGACATCGTCGGCGCCGACCTCGAGATCGCCTTCAACGCGAAGTATCTGAACGATATCATCCGCAACGTGACCGACGACGAGATGATCATCAAGCTCAACAGCAATGTCAGCCCCTGCGTGATCGTGCCGGCGGAGAGCCGGGACTATCTGTTCCTGGTGCTGCCGGTGCGGACTTTCCAATAATATCGTACTATGAGAAATAATATTTCTCAGTAAAGCGGGGATAACGACAGGACATGTGGATCGAGGAGCTGCGGCTGCGTGATTTCCGGAATTACGGGGAGATCACGCTGCGGCCGCACCGGGGGATGAATCTCTTTTTCGGACAGAACGGCTCCGGCAAGACCAACCTGCTGGAGGCGGCGCACTACTGCGCGCTGGGCAAGAGCCATCGCACCAACGCGGACCGCGAGGTGGTCCGCCGCGGCTGTCCGATGGGCGCCTGCAGCGTGCGCGTCGCCCACGCGGACGGGAGCCGCAGCGAGGTGACGCTGCGCCTCGCGCCGGAGGAGCACAACAAAAAACAGGTATGGATCGACCGCAAACGGGCGGCTCGGCTGGCTGATTTGATGGGCCATCTCGGCTGTGTGATTTTCTCGCCGGAGGATCTCTCGCTGGTGCGCGAGGGGCCGGCGGTGCGCAGACGGCTGATGGACATGTTTATCAGTCAGCTCTCCCCCCGTTATTTTATTGCCCTGCAGCGCTACAGCCAGGCGCTGGAGAGCCGCAACGCCCTGCTGCGGGACGCGCGCCGGGAAGGCGCGCTCCGTGGTGAGCTGATGACGCCCTACGAGGAGCTGATGTCCCAGGCGGCCGGTATCATCCTGCCGGAGCGCGCGCGGATCATGGAGCAGCTCTCGGCGCTGGCGGCGGAAAAGTACGCCGCGATCGCCGGGCGGGAGGGCGAGGATTTCTCGCTGCGCTACCTGCCCTGCATGGCGGTCGAGAGCTTTTCCCCGGAGAAGATGGCGGAAAAGCTGGCGCAGCGGCGTGAGGAGGAGGTCTTCCGCGGATCCACGGGCTTCGGACCGCACCGGGAGGACCTGGAGTTCACCCTGCGCGGGCGTGAGATGAAGCCCTTTGCCTCCCAGGGCCAGGTGCGGACGGCGGCGCTGGCCGTACGGCTGGCGCAGCTGGCGCTCTTCACCCGGCAGCGCGGGGAGTCGCCGGTGCTGCTGCTGGACGATGTGATGAGCGAGCTGGACAAGACCCGCCGGGCGCGGCTGCTGGAGGAGATCAGCGGTGTGCAGACCTTTGTAACCTGCACGGACGAGAGCGATCTGGACGACTTCACCGACAAGCGGACCTGGCAGGTCTCGCTGGACGGGGAGGCTTGCGGCTGTGTGCGCCAGACCCGCGCAGGCGCCCCGGAGGAGGCTGTTCCGGAGGATCCGGAGCCGGATTTCTCGTGACCAGCACAAAATTTCAAAAAAACTCAAAAAAAGTACTTGACACGAAATGTATGATGTGATATTGTAATCAAGCTGACCGAAGAAGTCAGCGCCCGAGCAGAACCTTGAAAACGATACAGGGAGACAAGAAACGCAAGGAAAGACAGCGATTCTGAGAGCGGAAACGAAGGATTAAACGGAAGAGTTT
>JAFWQU010000006.1 GCA_017508975.1 Clostridia bacterium | reverse complement strand
TTCATCACCCGGTATGGGTAATTGTGGCCGCTCTCCCGCCCGAGTCGCTCCTCCAGTTTCTCCTGAATCTCGGCTGCAGTGAGAACGTGGCCTTCCTCCGCTTCCTTCTCACATGCTGCAAGCACTTCGGCTTCTTCGCTCGCAGACATGTTGCGATTATGACTTGTCTGTTTGATCCGGATGAATTCATCCAGTCCCTGCTTCTTGTACTGCCCCATCAGCGTTGTGACATACCGTCTGTTATATCCTGTCCGCAGGGCGATCTCGGCATTGCTCATTCCTGCGTGACGCAGTTCCAGAACCTCCAGCTTCTTTGCAACCCGCTTATTCTTGTTTGCCTTGATTGCCGCCCTGATCCTGATGTACTCTTCTTCGCTTATGATTGTGACCATCTTCATCACCCCACAGACAGTATACCACTTTTCTTTATTAATGTCTATGGTTTAGATGGGAATTAGTATAAGATATCCTCCCATCAACCATGGGATACCCAAAACGGAGCTTTCCCCCTTCTGAAGGAGAGGAAAGCTCCGTTTTGTATTCGATGCTGTATTCTCTTGCCCGGCAGCTCAGGCCTTCAGTTCGCTCTGGGCTTTTGAATGGTCCTTCGCGGGCTCGTCCTCCAGGCTCCTGCCCGCGATGACCTTCTCGGTCTCGGCGTCGAAGAGATAGACGCTCTCGGTGGGAATATAATAGCACAGCGCGCAGTCGGTGGGCGGGGTGTCATGGCTGTCCACCTTGAGGATCGCCCGGGACTCGCCGGCGGTGACGTAGACATTGGTGTAATCGCCCAGCATCTCGGTCAGCTCCACCTGGCAGTCGATCCGGTAGGCGTCCGGGGCCTCCGCCTCGCGCAGCTTGATCGCCTCCGGCCGGTAGCCGAGCACGATCTCCTTGCCCTCCCACTCGCCGATGTTTGGCATCACGCGGCGCAGATCCAGCTTGTTCTCGCCAAAGTCCACGCAGCCGTCCGCCACCTTCCCGCGCAGGAAGTTCATCGGCGGTTCCCCGATGAAGCCCGCCACGAACACGTTGACCGGCTTGTAGTAGAGCTCATAGGGCGTGCCGATCTGCTGGATATAGCCGTCCTTCATCACGACGATGCGGTCCGCCAGGGTCATGGCCTCGGTCTGGTCGTGGGTCACGTAGATCGTCGTGGCGCCGGTCTCCTTGTGGATCTGCGCGATCTCCGAGCGCATGGTCACGCGCTGCTTCGCGTCCAGGTTCGAGAGCGGCTCGTCCATCAGGAACACGCCCACCTTGCGGATGATCGCCCGCCCGATGGCCACGCGCTGCCGCTGGCCGCCGGAGAGCGCCCGGGGCAGACGGTCCAGATAGTCCGTCAGGCCGAGGATCCCGGCCACCTTCTGCACGCGCTGCTCGATCACGTCCTCGTCCACGCCCTGCAGGGTCAGGCCGAAGGCGATGTTGTCGAACACCGTCATCTGCGGATAGAGCGCGTAGCTCTGGAAGACCATGGCCACCTCGCGCTCGCGGGGGCTCTTCTCGTTCGCCCGCACGCCGTTGATGCGGAACTCGCCGCTGGAGATATCCTCCAGGCCCGCGATCATCCGCAGGGTGGTGGACTTGCCGCAGCCGGAGGGCCCGACGAAAACCACAAACTCCCCTTTTTCAATCTCGAGATTGAAATGGTGCACGGCGTGGAAGCCGTTGGGGTAGATTTTGTTGATTCCTTGAAGCTCCAGATAGGCCATACCGGTCCCTCCTAATGACTTGTGTCGTGGACAAAGGCTGCGTCCTTTGCTATAATGAGCCCATCTCAGCGCGGAGAGGAGCGTCACTATGAACGAGATCTGTTATGCGGGGCACCAGCCGCCGTCCGAGGCGCCGGAGGACGCCTGGCTGCTGGTTTGGCGGGATGGGTGCGTCACCGCGCTGCCGCCGGGCTCCCCGCCGCCCGAGGCTGCGGACGGGCTCTGGCTGCTCCTGTCGCAGCCGATTCTGGTCCTGCGCGAGCCCACCGTGATCCGTGACGACGCGGCCGGCTGCCTGCGCGGCGCGTTCGAGGCCGCCTGCTTTCACTATGCGTCCCAGCTGCCGGAGCGGGCGTCTTTTCTCTCCCTCTACGGCATGCTGATCAGCTGTTACCTGAGCGCCTACCGGGAGAAGCCCGCGGCCCTGTCCCCGGTCGTGTACGGTATTCTGGAGGCTATCCACGCGCATCTGCGGGACAGCACCTGGTCGCTGGAGGAGCATCTGCAGTCGCTGCCGTTCAGCTACGGCTACCTGCGGCGCCTCTTCCGCCGGGAGATCGGCGTCACGCCGCACGCCTGCCTGACGGAGGCCCGCCTGCGGCTCGCCGCGGACGCGCTCGCCCAGCGGGAGGGCAGCGTCACGGACATCGCGCATGCATGCGGCTTCCGCGATCCGCTGTACTTCTCCCGCGTCTTCAAGGCGCGCTACGGCGTCGCTCCCAGCTTCTACGCCCAGCGGATCAAAGACGCCTGATCTCCGTGTAGGCCAGCAGGAAGGGGGCGACCCCCTTGGCGTCGTTGCTGACCACCGGCTCAGACAGATAGTAGGCCAGAGTGCCGTCCCGGCGCGGATTGTCCGCCGGGCCCAGCCCCGCCACCAGACAGATGGAGTCCAGCCCCAGCCGGTCTCCGTCCGTGTGCAGGCAACGGCTGACCAGTCCGTCGAAGGTCTTCTTTCCCTGCGCGGCGAAGTCCGCCGGCAGCACGCCCAGCCGGGCGCCCTTGAGCATCGCGTAGGCGAGCATTGCGCTGCCGCTGCTCTCCAGGTAGTTGCCCGGGGCACTGCCCTGGTCCACCACCTGGTAGTACATCCCGCTCTCCGGGTCCGCGAAGGGCCGCACGTCCGCCATCAGCCGGGCGAATACGCCGCTGATCCGGTCCCGGGCCTCCCCGGCGGGAAGAATCTCCGCCAGGTCCGCCAGCGCCACCGAGAACCAGCCGATCGCCCGCAGCCAGAAGCTCTTCGAGCGGCCGGTCTCCGGGTCCGCCCAGAAGACGCTGCGGCTGGCGTCATAGCCGTGGTAGTACAGGCCGGTCGCCGGGTCGCGCATGCGCTTCTCCACGGTCTCCACCTGGCGCAGGATATCGCTGTAATTCCCCGTGCCGAAGGTCTTCTCATACAGCGCGGCAAAGGGCTGCGCCATATAGATACCGTCCAGCCAGACCTGGTCGGGATAGATCTGCTTGTGCCAGAAGCTGCCCTCACAGGTCCGGGGCTGTGCGTCCAATTGTCCGCGGAGGAAGTTCGCGGCTTTTTTGAACCGCTCCTCGCCGGTCTCCTCCCAGAGGCGGAAGAGCACGCGGCCTTCGTTGATGTCGTCCAGGCTGTGTTTTTCCGGCTTATAGGTGCGGATCGAGCCGTCCTCCGCCACAAAGCTGCCGATGAAGTCCCGGACAAAGTCCGAGAACTGCCGCTCGCCGGTGATGTCCGCGAGCGCCTGCAGCGCGGTCATCATGCAGCCGTCGATGTAGTTCCAGTCCGCGGGCTTGCCCTGCCGCAGGCGCTCCACATTCCAGACCGTGCGCGCCGGGGAGGACTCCGCGATCAGCATGCGGACATAGCGGTCAATGGCCTCGTACACGGCGCTCCCCTCCTGTCGATCAGTACTCTTCCCGCCGGAAGCTCCCGACGCCGGAGAGGATCACCTCGTCCCCGTCCGCGCCCGAGAGCGTCACGTCCCGCAGGGTTACCGCGCCCACCTGGTTGAAATACAGGCCCATCCGGCAGCGCTGCGGCGCGTTCGTGTACATCGAGGGCACGCCCGGCTTCGCGTCCGGCTTGTAATCCATCCGGATATGCTCCAGCGTCACCGAGCCGATGGGCCGCTCCGGCAGGCCGTCGATGAAGCAGCCCGCCACCTCCGTGCCGCGGCAGTCCATGTTCCGGAAGACGAAGTCCCCCAGCCGAGGCGTGCGCACATCCACCGGCTGCGGCTCCCGGCTCTGCACATAGTCCGAGTCCCCGTCCGGGTCCACGCAGCGGTAGTAGCAGTTGATGACGATCGGCGTCAGCACGCCCTCCATCCGGATATTCTCGAAGGTCACGCCCTCGATCTGGCACTGCTCGCCGCGGCCGCGCCGGGTTTTGATCCGCAGGCCGCGGTCCGTCTGCCGGAACTCGCACTGGGTCACGCTCAGGTCCCGCACACCGCAGGAGATCTCGCTCCCCAGCACCACCGCGCCGTGGCCGAAGGCCATGAGACAGTTGCGGATCGTGTGGTTGGTGGCCGGGCGTCCGGTTCCCGAGAGCGCCTTGTCCAGCTTGCCGGACTTGACGGCGATGCAGTCGTCGCCCACCGAGAAGCGGCAGCCGACGATCGCCACCCGGTCGCAGGACTCCGGGTCCAGCGCGTCCGTGTTCGGGCTGTCCTTCGGCGCGGAGACCGACACGTCGTAGAAGGAGATCTCCTCGGACTGATAGGGGTGCAGCTGCCAGGAGGCTGAGTTGGCCGCCTCGATGCCGTGCAGCACCACGCCGCGGCAGCGGTTCAGGAAGCACAGCCGGGGCCGCGCCACCGGGTCCTGCTTAAAGTCCCGCCACCAGGTGCCGTTCTGCGCGTTGCCGTCCACGCGGCCGGGACCCACCAGCGTGATGTCCTCCGCGTAATAGGCCGTCAGGAGCGCCGCGTACATGTCGCGGTCCAGCCCCTCGAAGGTGCCCGGGTTCATCGCCTCGCCGCCGTTGCGGTCCGGGACCGCCGCGGGCAGCACGGGGTAGGCGCTCTTCTCGGTCAGGCCCAGCAGCACCGCGCCCTCCGTCAGCTCCAGCGTCATGTGGCTGCGCAGGAACAGCGCGCCCGTGCGGTATACGCCCCGGGGAAAGACCAGCCGTCCGCCCGCCGGCAGGAGCAGGATCGCCCGCTGGATCGCGGCGGTGTCGTCCGTCTCGCCGTCGCCCGCCGCGCCGAACTCGCGCACGTCCAGGGCGCAGGGCTCCGTCCGGGTCGTGAAGCGCAGCTTGCCGGAGGCGCCGCCCATGCGCAGCTCCACCTCGTAGGTCTTGCCGGGGAACAGCCCAAAGAGCGAGAAGACATTGGTCTCCCCGCGCAGGCGCTCCTCCCCGTCCAGCCAGACGCTGTAGGGCTCCGGCGAACGGTAGGGCGCCTTGTTCTCTAATTCAAAGCAGGCGGAGGACGGCCCCGCCCAGAGGAGTTTAAACACGGTGTCCGCCTCCCTCCACCTTGGCCCGCGCGTCGGCCACAATCTTTTTGAACGTCAGAAACAGGAGATCCCAGCCCGCGGTCAGCGCCCCGAAGAGAACCGGCCCGATGCCCAGCCCCGCGTCCGCGTGGCCCGTCGACTGCACCAGCAGATTGTTCAGCGCCGCGTATGCCGCGGCGGTGCAGAACACCAGCCAGGCGCTGTAGAGCAGGTTCAGGGGCATGCTCACAAAGCCTTTTTTCGGGAACATCATCCAGCGGTTGTTCGCGCCGGGGGTTTTCGCGTAGTAGCGCAGGATGGGATTCTGCAGCAGGTCCGTCACCAGTCCCAGCGCGATCGCCGTGATCAGCATCAGGTCCCACTGATCCGGCACCATCGCGCTCAGGCCCCAGATGAAGAAATAACAGACCACGCCGGCAAACCAGCCCTTGATCAGAAAGATCTTCAGCCCATCCGCCAGGTGGATGCCCTTGCCGCCGGTGCGGTATTTCCGCCGCTCGGCCGGGCTGACCGGCGGGGAGTTGGACGGGTCCGCCGTCACCAGGTCCTCCACCGCCTGCCGCTTCAGGCCGTAGTATTTGTCCAGCTTCCCCTCCCCGGAGGGAGCGGGCTGCTTGTCCTTCGGCATGGCTTATTCCTCGCCGTTCAGGTCGATCGCGGCCATCTCGCCGTTGCCCTCCACCTCGATGGACGTATTGATCTTCTTGATCAGCGGACGGTACACGGGCAGGAGCACCTGCAGCGCCGCGCCGATGATCAGGATGATCTGGTGCACCTGCAGAACCTGCTTGGCGCGCTTGATGAAGCTGTTCGCCGCCACGGTCAGGTCGATCGCGTTCTCCGCGCGGGTGACGGCGATATTGATGCGGTTCAGGTAGTACGCGTCACAGAACACCAGGAGCGCCAGCATGCCCAGCGTCAGGCACAGCATGATCTTGTTGGTCGGCTTGCGGTGCGGATAGGTGTTCAGGAAGCAGACCAGGGAGAGGATCGAGAAGAGCATCGTGCCGAAGCCCGCCAAGCCCATGCCGGGGCCCTGCACGCGCGCGGTCGTGTTCGAGATATAGGTCAGATTCAGGGAATACCACAGGAAGCCCACCACCAGCACGAGCATCGCGGGGATCTGCGGCTTGCGCTTGAGCGCGACCATGCGCTTGCGCCAGAATTCGGCCAGTCCTTTCTGCTCCTTCATGGCTCAGTCCCCTCCCTTCCGGATGGCGTTCGTGGTCTCCTTGTCGAAGAAGTGCATCCGGCTGAAGCTGACCGGCACGTTCTCGCCGTCCCCGTACTCCGACCAGCCGCGGAACTTGGCGGTGATGTGGTGCTCGCCGAGCTTTCCGTGCACGAGGGTATTCATGCCCAGGTTCTCGCAGTTCGAGACCCGCAGGGACATCGTGCCGCCCTCCGTCACGTCCTCCGGCCGCACGCCCAGCACCAGCTTCCTGTTCCGGTAATCCCGCAGCAGGTCCAGCTGCTCGGGCGGGAGCGTCAGCCGGAAGCCGTCGCCGATCAGCTCCTCTCCGGAGAGCGCTACGTCAAAGAGGTTCATGGGCGGCAGGCCGATGAAGCTCGCCACGAAGATGTTCGCCGGATCGTCGTAGAGCTCCAGCGGGGTGCCCACCTGCTGGACGTGGCCCATGGACATGCACACGATCCGATCCGCCAGTGTCAGCGCCTCGGTCTGGTCGTGGGTCACATAGAGCATGGTCGCCTGCAGGCGCTTGTGCAGCAGCAGGATCTCCCGCCGGGTCGCGCCGCGCAGCTTCGCGTCCAGGTTGGAAAGCGGCTCGTCGAAGAGGAACACCTTCGGGTTGCGGACGATGGAGCGGCCCATGGCCACGCGCTGCCGCTGGCCGCCGGAGAGCTGCGCCGGCTTCTTGTTCAGCTGCGCGGTCAGGTCCAGAATCTCCGCCGCCGCCAGGACCTTCTTGTGGATCACATTGGGGTTCTCCTTGCGCAGCGTCAGGGAGAAGGCCATGTTCTCGTAGATGGTCATGTGGGCGTAGAGCGCGTAGTTCTGGAAGACCATCGCCATGTCGCGGTCCTTCGCCGGCACCTGGGTGATGTCCCGGCCGTCCAGCAGGAGCTTGCCGCGGGAGATGTCCTCCAGGCCCGCCACCATGCGCAGCGTCGTGGACTTGCCGCAGCCGGAGGGGCCCACCAGGACGATCAGCTCGCCGTCCTTGACGTCCAGGTTGAAGTCGAAGACCGCCTGAACGTTGTTGTCATAGATTTTGTCGATGTGCTGCAAAGAGAGTTCTGCCATGTTTCTCCCTCCTTACGCCTTGCCTGTTTCCAGGGAGGCAATATGCCGGGCCAGGGCACGGCTCTTTTGCAGGTTGACGGCCGCGGCGGCGAACAGGCACAGCGCGGAGCCCACCAGGCAGATCACCGACAGCAGGAACTGTCCGTCGCCCATCACGGGCGCGCCGCTCACCACCGCTTGGTGGGCATTCATCGGATAGATGAAGATCCGGATCAATTGTCCCACGCCCAGCGCCACCAGCAGCCAGGAGTACCCGCGCCGGTAGTTCTTCACGCTCTCTGAGCCCAGGAAGGCCGCCAGCATGAACACCAGGTTGTAGACAATCGATGCCCCCATCAGCACGTTGTAGTAGTAGGTACCGACATTGGATTTATACAGACTGATGAAGAAAACCACGTTAAAGACGATCGCCAACAGCGCAAGACGGGCGGACACCTTGTTCTTCGTGTAGCGCATGCGGTCTGTTCTGATCTGCAGATCCTCACTCATACCGTCGCCGCCTTTCCAGCCGTCAGCAGGCTCTTTTCTTCACTCATGAGCTTTCTCTTCCAGATTGCGTTCAAAATCAGCAGCACCGTGACGCACAGGGTCAGCGCGAACACCGCGTAGTGGGCGTCGAACCAGAAGGTCCCCTCGTAGTAAACCTGGCGGGAACGCTCCATCATGTTCTGCAGCTGCGCCTGGTCCACCGTGGTCAGGTACTGGGTCTTGTAGGCTTCCACCTGGGTATGCGCCCAGACGGCCGCCCCGATGTTCACCACGGCGGTCAGGCCGATGGCGAAATAGTTGCCGATGTAATACTTGCGCCGGCTGTGGGTGTTGGTCACGAACAGCAGGCAGGAGATCAAGATCAGGCCGATCGAGATCCGGGTCAGCAGGCGGTTGAAGCCCTGCATGTCCTCATAGATCGCCGCGCCGGCCACACGCTTGCCGAAAGGATTGTTGAGCATGTCATTCAAATCCGTCATCAGCCCAAGCGAGTAGATGAAAACCACCGCGCTGGCGACGATGGACAGCAGGCAGAGGACACGCTGCAGTTTCATTTGCTTTCGATACATGCTCATCCTTCTCCCATCTTGGAAAGTCGGCCTCCCCCGCCCCCTCGCGGAGGAGGGGGAGGCCGGTCGGGTTCCGGGAAATCTTACGGACTGCGCTGGATTACTGAAGCGTGTTGTAGTAGGCCGTCAGGCGGGTCCACGCGTCGTTCTTCAGCATCAGATACAGGAAGCCGTTCCAGGTGTCTTCCACGGTGTGCGCGCACTCCTCGGCGGAGGTCAGGCCCTCGGCGGTGAAGCCGCCCGCGATAATGTCCACCATGATGTTCTCGCCGCCCTTGTTGGCGCCGAACAGGGTGGTCAGCTCGGTGTAGCTGTTGATCATGGCCGTCTCATCCACGGTGGAGGGCAGCACGGTGGGCACGGAGGTGTACCAGGGATTCTCCGCCAGCGCCAGCTCGGGGTGCTTGATGGTGCCCAGGCCGATGGCCACGGAGATCTTGCCCGCGCCCTCGCGGCCCACGTCGTGGGTGCACTGGTACTCAAAGGCCTGGCTCTTCAGGAAGGACAGGGTGGAGCCCAGATACATACGCGCGTAGTTGGTGTAGTTGCCGCCGGCCTTGGCCCACAGCTCCTCACGGGTCGCGTCGGCAATCTCGGGCATCTGCTTGCCGTTGAAGTTGAAGGTCACATAGTTGCCGTCCGCGTCCTTCTTCACGAAGGCATCCGGACCGTAGCTCATGAGGATCTGGCCCTCGTCGGAGTAGGCATAGTCGATCAGCGCCAGGGCTGCATACAGCTTGTTGTCGTCGCCCGCGACGCCGGCCTTGGAGATGCCCCAGCCGTCGGTCTTCACGGAACGCCAGGACTCGGTGAAGCGCATGTACACACCGCCCTCGGTGCCGTCGAACCACTTCGCCACGGGCACCATGACCGCCATGTACTTCTCGCCCTCCGCGTTCTGGAGCTTGGTCTGGTTCATCAGGGTCTGGGTCTGGTTGTAGTCGTAGGACATGAAGCCCAGGTCGTTCTCCAGGTACTTCTCGCTCTTCACAGCCTCCTTGTTAACGAAGGCGGTGGAGATCAGGCCCTCCTTGGCCATGGCATTCATGCAGCCCAGAGCCACGTAGGTGGCCTCGTCCTGGCGGGCGTCATGCAGCATGCCGTCTGTGCCCACATACAGGTAATCCTGCCGGGCTTCCAGGCCGCGCACGCCGAAGAGGATGCCCGCGAAGCGGAACAGGTCCACACGGCGCTGGTTGTTGTCGTCCTCACGGGAGAAGAGGCCTTCCACCTTGTCGGTGCCGTTCAGGGTCTGGGGGTTCGCCACCACGCAGCGGAGCAGCGCGACGAGCTCGTCCACGTCCCACGCGGCGTCCTGGCCGATAAAGAGGTTGGAGCGCTCGGTGCCGTAGTGGCCGGCATACGCCGTGTCGATGTAGTTGCGGAGCATGTTGACCGCTTCCACGCCGTTCATCGGGCCTTTGGCGTTCATGGCCGCCACGATGTTGCCCGCCGCGTCGTAGTCCTTCACCAGCGTGAAGGTGTCGGAGCCGTCCGGCAGGGGCGTCTCGATCTCGACCTTGCCCTCGGTGGGCATGTAGGGCTCGTACACATACGCGGCCAACTCGTTGCAGGCGTCCGCGGTGAACTCGCCCTCGCCGTCGAGCAGTTTCACGACCCAGTCCACACGCATCAGGGGCATGCGCTCGATGTCGTTCACGCCGTCGAAGTAGGGGCTGAAGTAGATCGCGCCGGACTCGGTGTCGCCCGTGATGGACAGCCGGACGATCGGGTTGGCCTCGAGGTAGGCCTTAAAGTGGGGCAGATCGTCCATATACTCCGCCAGGTTAACGATGCTGCCCGCGACGCCGTACTCGGTCAGGGTGGCGGCGGTGCCGCTCACCAGGTCGACCTCGCCCAGGCGCTCACGCCAGTACTCGAACTCCTTGGCGGCGCCGTTGCCCTGGTACTTGCTCTCGAACTTCACGCCGAGAATCTGTTCCAGCGCAACCCAGGTGGGCTTGAGGGAGCCGGTGTTGTAGGTGACGCCGTCGGCCAGGGTGATGCCCTCGCCCGCGGTCTCCGCGTCGAAGGTCAAGCCGGTCTTGACGCTGTTGTAGCCCGTCGCCATGCGCAGCACCGTGTCCGGCGCATACTTGCGGCCCTCCTCCGCGGAAACCGCCGTCAGGGACAGCAGCAGCGCGCAGGCCAGAACCAGGGACAGAATCCTTTTCATGCAGTGTTTCCTCCTTTAAATTATTCCTTCACACCGCCGGCATTGGTGCCTTTGGCGAAGTACTTCTGAATAAAGGGGTAGATGACCAGGATCGGGATGATGGAGCAGACGATCAGCGCGTAGATCACGGAGTCGGTGGCGTAGGGCATGTTCCAGCCGGCGGTGAATTCGGAGTCGGTGTACTGCTCCAGCTTCAGCCGGATGAAGACCTGCAGCGGATGCTCGTTGGGGTTGGAGATCATCTGCCGCGCCCAGAAGTAGCCGTTCCAGCGGGAGATGCCGAAGAACAGCGCCACGGTCGCGATCGTCGACTTGCTCATCGGGATGAAAACCTTGGTCAGCACCTGGAACTCCGTGGCGCCGTCCACGATGGAGGCCTCCTCGATCTCGCCGGGCACGCCCTCGAAGGCGTTGCGCAGCAGGATGATGTTCATGGCCGCCATGCCCATCGCGATGACCACCAGCCACTTGTCGTCCATGATGCCGATGCCGTTGAACACGCTCTTGGTGGCCAGGTAGTTCAGGTACTGCGGCACAATGCCCGCGGAGAACCACATGGTGAACACCAGATAAAAGTTAAAGAACTTGCGGAAGAGCAGGCGCTTTTTGCTCAGCGCGTAGGCGCCCAGGATCGAGACGCCCAGCGCCCAGATCGTGCCGAAGAAGGTCAGGAACAGCGTGTTGGAATAGGAATTCCAGAACATGTTGTCGTTGAACATCTCCCGGAAAGCCGCGAACTGCACGTCCTTGGGGAAGAGCACGATCTCGCCGTATTCCACCGCGCGGCGGCCGGAGATTGAGGCGAAGACCGCGTAGAGGAAGGGATACAGGCAGCACAGGGCGAAGACGGTCAGCAGGGTGTAACTGATGATCTTGAAGATGAGCTCGGAGATTTCGAGTTTTCTTTTCATGTCCGTCACCCCCTCAGTACAGCGAGACATTCGAGGCCTTGCGGGCGATGGTGTTCGCGCCGATGACCAGGAGCATGCCGACGATATTGTTCATCATCTCCGCCGCGGAGGCGATGCCCTTGTCCGAGCCCGCCAGGCCGTAGCGCTGCGCGAAGGTGGAGACCACGTCCGCGGTCACGTAGGTGTTGCTGTTGTAGAGCAGCAGGACTTTCTCGTAGCCTATGCTCAGCATGGAGCCGATCCGCGTGATCAGCATGATGACGATCGTGGAGAGGATCGAGGGCAGCACCACGTAGCGCATCTGCGCCCACTTGCCCGCGCCGTCGATCTGCGCGGCCTCGTAGCTCGTGGGCGAGATGGCGATGATCGCGGCGAAGAAGACGATCGAGTCGTAGCCCGCGGTCTCCCAGATGCCGCTGATCTGGTAGATCGCGCGGAAGAAGTTCGGATTGTTCAAAAGGCCCGCGTTGGCCGCGTCCGCCGAGATCAGTCCCAGCGCCTGCAGCGCCTGGGAGACGATGCCCGGCTGGGTGTTCAGCGTGGTAATCGACTGCTTGACCAGCATCGTGACCAGCGAGGTCATGACAACCGTGGACATGAACTTCGGCAGATAGGTCAGCACCTGGTACACGCTGCGGGCGATGTTGGAGCGGACCTCGTTGAAGAACAGCGCCAGCAGGATCGGCATCGGGAAGCCGAAGAGCAGTCCGTAGAAGCTCAGCAGGAAGGTGTTGCGCATCGCCCGCCAGAACTCCGTCGTCAGCGAGCCCGAGCCCGTCAGCAGGGTCCTGAAATAGGAGAAGCCGGCGTACAGCTGGTCCGACACCGGTTTCACCATGTCAGATACCTTAAACGCGCCCAGCAGCTCGTACATGGGCATGTAGCGCCAGAACAGGAAGACCAGGATCGTGGGCAGCAGCATCAAATAGAGCCGCCAGTCCTTGACGATGGTGCGTCCGACGTGGAGCCAGTAGTGCTTCTCCACATCGTCCCGGACCGCCTGTTCCGGGTCCTCGTGATAGGTGCCTGTCGCCTCATCGAGGATGAGGTAATCGTCTGCTCGGCCCTTCATCGAAATCCTCCTTCGTCTGTCTCCCGGCTCTCCCGCCCGATCCGGGCCAGATAGCACGTCTGATTCTCCAGCACACCGTCCAGCCGCTTGACGATCCAGAGAATCACCAGCGTGAACAGCATGGATAGCACATCCGTCGTGTAGAAGCACAGCGCCTCCGGCAGCCCCGCCCCGAGGCAGAGGCTGATCAGCACGCGCCCGGTCTGCTGCAGGAGCAGCGTCAGCCCGCCGAAGCCCATGCACCGCAGCGTGTCCCGCCGCCAGCGCTCCGAGCGCTCCGGCTTCACCAGCGGCAGCAGTGCCAGGCAGGCGAGATTGCCCACCGCGTAGACCAGCAGCTGCCGCGGCGATCCGCCCAGCGCCAGGCACCGCACCGCGCCGCCCAGCGCGCCGATCAGCCCGCCGGGCCAGCCCCAGCGCACCAGCACCACCGCCGACAGCGCGCCCGTGACGGAGACCTCCCAGGCCTCCTTCGGAAACCAGCGCGCTCCCGCCAGCGCCGTCACGCTCTCGAAAACCACGGTCATGAACGCGAAAAGAGTCAGATCAATCGTCCGGTATTGGCTGACAGAGATCTGCCGTTTCACGCATTCACCTCCCGGGCGATGCACTGTCTCTCCTGATTACTTACCATTATAGAAATTCCCTCCAGCGCCGTACATATCAAAAACGATACTTTGGATGGATAAAATGAACCTGTTCCCCCTCTGCAATCCCCCGAAACTTGTCCCGCACGGTCGGAACGGCGGCAATTCTTCCATTGACAAAGGCATATCCTATAGGATAAGATGGTTCATTCCATCGGACGCGGACGGGAGGAGGAGTCGCCATGGCCTACTATTACCCGGAACCCAGCCACACCTTCAGTGAGTATCTGCTGATCCCCGGCTACACGGGGGAGGACTGTGTGCCGCAGAACGTCACGCTGCGCACCGCGCTGACCAAGTACCGCAAAGGGCAGGAGGAGCCTGCCATCTCGCTGAACATCCCCCTGGTGAGCGCCATCATGCAGTCGGTCTCCGACGACAAGCTGGCCATCGCCCTGGCGAAGGAGGGCGGCCTGTCCTTCATCTACGGCGCACAGACCATCGAGAGCGAGGCCGCCATGGTCGCCCGCGTGAAGGGCTACAAGGCGGGCTTCGTGGTCTCCGCCTCCAACCTGACGCCGGACAACACCCTGCAGGACGTGCTGGACCTGAAGGCGAAGAACGGCTTCTCCACCGTGGCCATCACCGCGGACGGCACCGCCACGGGCAAGCTGCTGGGCATCGTCACCAGCCGCGACTACCGGGTCAGCCGCATGAACCCCGCCACCCCGGTGCGGGAGTTCATGACGCCCCTGGAAAAGCTGGTCACCGCCCCCGCCGAGACCTCTCTGCGGGAGGCCAACGACATCATCTGGGACCATAAGCTCAACTCGCTGCCCATCGTGGACGCCGCGGGCAACCTGATGTACTTCGTCTTCCGCAAGGACTACTCCTCCCACAAGGAGAACCCGCTGGAGCTCCTGGACGAGGAGAAGCGCTATCTGGTAGGCGCGGGCATCAACACCCGGGACTACCACGAGCGGATTCCCGCGCTGATCAAGGCCGGCGCGGACGTCCTGTGCATCGACTCCTCCGAGGGCTACACCTGCTGGCAGGCCAAGTGCCTCAGCTGGGTGCGCGAGCAGTACGGCGACCGGGTCAAGATCGGCGCGGGCAACGTCGTGGACCGGGACGGCTTCCTGTTCCTGGCCCGGGCAGGCGCGGACTTCGTCAAGGTCGGCATCGGCGGCGGCTCCATCTGCATCACCCGCGAGACCAAGGGCATCGGCCGCGGCCAGGCCACCGCGCTGATCGAGGTCGCCCAGGCCCGGGACGACTATTTCCGCGAGACCGGCATCTACGTCCCGATCTGCTCCGACGGCGGCATCGTGCACGACTACCACATGACCCTCGCCCTGGCCATGGGCGCGGACTTCCTGATGATGGGCCGCTACTTCGCCCGCTTCGACGAGAGCCCCTCCGCCAAGGTCATGGTCAACGGCGTCTACATGAAGGAATACTGGGGCGAGGGTTCCAACCGCGCCCGCAACTGGCAGCGCTACGATCTGGGCGGCGCCGGGAAGCTTTCCTTCGAGGAGGGCGTCGACAGCTACGTCGTCTACGCCGGCCCGCTGCACGACAATGTGGAGATCAGCCTCTACAAGGTCAAGTCCACCATGTGCAACGTCGGCGTGACCAACCTGCAAGACCTGCGGGACAAGGCCCGCCTGACCCTGGTCTCCGCTACCTCCATCGTCGAGGGCGGCTACCACGACGTCACCCTGCGCTCCACCTCCAACCCGAGCCGATAAATCAGTTCATCAAAATGCGCGTCCTTCGGGGCGCGCTTTTAATCCGATCCCGCGCTTGAAATCGATCTCCTCTTATGGTATGATTCCATAAACAGTTATTCCCTATCCGCTTCTGGAAGGATGGTTTTCATGAAGAAGATTCTGTTTGCCCTCGTCGTCCTGTTCGCGCTCCTGTTCGCGGTTTCCGCGTATGCGGATCGGTATCCCACAAACCCTTACCGGGCAGAAGACCTACGCCTGGAGCAACTCGATTGGAAGCGGCAGCATATGCTCAGGTCTTACTTGGTCATGGACTTCCGTCTGGATATAACAACAGCGCCGTCCTACGACACCCAGGGCGTAGTTGAGATTGTGCCCTTGAAGGATGGGATTCTGGACGATTATTCCTATATGGCACAGCTCTATGTCGAAGCACTTGGCAGCGAGAACAGACTGATATATTCCTTCCGGGATATTCAAAGCACAACCATTACCCTTCCTTCTCTGGTGATGCCGGCAGAATACAGGTTAGCCCTCTTTTGTACGAACAAAGACGGTTCCGGCGACGACCGCTCCGCCTCCTGCACGTTTACGCTGGAGCCGGACGCGTCGCACCCCTCTCTGGACGACAAACTGGCCGGCATCGTCAATGAGTGCAGGGTGGCAGGCGACGACTGGCAAACTGCGCTGAATATTCACGACTGGCTGACCCATCACGCATACTACGACGGCACATACTCAAACTACGGCCCGGACGGTGTGCTGTACAGAGGTACCGGTGTGTGCGACAGTTATTCAAAAGCCTATCTGCTTTTGCTGAATAAGGCAGGTATTTCAGCGGAACGTCTCAGTTGCCCCGCCATGAATCACGCTTGGAATCTGGTATGTTTCGACGGCAACTGGACTCATGTGGATGTCACCTGGGACGATCCGTTCGATGACAGCACGAATGCGGTCACCGGTTTCGAAGGTCATCATTACTTCGCAATCAGCGACGACTTCATCCAGGACAGCAAGTACGGCCACGACATCCATGAGAATTACAGTGCCAACCATGCCTGCACGTCCATGGCCTACAGCGCCATCCTGCGGCTTCATGAAGAAGGATGGCCAATCGCAGATCACTGGATGGACGATGACGATAACACCGGTACCTACACGGACCTGATCCAGGCGGAGCTGAACCAGTGTCATCCGGAGTTCGAGATTGCCTTATATGACCGCCTTGATTTCGGCGACGGATACTCTGCTGATGCCTCTGATTTCACCATAGAATTCTATCTTTACGCACTGGCACAGCAGTGGGTTGTAAACTGGACGGACGATGAGAATACGCCTCTTCATCTGACATTCACATACAACCCTGATCCGGGTGCAGGAGTCTTCCGGGTATCCGCCGAGCCCAGCCTCCCGGAAACCGGCACCCTGCTCCTCCCGGACGACCTGGAGACACTGGAGTCGGAAGCCTTCGCCGGGGTCGCCGCTTCCACGGTGGTCATCCCCACAAGCTGCCATTCCATCGGCGCTCAGGCGTTTGCGGGCACCGGCGTACACACGGCACATATCCCCGCGAGCGTCACGGAGATTGACGATTCCGCCTTCCTCAACTGCAAATGGGTCACCATCTGCGGCGCCGAGGGTTCCAAGGCCGAGGAGTTCGCCCTGGCTCACGGTTTCCGGTTCATTGTCGAGTAATACCAATCTCAAGTAAGAACCGCAAATCCAGCAACAGCATGTGGCCGAAGGTCCAGGGCGATCGGAAAGCCCTGGTCGCGGCCCGCAGGCCGCGAAATCTTGCTGTTGACAATGCGCATTCTAAACTGAGATCAGAACAAATTCCCGCGCTGCCGCGCCTCCTCCGGACGGAGGGGGCGTTTTTTTATCCCGTTCGCCCCATCATTTTGCCAAGTTTCTCTTTTTTTCTGTGTAATTTACTCAAATGATACTCTTTTTCTGCTTGTAATTTGCCCATCTTTGTGCTATGATGAAGGAAGAGAATCTCTGTTCAAGTATCCCCCGAAGGAGGGTGAGAAAATGGCTCTGGTCAACATGCGGGATCTCCTGCGGAAGGCGGAGGCCGGCGGCTGGGCGGTGGGCTCCTTCAGCGTGGCGAACCTCGAGTGCGTCGAGGGCGTGCTGCAGGCGGCCGAGGCCTGCCGCTCCCCGGTGATCCTCCAGATCGCGGAGATCCGGCTTCCCTACTCCCCGCTGTATCTGATGGCGCCGCTGATGCGCGCCGCCGCCGAGCACGCCTCGGTGCCGGTGGCCGTCCATCTCGACCACGGCAAGACGCTGGGCTGCATCCGGGAGGCGCTGGATCTGGGCTTCACCTCGGTCATGTGCGACGGCTCGGACCTGCCCCTGGCGGACAACTTGCGCCTGACGGAGGAGGTCGTGCGCCTCGCCGCGCCCTACGGCGCCGCGGTGGAGGGCGAGGTCGGGCGCGTGGGGCGCAACGAGGACGGCAGCGCCGCGGCGGAGGAGATCGCCACCCCGTCGGACTGCCTGGCCATGGACGGGACCGGCATCGACGCCCTGGCGGTGGGCATCGGCAACGCCCACGGCCTGTACACCGCCGTGCCGCATCTGCACTACGACGTGGTGGAGCAGGCCCACGGCAGCATTCACGCCGCCCTGGTGCTCCACGGCGGCAGCGGGCTCACGGACGCGCAGTTCCGCCGGCTGGTGGAACTGGGCATCCGCAAAATCAACATCGCCACGGACATCTTCCGGGCGGCCGCCGGTGCCTGCGACGGACCGGATATCTTCCGGAACATGCTCGCCGGACGGGAGGCCGTCAGCCAGGTGGTCACGCGCTATATTGAACTCTTCGGCAGCAATGGAAAGGCGGATGCGTGATGATTCAGTTTGACCTGTCGAAACCCCTGCACATCATCCCCGTGGGCCGGGTGGCCATCGACTTCAACCCGACCGACTTCTACCGGCCGCTCAGCGAGAGCGCCAACTTCAACAAGTACCTGGGCGGCTCCCCGGCCAACATCGCCGTGGGCATGGCGCGGCTGGGCAACCGGGTGGGCTTCCTGGGCCGGGTCAGCGACGACGCCTTCGGGGACTTCGTCACCGGGTACTTCCGGCAGGAGGGCATCGACGTCAGCCACATCTTCCGCTGCGAGCACGGCGAGAAGCTCGGCCTGACCTTCACCGAGATGAAATCCCCCACCGAGTCCTCGATCCTCATGTACCGCGAGGGCGTGGCGGACCTGCAGCTCTGCCCGGACGACGTGGACGAGCCCTATATCGCCTCCGCCGCCTGCCTGCTGATCTCCGGCACGGCGCTGTGCACCTCCCCGACCCGCGAGGCCTCGCTCAAGGCGCTGACCTTCGCGAAGCGCAACGGCGTCCCCGTGGTGTTCGACGCGGACTACCGGGCCTACACCTGGAAGAGCCTGGACGAGATCTCGGTCTACACCTCCCTGGTCGCGGAGAAGGCGGACATCATCATGGGCAGCCGCGAGGAGTTCGACCTGATGGAGCGCCTGCTGGGCCTGGACGGCACGGACGAGGCCAGCGCAAAATACTGGCTGGGGCTCGGCGCGTCGGTCTGCGTCATCAAGCACGGCAAGAGCGGCAGCCACGCCTACAGCCGCGAGGGCGGCAGCTGGGACGTGAAGCCCTTCCCGGTGACCGCACTGAAGGGCTTCGGCGGCGGCGACGGCTACGCCAGCTCCTTCCTGCACGCCCTGATGGCCGGGCGCTCCCTGGCCGACGCCCTGGAGCGCGGCAGCGCCTCCGCCGCGATGCTGGTGGCGAGCCACGCCTGCTCCAAGGACATGCCGACCGAGGCCGCACTCGACGCCTTCATCGAGGCCGAGAAAGCCAAGTGCGGCACCGTCGTCACCCCCCTTTGACTCCTGTCTAAAACATAGAAATCTTCACAAAGATTTCGCGGCCTGCGGGCCGCGACCAGGGCTTTCCGATCGCCCTGGACCTTCGGAGATATCTGTGTTTCAGATAAATAAGCTTTTGATGATAATGGAACCGGAAGAACAGGAGTGATTTCACATGGCTGAGACGCGCATCATGAAGCCCTTCATCAACGGACAGTTCATCGACAGTCAGAGCACCAAGTTCAACACGATCTACAACCCCTCCACCGGCGAGGCCATCGCCCAGGTGCCCTGCTGCACCCAGGACGAGGTGCTCTCCGCCATCGCCGCCGCGAAGGCCGCCTTCCCCGCCTGGCGGGACACCCCGGTCCGCAAGCGCGCCGCCATCATGATGAAGCTGCGCAACCTGATCGAGGAGCACATGGATGAGCTGACCCTCCTGTGCGCCACCGAGAACGGTAAGTGCTGGTCCGAGGCCGCCGGCGACGTGGGCAAGGCGCTGGAGATGACCGAGCTGGCCTGCTCGGCGCCCTCGCTGCTCATGGGCGAGAGCCTGATGAACACCTCCACCGGCTACGACACCACGCTCTACCGCGAGCCCATCGGCGTCTTCGCGGGCATCGCGCCCTGGAACTTCCCCGCCATGATCCCCGTGGGCTGGATGGCCCCGCTGTGCATCGTGTGCGGCAATGCCTTCGTGCTGAAGCCCGCCTCCACCACCCCCATGACCTCCCTGCGCTTCGCGGAACTGTACAAGGAAGCCGGCATCCCGGACGGCATCTTCAACGTGGTGCCCTGCTCCCGCAACGAGGCCGAGATCTTCCTGACCCACGAGGACGTGAAGGGCATCACCTTCGTCGGCTCCACGTCCGTCGGCCAGCACGTCTACGCCACCGCGGCCGCCCACGGCAAGCGGGTGCAGTGCCTCTGCGAGGCCAAGAACCACGCGCTGGTGCTGGCGGACGCGCCCATCACCCGCACGGCGGCGGGCATCATGAACTCCTCCTTCGGCTGCGCCGGCGAGCGCTGCATGGCGCTGCCCGTGGTCGTGGCCGAGGAGTCCATCGCGGACAAGCTCGTCGAGGAGATCGTCCGCCTGTGCAAGCAGCAGAAGGTCGGCCCCGCCTACGACAAGACCAGCAAGCTCGGCCCGGTGGGCTCCAAGGGCCACATGCAGTTCATTCTCGACTGGATCGAGAAGGGCATCCACGAGGGCGCGCAGCTCGTGCTGGACGGCCGTGACGTAAAGGTCCCCGGCTACGAGAACGGCTACTACATCGGCCACACGATCTTCGACCATGTGACCGAGGACATGTCCATCGGCACCCGCGAGGTCTTCGGCCCGGTGCTGTGCATCAAGCGCGTGAAGAACTTCGAGGAAGGCCTGCAGATGATGAACCGCAACCCCTTCGCCAACGGCTCCGTCATCTTCACCCAGTCCGGCTACTACGCCCGCGAGTTCGCCCGGCGGACCGACGGCGGCATGGTCGGCGTGAACGTCGGCATCCCGGTGCCCATGGGTATCTTCCCCTTCTCCGGCCACAAGAAGTCCTTCTTCGGCGACCTCCACTGCCACGGCAAGGACGCCTTCCGGTTCTACACCGAGTCCAAGACCGTGACCGTCCGCTGGTTCGACGAGGAAGAAATGAAGCAGGAGCACGTCTCCACCTGGGACGGCTCCCTGTGATCGGCTTTCTGTCCGGGAACAGACGAACCTTCCTCCCGGAAATGTACGGGATTGACAGCAGAGGGATTCCGCGCCTGCGGGCGCGGCCAGGGCTTTCCGATCGCCCTGGACCTTCGGCAGCATTTCTTTGGAGGCTCGGAGACAGCACGGCAGAAAAACGCGTGTCTCCTCCCCTCCCTCGGTAGGGAGGGGTCGGGGGAGGGTTTCACGCCAAAATGCAAGATTTCTCCAAAAATGTACGCCCGAAGAGTCCAGAGGCGATCGGAAAGCCTCTGGTCGCGGCCCACAGGCCGCGAAATTCCTTCGTTGATGCATCATCATCAACCTTATCGCAACATGACAACAGTTCAAAGACAGGAAAGGAAGGATTCCCCATGAGCAAGCTTCGGATCGGTATCGTCGGCGCGGGCCGCATCGGCAACGTACACGCAGAGTCCATCACCTACCACATCCCCGAGGCGGAGGTCGTCATGGTGACCGACGTCATCGAGGCGAGCGCGAAGAAACTGGCGGAGCGCTTCGGCGTGCCGAAGTACTCCAACGACTATATGGACATCATCAACGACCCCTCCATCGACGCGGTGCTGGTCTGCTCCCCCACCCCCACCCACGCGGACATCTCCATCGCCGCCATGAAGGCCGGCAAGCACGTCTTCTGCGAGAAGCCCGTGCACACCTCCATCGAGAAGATCCAGGAGGTCGCCAAAGTGGCCGAGGAGACCGGCCGCAAGCTCCAAATCGGCTTCAACCGCCGCTTCGACCACAACCACAAGGCCGTGCAGCGCATGGCGCAGAACGGCACGCTCGGCAATGTCGAGATCATCAAAATCACCTCCCGCGACCCCGAGCCGCCGTCCCCCGAGTACGCGGCTTCCTCCGGCGGCCTGTACATCGACATGATGATCCATGACTTCGACATGGCCATGTTCCTGGCGGGCAGCGATGTGACCGAAGTCTACGCCATGGGCACCTCCCTGGTGGACAAGCGCATCGGCGAGGCCGGCGACGTGGACACCGCCATCGTGACCCTGACCTTCGCCAACGGCGCCCTGGGCGTCATCGACAACAGCCGCCGCGCGGCTTACGGCTACGACCAGCGGGTCGAGGTCTTCGGCAGCCTGGGCATGGCCGCGGACGAGAACGACGGTGACTCCACCGTGAAGGTCTCCACCGCCGCGGGCGTGGTCGGCGAGAAGCCGCAGTTCTTCTTCCTCGAGCGCTACATGGCTTCCTTCACCGAGGAGATGAAGCAGTTCATCCACGCCATCGTGACCGACGGCGAGGTGCCGGTGGGCATCCACGCGGGCCTGATGAGCGTCGTGCTGGCCAAGGCCGCCAAGAAGTCCCTGGACGAGCACCGTCCCGTGAAGATCAGCGAGATCTGCTGAGAGGGAGGCGCCATGAACGAAAATATCACCCGGGCCCGGGGCGAACACCCCTTCGGCCTGACCTGGCTGAGCCGCCTGGACGGCGCGCACCCGGAGATGCTGATGAACTTCGGCGTCCTGCGGATGCGCCGGGGCGAGACCTATACGACGGAAGAGCCGCTGGAGAAGGCCGCCCTGCTGGTCTACGGCAAGGTGCGGTTCGCCTGGAACGGCCGGGAGCACACCGAGGACCGCGCCAACTGCTTCGACGTGCCGCCCACCGCGCTGCACGCCGACCGCGAGACCGCCTTCACGCTGACCTGCCTCTCGGAGGAGGCCGAGATCAACCTGCTCTCCACGGAGAACGGGAAGGCCTTCGGCAGCAGGCTCTACCTGCCCGCGGACACCCCCGACGAGTTCCGCGGCGCGGGCCTCATGCGCGAGACCTCCACCCGCATCGTCCGCACGATCTTCGACGACCGCAACGCCCCGGACGCGAACCTCGTCCTCGGCGAGGTCATCGGCTTCCCGGGCAAGTGGTCCAGCTATCCGCCGCACCACCACCCGCAGCCGGAGATCTACTACTACAAGACCAATCCCGCCAACGGCTTCGGCTACGGCGAGCTGGGCGAGGACGTGGTGAAGGTGCACAACAACGACACCGTCTTCATCCAGCCCGGCCTCACGCACCCGCACTGCACCGCCCCGGGCTACGCCCTGTGGTACCTGTGGGCGATCCGCCATCTGGACGGCTGCCGCTACCGCAGCCCGGACTATCCGGTCTTCATCGAGGAGCACAACTGGGTCATGGCGCCCGGCAGCCGCTACTGGGGCGATCCCAAGGAGGAATGACGCATGGAAACCGTCCGTCTGACCATGGCGCAGGCCCTGGTGCGCTTCCTGGATCAGCAGTATGTCGAGCTGGACGGCCAGGAGCATAAGTTTGTCAACCACATCTTCGGCGTCTTCGGCCACGGCTGCGTGGTGGGCGTCGGCCAGGCACTGCAGCAGGGCGGGCATTCCATCCGCTTCCTGCAGGGCAAAAACGAGCAGAACATGGCACTGGCGGCCACCGCCTTCGCCAAGCAGAAGAACCGGCTGGAGATCATCCCCTGCGTGTCCTCCATCGGCCCCGGCGCCATGAACATGGTGACCGCGGCGGGCTGCGCCACGGCCAACCGGATCCCGCTGCTGCTGCTTCCGGGCGACACCTTCGCCTGCCGGCAGCCGGACCCCGTGCTGCAGCAGGCCGAGTTCTTCCAGTCCTTCGGCCAGACCGTGACCGACGCCTTCCGCGGCGTCTGCCACTATTTCGACCGGCTGGAGCGGCCTGAGCAGCTGATGACCGCCGCGCTGCACGCCCTGCGCGTGCTCACCGACCCGGCGGACACCGGCGCGGTCTGCCTGGCCATGCCCCAGGACGTGGAGGGCGAGGCCTACGACTATCCCGTGTCCTTCCTGCGCAAGCGGGTCTGGCACATGGACCGCCGAGCCCCCACCGCCGCGCAGGTGGAGCGCGCCGCGGAGATCCTTCGGAACGCGAAGCGCCCGCTGGTCATCGCCGGCGGCGGCGTCCGCTACTCCTACGCCCACGACGCCCTGAAGGCCTTCTGCGAGGCCACGGGCATCCCCTTCTCGGAGACCCAGGCGGGCAAGAGCGTCCTCCCGTGGGACCACCCGCTGAACCTGGGCGGCATCGGCGTCACCGGCGGCAAGGCCGCGAACGTGATCGCGAAGGACGCCGACGTGGTGCTCGCCGTGGGCACCCGCCTGTCGGACTTCACCACCGCCTCCAAGTGGCTCTTCCGGGAACACACGAAATTTATCACCCTGAACATCTGCCCCTTCGACACGGTCAAGATGGACGCCGAGCCGCTGCTGTGCGACGCCCGGGAGGGCCTCGACGCACTGCGGAAGGCGCTGGCGGGCTACCGGTACGCCGAGGCGGAGGCCGTGCGGAAGGCCCGGGACGAGTGGAACGCCCTGGTGGACGGCTGGTACACCGCGCAGGACCCGCGCGGCCTGACCCAGACCCGCGCCCTGGGCGTCATCAACGAGTTCATGAAGCCCGGAGACATCGCCGTGGGCAGCGCCGGCAGCCTGCCGGGCGACATGCAGCGGCTCTTCCGCCCCACCGGGCGCGACGCCTACCACATGGAGTACGGCTTCTCCAACATGGGCTATGAGCCCAACGGCGCCCTGGGCGTCAAGCTCGCCTGCCCCGACCGCGAGGTCTACACCTTCTTCGGCGACGGCACCTACCTGATGGCCCACTCCGAGCTGGTGACCTGCCTGCAGGAGGGCCTGCGAGTGCACTTCTGCCTCTTCGACAACTCCGGCTGGGGCTGCATCGAGAACCTGCAGAACAACCAGGGCAGCGACACCTTCGGCACGGTCTTCAACTTCCGGAACCCGGCCACCGGCGAGCTGGACGGCGCGCCGATCCCGCTGGACTTCGCGAAGAGCGCCGCGGGCTACGGGCTCAAAACCTACACGATCCGCACCGAGGAGGAGCTGCGCGCGGCCCTCGCTGAGGCGCTGACCCAGGATCTCCCTGTGCTCTACGACATCAAGGTGCTCCCCGGCAGCATGACCCCCGGCTATGAGAGCTGGTGGCGCGTGGGCGTCGCCGAGGTCTCTGAGCAGCCGCGCGTGCAGCAGGCTTACGCCGACATGGCAGAGCACATCGCCCAGACCCGGAAATTCTGATTTTGAAAGGAGTCCTTCCCATGCTGGATCCCAAGAAAGTCCGCCTGGCCATCGCGCCTATCGGCTGGACCAACGACGACATGCCCGACCTGGGCGGCGAGAACACCTTTGAGCAGTGCGTCAGCGAGATGGCGCTGGCAGGCTTCACCGGCTCCGAGATCGGCAACAAGTATCCGCAGGACGTGGCGGTCCTGAAGCACAAGCTGGACGTGCGCGGCCTGCAGATCTGCAACGCCTGGTTCTCCACGCTGTTCACCTCCGAGCCCTATGAGGTGACGATCCGCAACTTCATCGCCCACCGCGACCGCCTTTATGCCCTCGGCGCACGGGTCATCGGCGCCAGCGAGCAGGGCGACTCCATCCAGGGCAAGGATCTGAACATCTTCGGCGACGGCAAGCCCGTCTGGACCGACGCGCAGTGGGACACGGTCATCCGCGGCTACAACGAGCTGGGCGCCTTGGCGCAGGAGAAGGGCATGACCCTGACCATGCACCACCACATGGGCACCGGCGTGCAGACCGTGGCGGAGATCGACCGCTTCATGGAGAGCGTCGATCCGGAGAAGGTCTTCCTGCTCTTCGACTCCGGCCACCTGACCTTCGCGGGCGTGGATCCGCTGCCCGTGCTGAAGAAGTACATCCACCGCATCCGTCACATCCACCTGAAGGACTGCCGCCTGGCGATCCGCGATCAGGCGCGCAGAGAGGGCTGGAGCTTCCTGACCGCCGTGCGCAACGGCGTGTTCACGGTGCCCGGCGACGGCGACGTGGACTTCGCGCCCCTCTTCGACGTCATCGCCGAGAGCGGCTACGAGGGCTGGGTCGTGGTCGAGGCCGAGCAGGATCCCGCCAAGGCCAATCCCTTCGAGTACGCGAAGATGGCCCGCGGCTATATCCGCGAAAAGACCGGCCTGTAAAAACGCATCAGCCCCCGTCCCCGCTTTTCCCGGGGATGGGGGCTTTTGACGCAAGGAGGATTTGCGATGCTGACCGACGCGAGCATGAATCAGACGATCCGCAAGCTGGACCGGCTGTGCGACACCCTTTACCGGCGGATATTCGCCCCCGTGGGGCAGGCGGAGTTCCTGGCTTTCACCGAGACGAGGGAGCCGCTGAACCGCGCCCCGGAGGACACGCCCTGGTCCGGCCGCCTGCCGGAGCGCTGGGGCGGCGAGGGCGTCTACGGCTGGTTCCGCTACCGGTGGACCGTCCCGGAGGCGCTGGAGGGCCGTGCGCTGTTCGTGCGCCCGCTGCTGGGCTTCTACGAGGCCACCCTCTGGGTGAACGGCCGGATCCACTCGAACTACGCCCAGAAGTACGCGGTGGACTCCCACGGCAACCACTGGTGCAACCGGGTCTCGGCCTGCGCCCGCGCCGGGGAGACGCTGGAACTGACCCTGGAGTGCTACGCCTGGCACGCGGTCCCCGGCAACCATCCGCTCTCCGAGGAGGTGCTGCCGGACTACACCTGGCCCACAGGCCCCGTGGAGATCTGCGTCCGGGACGACGAGCTGATGGGCTTCCTCTTTGATCTGAAAACCCTGCTCTCCCTGCGGCGCGCGCTGCCGGAGGACTCCTTCCGGAGAGCCGGGCTCGACAACGCGCTCTTCGAGGTCCACCGGGCAGTCCGCTACGACCCCGCCTGCTGTGCGCCGGAGGACTTCCGGGCGGCGCTGCGGGAGGCGCACCCGATGCTCCTGCGGGAGCTGGCCCGGAAGAACAGCGGCTCCGCGCCCTTCATCGGCCTGACCGGACACAGCCACATGGACACCGCCTGGCTCTGGCCCCTGACCGAGACCGAGAAAAAGTGCGCACGCACCTACGCCAACCAGCTGAACCTGATGGCCGAGTACCCGGAGTACCGCTTCATCCAGTCCTCCGCCTTCCACGCGGAGTGGCTGCGGCGGGACTATCCGGAGCTGTTTGAGCGCATCCGGGAAAAGGTGCGCGAAGGCCGCTGGGAGCCCAACGGCGGCGTGTGGGTCGAGTGCGACTGCAACCTGACCGGCGGCGAGTCCCTGGTGCGGCAGTTTCTCTGGGGGCAGCGCTTCACCCGCCGCGAGTTCGGCTACACCGCCGACACCTTCTGGCTGCCCGACACCTTCGGCTACTCCAGTTCGATCCCGCAGATCCTGCTGGGCTGCGGCATCCGCTACTTCCTGACCACCAAGATGAGCTGGAACGACACAAATCCCTTCCCGCTGACCACCTTCCTCTGGCAGGGCATCGACGGCAGCCGCGTGCTGACGCATCTCAACCGCACCCACCAGGGGCCGAGCCCGGAGCAGTATCAGAAGGAGGCTGCGGACATCCGCGAGAAGCGCGTCTCCCCCCGGCGGCTGTTCTCCTTCGGCAAGGGAGACGGCGGCGGCGGCCCGGAGTTCGAGATGCTGGAGATGGCCCGCCGCCTGGAGGACCTGGAGGGCACCGCCCGCAGCGGCTACACCTCGGTCTCGGACTTCATGCGCGGTCTGGAGGAGAGCGCCGTGCAGCCCACGGTCTGGGCGGACGAGCTCTATCTGGAGCTGCACCGCGGCACGCTGACCAACCAGCACGAGATCAAGCACAATAACCGCGCCTGCGAGACCGCATTGCACGGGCTTGAGCTCGCGCGGGTGCACCGCGCGGTGCGGGAGGGCGTGCCCGCCGACGGGAGCCCCGTGGCGCCGCTGATGGAGACGCTGCTGGTCCACCAGTTCCACGACATCCTCCCCGGCACCTGCATCCACGCCGCCCATGCGGAGGCCCGGGCGGCCGTCTCCGGCGCAATCGCGGAGGCCGCCGTTCAGACCGCCGGCGTCCTGGACGAGGGCGAGGGCCGCGCGCTGTACAATCCGCTCTCCTTCGACCGGACCGACACCCTGCATCTCCCCGGCGCGCTGCCATCCCTGCGGGGCGCGCGGACGCAGCCCTACACCGACCTCGAGGGCGCGCCCTGCACCGCCGTCGGCGGACTGACGCTGCCAGCCTTCGCCCGGGTGCCGCTGGAGGAGGCCCCGGAGGCCGCGCCGGCCGCCAGCCCCTTCACCATCGACGGCGACCGGATCACCACGCCCTTCGCGGAGCTCCGCCTGGACCCGAACGGCGGCATCGCCTCCCTGACAGACCGCCGGACCGGCCGCGAGCTGGTGGGCGGGCTGCCCTTCAACACCTTCCTGCTGGCGGAGGACGTGCCCGCGCTGTGGGACAACTGGGACCTGGACGCGGACGCCCTGGAGCGCTTCCGGCCCGCCGGAAAACTCCTCTCCCGGGAGATCGTCTCCGACGGCGCGGTGGAGCTCCGCATCCGGCAGGTCTGGCAGCTGACCGAGCGCTCCTCGGTCACCCAGGACATGGTTCTGGACGCCGCGAGCCCGCTGATTGCCTTCGACACGCTGATCGACTGGCAGGACGACCACCGCTTCCTGAAGGCCGCCTTCGATACCACCCTGCGCTGCGACGGCGTGCGCAACGAGATCCAGTTCGGCCACCTGCGCCGCTCCAACCACCGCTCCACGAGCCGGGAGAAGGCCCGCTTTGAGGTCTGCAACCACAAGTTCTCCGACCTCTCGGAGCACAACCAGGGGCTGGCGCTCCTCAATGACAGCAAGTACGGCGTCTCCTGCGAGGAGGGCAGCCTGTGGCTGAGCCTGCACAAGGGCGGCCTGCGGCCGGACAGCGGCGGGGATCACGGCCGCCACCGCTGCCGCTACGCGATCCTCCCCCATGCGGAGGGTTTCGGCGCGGAGTCCGTCGTCCGGCCCGCATACGCCTTCAACTATGCGCCGCTCCCCGCGGCGGGCGGCACCGCCTGGCCGGGCCTGTGCGCGGTGGACAGCCCCGACGTGATCATCGAGACCGTCAAACCCTGCGAGGACGCCCAGCGCGCCTACATCATCCGCCTGTACGAGGCAGCCGGCGGCTACGCCCGCGCGAACCTGCGCTTCTCCCACCCCGTGCGCGGACTCTGGGAGTGCAATATGCTCGAGGAGGAGCAGGCCCCGCTGGATCCCGCCGAGCCGCTGGTCTTCACCCCCTTCCGGATCCGAACGGTCAAGGTCGCGTACTGACAAAAACACAGCGGGAGTCCATTCCTTCCGCTGTGTTTTTCCTTGGAGAAAACTACTTCCGATGGGCGTTGAAGAGATCCACCACATTCCGCATCTCGCCGGTGATCCGCTGACGGCATTCCGCGATCAGCTCGTCCGGCACGCCGTAGAAAGCCTCCGCGATGCCGCCGGCGATGCAGGTCAGCGTGTCGCAGTCGCCGCCCAGCGAGACGGCGGTCCGGATGACGTCCTCGAAGTCCGTGCCCTCCAGAAAGGCGGTGATCGCCTCGGGCACGGTCCCCTGACAGCTCTCCACATGCCGGTAGCCCGGGCGGATCTCATCGCAGGTCCGGGAGAGGTCGTAGCCGAACTCCCGGACGATGTACTCCCGGATCTCGTCCTTCGAACGGCCCGTCCGCGCCAGGAAGATCGCGGCGGCAGTGGCCTCCGCACCCTTGATGCCCTCCGGATGGTTGTGCGTCACCTCGGCGGTCAGCGCGGCGGCGTGCCGCGTCTCCTCGAGCGTGTCATACAGCCATCCCGCGGCGGACACCCGCATCGCGGAGCCGTTGCCCCAGCTGCCGTAGGGCTGCGGGTCCCTGGAGCGGAGCCACCGGAAGAAGTTTCCGCCGTACCCCGCGTCGGGATACCGGCGGCCCCACCGCCGCATGGCCGTCTGCACCGCGAGCCGGACGGAGTCGTCATCCTCCCCGAGCGTACTCACCAGCGCCTCCGCGACCGCGATGGTCATCACGGAATCGTCCGTGAACTCCGACCGCCGCGAGAACAGCGGGAAGTCCTTCGTCTTGTTGCCCCGATCAAACTCATACGGGGCGCCGATCATATCCCCAAGCAATGCGCCATACACAGGCAAGCACCTCCTTCCGCCTGGGATGGGAACATTATAGCATCCCTGTCAATCCGGTGGTCGCCCGGGAGGCGACAAATCACTGAAGCGTTTTCTTGTGTATTTATTTACTCTTTTTGACGCGCCTCGTTCCCGGCCGCCTCTTGCATTTTCCGGGAGATTATGATAGTATAAAATACTTTCTGAATACAAGTGTTCTCCCGGAGAAGGCTCTCCACTGAAACGAGTTCTTCCCGGAGCTGCCGAACCACAGGAGGTCCCGGTATGATCAATATCCGCAAAAACATCCCCGCCAGTCCTCAGGACCTGACCCAGGCCCGCATGAATCTGCTCTATGTGCTGGAAAAACGGGCCGGCCAGCTGAGGGCCCTCCGCCGGGAGACCTATCAGAAGGCCCAGTCGCTGTACAGCCTTTCCAAATACGATGAGGCCCTTCCGCTCTTCCGGAAGCTGGGCTGTTACCGGGACAGCCTGGAGCTTGCGCTCAAGTGCCAGGAACGTACAGCAGCGGCTGCGCCGAAGCAGAAGATTTTTGACAAAGCTCTCTCCCTGACCTACGTGGACGACCTCGAGGCCGCAAGGCTTTTCCTGTCCCTGGACGACTACAACAACAGTCCCGCGATGGCGAGAACCTGCTTCAGCCGCGCAGGCCGCAAGCTGCTGGATGCGAAAAAGTACGCGGAGGCGCGCGAGGCGCTGGCGCAGGCGGGCAGCGCGATGGGCGCCCGGGAAATGCTCCGGGAGTGCGATTATCACCTCGCCCTGAAGGACATGGAGGCCAAGCGCTGGGCGGACGCCCTACAGCGCTTCGAGACGCTGGGCGGCTATCAGGACAGCGTCAGCCGCGCCGCCGCCTGCCGCGCCAGCCTGAAAGCGGAGCAGGACGCGGCGCGGAAACGCGCCGCCGAGGAGAGGGCCGCGCAGGAGCAGAAGCGGAAGCTCGAGGAGACAGCCCGTCAGGAGCAGGAGCGCCTGCGCAAGGCCGCCGAGGAGGAGGCCCGCCGCCGGGAGGCCGCCCGGCAGGAGGAGGAGGCCAAGGCCCGGAAGAAAGCCCGCAAGCGGAAGCGCCGCCTGATCCGGCTCATCGCCGCAGCGCTGCTGGCCGCCGCGGCCGCAGTGTTCATTCTGGTCATCTATCCGAAGATTCTCTACCGGCAGGGTGAGGAGCAGCTGGCCGCCAAAAAGTGGCGTGAGGCCATCGCGAGCTTCGAGAAGCTGGGCGACTACGAGGACAGCGCCGACCGCGCCCGGCAGGCCTACGCCAATCTTTACGCCGAGCAGGGCGCGACCCGGCAGATGGCGGACGTCTACCAGTCCCTGCCGGAGCAGTACCAGGACCACAAGGCGGAGCTGGACGCGCTGTACGAGCAGGCCTCCGCCGCGCTGGCCCAGGGTGACTTCACGGCCGCCGCAGCGGGCTACGCACAGCTCGGCAGCTGGAAGGACGCCCCGGCACAGGCGCTGGAGGCGGCCTACCGGAGCGCGGACGCGCAGCAGAGCGCCGGGCAGTTTGCCGAGGCGCAGGCGGGCTTCCGCGCGATCCCCGGCTACCGGGACAGCGACACACGCGCGCAGCAGGCCGCCGCGGACGAGCGCTGGGCGCAGGGCGACCGGGCCGCTGCCTGGGAGATCTACGCCGGAATCCCGGAGACCTATCAGTCCCATCTCGCGGACTATGCCGCGGCCTACGCGGACGCAGAGGCGCTGCGCGGACAGGGCCGGTACGCCGAGGCGCTGGCCGCCTTCACGGCCCTGGGCCAGTATTCCGACAGCCCACAGCAGCAGCTGGAGACCCGCTATCAGGAGGCCGCGAGCCTCGCGCAGGCGGGCAGCTTTGAGGACGCCGCGGCGATCTACGGCGCGCTGGGCGGCTATCAGGACAGCGCCAGCCGCGCGAGCATGGCGCAGGCCGACGCGCACTGGGCCGCGGGCGACCCCGCCGCCGCCTGGGAGATCTATGACACGCTGGACGCGGCTTACCGGGATCATGCGGCGGACTTCGCGGAGACTTTCGCCGCCGCCGAGGCGCTGGAGGCCGAGGGCGCACTGGAGCAGGCCGCCGACACCTTCGCCTCTCTGGGCAGCTACAATGGCGCGAACGCCCGCGCGCAGCAGGCCAATTACGCCCTGGCCGGGCAGCTCGCGCAGGAGGGCCGCTACGCGGAGGCCGCCGCGCGCTATGCCCGCTTCATGGACTACGAGGACAGCCGGGAGCAGCACTACCAGCTGGGCCTCGCCGCCCGCCGGAACCACGAGCTCGAGCAGGCCGCGGAGATTCTCTCCCGCGACCCCGACTACCGCGACGCCCGCAAGGCGCTGCACTCCACCGCCGTGGACGCGGCGGAGGCCGGGCTGCACGAGACCGCCGTGGCCGCCTTCACCCTGCTGGGCGATTTCGAGGACAGCGCCGCGCGCCTGCCGGGCGAGACCTACGCCCTGGCTGCGCAGCTGACGGAGCGGGGCGAGTACGTCCGCGCCGCCGAACTCTTTGAGTCCCTCGGGGAGCACACGGACGCCGCGGACCGGGCGAAGGCCTGCCGCTACCAGTCCGCGAAGCAGCTCTATGAGGCCGGCTCCCTCGCCGAGGCCGAGACCGTCTTCACCGCCCTGGGCGACTACGAGGACAGCGCCGCCCTGGCGCAGGACTGCCGCTATCGGCAGGCAAAGGCGCTGCTGACCGCGGGCACCCTCGAGGACGCCGCCGCGGCTTTCGAGGCGCTGGGCGACTACGGGGACAGCGCCGCCCTGGCGCAGCAGGCCAGCGCGGAGCTGCTCTGGAACGCCGGGGACAAGGCCGGCGCCTGGGCGCTCTACGCGCCGCTCGGGGAGGCCTACCAGTCCCACAGCGCGGACTATGCCGCGGACTACGCCGCCGCCGCGCAGGAGCTGGCCTCCGGCGCGAACGCCGACGCCATGGCGCATTTCGCCGCCCTGGGACAGTACCGGGACAGCCCCGCGCAGGTGCAGGCCGCGGCCTACGCCCGCGCGCAGGAGCTCCTGGCCGCGCAGCAGTGGGCGGACGCCCGGGCTCTCTTTGAGAGCCTCGGAGACTACAGCGACAGCGCCGACCTGATGCTCGAGTGCGACTACCAGCCCGCCATGATCCACATGCAGAAGCGGGAGTACGCCGAGGCGCTGCCGCTCTTCGACGCCCTCGGAGACTACAAGAACAGCGCGGCCTGCGCGCAGCAGTGCCGCTACGAGAACGCCCTTTCCCTGCAGATCGCGAAGCGCTACGAGGATGCCCTGGAGAGCTTCCTCGCGCTCGGGAACTACCGCGACAGTACCAACCGCGCCCGCGACTGCCGCTACGAGATGAACCTGGCGGCCGAGGCCGCGGCGCAGACGCTGGACGACTACCGCGACGTGCTGGCCGTCTGGGAGGAGATCGGCGGCGAGAAGGGCTACCGGCAGAGCCAGCGGCAGATCCAGGGCTGCCACCTTAAGCGCGGCAAGCTCCTGGAGGACGCGAGCCGCTTGGAAGAAGCCTATCAGGAGTATGTCCTGGCCGGAGACTATCCCAACGCCGCCGCCAAGGCCCGGGAGACAGCCGGACGGATCGGCGAAGGCCTGATCGCCGCGGACGACCTGGCGGGCGGTCTGGACTGGCTGGTCGCCGCCGAGGCGTCCGAGCGCATCCTCGCCCTGGGCGCGGAGGCATTTGACGCCAGAGATTACGACCGCGCCGAGGCGATTCTCACCCGGATTACCGGCGAGGAGGCCGCGCAGCAGCGTCTGTACGAGATGGCGCAGTATTACGACGATATCGGCGACACCGAGCGCAGCACCCGCCTGTACGGTGCCTGCGGGGACTACGCGGACGCCGCGCGGCGCTACGCCGACCGCAACCGCCCCCTGGCCGCGCAGACCCTAGCCGACGCGCGGCAGGCCGTCGCGGAGGAGCGCTATGCCGACGCCCGCGCCCTCTACGCCGAGGCCCGGCGGATCTATGATCCCCTGCGGGACGAGGCGGAGAACGCCGCCCTCGTGGAGGCGATCGACGCGGAGACGGCGGAGATCACCGAGGAGCGCCTGGCCCAGAAGCAGGCGGAGGCCGAGCGGATGAGAATCCTCTCCGGCGCCGAAACCCAATTGGCCGCGGCCCGGCAGGCCGTGGCCGAGGAGCGTTATCCCGACGCGCGCGCCGCCTACGCGGAGGCCCGCGCGGGCTATGCCGTCTATCCTGAGGATCCGGCGTGCCGGGAGGCGATCGCCGCCATCGACGCGGAGACCGCCGAGATCACCGAGGAGCGCCTGGCCCGGAAACGGGCGGAGGCGGAACGCCTGGCAACCCTGACCGCCGCCGCGCAGAGCCTGGCGGACGCGCGGCAGGCCGTCACGGAGGAGCGCTACGCCGACGCCCGCGCCGCCTTCGCCGCCGCCCGGGAGGGCTACGCCGCCTACGCCGCGGAGCCGGACAGCGCCGCGCGCCTGGCGGAGATCGGCGCGGAGCTCTCCGAGATCAGCGAGGAGCGCCTGGCGCAGAAGCGCGAGGCCGCCCGGCTGAAGCAGATTCAGGAGAGCGCCGCAAGCGAGGCCGCCCAGGGCGACACCGCCCTGCAGGCCCAGGACTACGCCGCCGCCGCGGAGCACTATGAACAGGCCCTGCAGCTGCTCTCCGACCCCGCCGCGACCGCGGACATGCGCGCCGAAGCCGAGCGGGTGAACGCCGCCCTCGCGGAGGTGCAGGTCCGGCTGAACAGCCTGGGAGCGATCACGACGCCCGGCACGGTCGTGGACTTCGCCCGCCGCTTCTGGATCATCCTGGACAGCGCGCCCGGCCGGACGCTGCTCCTGGCCGAGGAGCCGCTCGACGAGCCGATCAGCTACCATGAGCGCGGCGGCAAGGTGACCTGGGAGGAGTCCTCCGCCCGCGAGTGGCTGCAGACCAAGGCCCTGCCCGAGCTCTTCACCCGGCAGGAGCGCGAATGGCTGTTGCCCGTGACGGTGGACAACAGCGCCGCCCAGCAGCAGGACAAGACCGCCAACGGGTCGGAGACCGAGGACACCCTCTTCCTGCTCAGCTATGCCGAGCTCAACCGCTACCTGCCGGACCCGGCGTCCCGCGAGGTGTCGCTGATCGGCGTGGGCGCCTGTGACTGGTGGCTCCGCTCCCCGGGCAGCGCCGCCGGACAGCAGGCCGTCGTCGGCGCGGGCGGCAAGCTCGACCAGTCCCCCGCCAACCGAGCCAACTATCTCCGCCCCGCCGTCTGGGTCACCTGGGAGGCGCTGGGGTACGAGCCCTGATTCTGATGAAGCCTGTTCTGTGAGATTCAACAAAAGGGTTTTCGCGCCTGCGGGCGCGACCAGGTCCGCAGCCGGACTGGCGGCTTTCCGATCGCCCTGGACCTTCGGCAGCATCCTCTTTTGGAGACTCGGGGACAGCAGCAGAGGAGTCGCGCGTCTTCTCCCCTCCCTCGGTAGGGAGGGGCCGGGGGAGGGTTCTCACGCCGAAATACCAAAACTTCACCATCAAGGTGCACCCGAAGAGTCCAGAGGCGATCGGAAAGCCTCTGGTCGCGGCCCGCAGGCCGCGAAATCCCTCTGTGCAAATTCCATCAAGCAAAAGAGAACCATTATGAACCCTGAATTCCAAGAGCACTAAGGGAGGAGGCTTCTTCCGTGTTTCTGCTGCTCTTCGCCTTCTGGCTGCTGCTGAACGGACGCTGGACGCTTGAGATCGCGCTCACGGGGCTTTTCGTGTGCGGTCTGGTCCGGCTGTTCTGCTGGCGCGTGCTGGACATGGGGCTGAAGCGGGAGCTGCGGCTGCTCCGGCAGGCGCCGCGCCTGTTGAGCTTCCTCCTGTCGCTCCTCGGCGCGATCTGCGCCTCCGCCGGACACACGATCCGCGTGATCTGGTCCCCGCGCAAGCCCGAGCCCTGCCTGGTCTCCTTCCGGAGTGAGCTGCGAAGCGCCTGGGGGCGTGTGCTCCTCGCCAACTCCATCACCCTGACCCCGGGCACCATCACCGTAGACCAGCGGGAGGACCGCTATCTCGTCCACTGCCTGGACCGCTCCTTCGCCGAGGGGCTGGAGAACGCCGGCCCCAAGCGCAAGCTCGAGCGGCTGGAGAAGGGGGGCGCGCCGCGTGGCTGACTTTCTCAGCGCCCCGGGCATGGACCGGCTGCTGGACGTCTGCATGGCGATCCTGGGCGTACTGATGCTCTGCTGCCTGATCCGCGCGGTCCTCGGGCCGCGCACCGCCGACCGCGTGATCGCCATCAACATGATCTCCACCCTCGTGGTGATCCTGATCTGCATCCTGACCCTGCGGCTGGACCAGGACTATCTCACGGACGTCGCAATGATTTATACGATGCTGTCCTTCCTGGCGGTGGTGCTGCTCACGCGCATCTACACCGGCGTCTGGCGGCAGCGGCACCGGAAAGGGGGCAAACCGCATGCCTGACACCCTGCGCTGCGGGCTGGCGGCCCTGCTGCTGCTGGCCGGGCTCTTCGTGCTGATCACCGCGGTGGTGGGCGTTTTCCGCCTGCGCTACGCCCTCAGCCGCATCCACGCCGCCGCCCTGATCGACACGCTGGGCATCCTGCTGATGCTCGGCGGGCTCATGCTCCTCTCCGGCTGGCGGCTGACCACGCTGAAATACGCCGTGATCCTCTTCTTCCTCTGGTGCGCGAGCCCCGTGGCCTCCCACCTGATCGGCAAGCTGGAGATCACGGTCAACCAGGAGCTCAACCACGAGATGACCGTGGAGGACCCCGCCATGGTGGAGCATTCCCGGGAGGAGGATGACTGAATGGAACTGGTCATGATCCTGATGCTGGTCTTCACTCTGGCCTGCGCGCTCTTCGTCGCCTTCACCCGGAACCTGCTGACCGCCGCGATCGTCTTCATGGGCCAGAGCCTGGCCATGAGCATTATCTGGATGCTCCTGCAGTCGCCGGACCTGGCGATCACCGAGGCGGCCGTGGGCGCCGGGGTGAACAGCCTGCTGCTCTTCATCGCCCTGCGGAAAATCCACGCCGTCGATGCCACGGCCGAACGGGAGGAGGCGCCGCATGAAGGGAGCAAATAACCGCTGGCTCGAGCAGGGAGACGACGCGCTCGACCGCCTGATCGCCGAGCGGATCGACAGCCCCGTGCCGGAGACCCCCGCCCCGCGCCCGCCCCGCAAGCGCCGCGTCCGCACGGTGCACATCCCCCACGCGCTCTATCTCGCCCTGGCGCTGCTGCTCTGCCTGGGCATCATCGGCGCCCTGATGCAGACCACCGCGCGTCTGCCCTCCTTCGGCAATCCGGACAACCCCACCAACAACGAGGTCTCCCGTCGCTACCTGGAGCAGGGGCTCGAGGAGACCGGCGCGGTGAACCTCGTCGCCGGCATGATCCTCGACTACCGCGCCTTCGACACCCTCGGCGAGAGCAATGTGCTGTTCGTCGCCATCTGCGCGGTGATCATCCTCCTGCGGCTTCAGCAGGGCGAGGCCCGCCCGGACGACACCGCCTGGGAGCCGCGGCATGACCTGATTCTGCGGACTGTCGGACGGCTGGTGGTGCCGCTGGTCCTGGTCTTCGGCATCTATGTGATCCTCAACGGACACCTCTCCCCCGGCGGCGGCTTCTCCGGCGGCGCGGTCATCGGCGCGGGCCTGATCCTCTGCCGGCTGGCCGAGGGCGGCGAGCGGATGGGCAAGGTGCTCTCCTTCCGGACCTTCCGGGCGCTCTCGACGGGCGCACTGAGCTTCTACGCGCTCTCCAAGGCCTACTCCTTTTTCACCGGCGCCAACCGCCTGCCCAGCGTCATCACGCCCGGGGTGCCCGGCCGCATCTTCTCCGCGGGGCTGATCCCCTACCTGAACATCGCCGTCGGCCTGGTGGTGGCCTGCACGATGTACGCGCTCTTCACCCTCTTCCGAAAGGGGGATCTGTGAATGTCCCTGAGCAACTATGAGGAGCTCGCCGCGATCGCCCTGTTCGGCATCGGCCTGACCCTCCTGATTCTGGACCGCAACCTGATCAAGAAAATCATCGGCTTCTCCATGTCCGACGCGGGCATCTACCTCTATCTCGCCGCCCGCGGTTATGTGGAGGGGCGCCGCCCGCCGATCGTCGAGAACGGCGTCACCGACGCCGCGGCCTATATCAATCCGATCCCCACCGGCCTCGTCCTGACGGGCATCGTGGTCTCCGTGGCCTCCTCCGCCGTGTTTCTGGCGCTGGCGGTGCGGCTCTACGAGCGCTACCGCACCCTGAACCTGGACGAGATCACCGACCGGGTGCGCAAGGAGGAGGAGTGAGCATGCCCCTGTGGCAATCCATCCCCTTCGCGTCGGTGATGCTGCCGCTGGCGGGCGCCGCGGTGACCGCCGCGCTGCCGCCCCGGGCCTCGCGCCGCTGGGCAGGGGCGCTGATGGCGGTGGTCTGGGGGCTCTCCGTGGGGCTGATCGTATGTCTCCTGACCGGGGGCGGCTCCTTCACCTACCCGATGGGCCATCTGGGCGCGCCCTGGGGCAACGAGCTGCGGGCGGGACCGCTGGAGGCCCTCCTGGCGTCGCTCTTCAGCGGGGTCATGCTCCTGTCGCTCCTGGGCGGCGCGGACAAGCTCCGCGAGGATCTCACCCCCGGCCGCCAGCCCTTCTACAGCGTGCTGCTGCTGCTGACCCTCGCCGCGCTGATGGCGCAGGTCTACACCAACGACCTCTTCACCGCCTATGTCTTCGTCGAGATCATCACGCTGTGCGGCTGCGGACTCATCGCCGCGCGCTCCGGCACCGGCAAATCCCTCTCCGCCGCCGCGCGCTACATGGTGATGAACCTCATCGCCTCGGCGCTGTTCCTGCTGGGCGTCATCCTGCTGTATGACCTCACGGGCCATCTGCTGATGGACCCCCTGCGCGGCGCGGTGCAGGTCCTGGCCGCCGACCCGGCACGGGAACTGCCCCTGACGATGGTCGTCGCGCTCCTGTGCGTGAGTCTCGCCATCAAGGGCGCCCTCTGGCCCTTCCACACCTGGGTGCCCGACGCGTACTCCACCGCCACGCCCACCGGCGCCGCCGTGCTCTCGAGCCTGGTGTGCAAGGCCTACCTGATCCTGCTTTTGAAGGTATTGACCCGGGTCATCACCCCGGAGGTGCTCGCCGCGGTCCAGGCCGACCAGGTGCTCTTCCTGCTCGGCATCGCGGGCATGCTCATGGGCTCCCTGCACGCGATCCACCAGCGGGAGCTGCGGCGCATGATCGCCTGGTCCAGCGTGGCGCAGGTCGGCTACATCTTCATGGGCTTCGGCCTCCGCGGCGGGCTGGGCATGGGCGCCTCGGTGTTCCACATGGTCTCCCACGCGGTGTGCAAGAGCATGCTCTTCCTGGCCGCAGACGCGCTGATCCGCGCCTCGGAGGGGCATGAGGCCCTGCGGAACCTGCGGGGCGCCGGCCACCGCGCGCCGCTGGCGGGCGTCTGCCTGAGCGCGGGGCTGCTCTCCCTGGTGGGCATCCCGCTATTGGGCGGCTTCGTCAGCAAGCTGAACTTCGTCCAGGCCGCGATCGCCGCGGGCGGCATCCGCGAGCCCATCGCGCTGGCCGCGCTGGCAGTCTCCACGCTCCTGCACATCTTCTACTGCGTCCGCGCGGTCCTGCTGATCTGGTCGCAGCCGGAACAGCCGCTGACCGCGCCGGCGCCCCGGATCCCCTGGCGCGCCGGGCTCGCGCTGGGCGCGCTCCTGGTCCTCAATCTCGCCCTGGGCTGTCTGGCCCCGCCGGTATGGACGGTCATCCAGTCCGGTCTCGCCGTCATCGGCTGACCGATCGTGAGGTGGAACATATGATTCAGTCCTGGTATCTGCTTCTCCCCCTGCTGCTGCCGCTGATCTCCGGCCTGGTGATCGGCCTGGTCCCCAAGGTCGGCGAGAGCCGCCGCCGCGACCCGCTGATGCTCGGCGTCCTGGCGCTGAACCTCGCGGTGCTCGTGCCGGTGCTTCTCTCCCCCGCGACGGAACTGCAGCTTTTCCGCCTGTCGGACAGCCTGCCCATCTTCCTGCGCACGGACGACACGGGCAAGTTTTTCGCCGCGGTGATGGCCTTCCTCTGGGCCGCCTCCGGGCTCTACGCCACGGAGTATCTCGCCCACGGCGAGGGGCAGCGCCGCTACGCCAGCTTCTACCTCATGAGCCTGGGCGTGCTGATGGGCCTGTGCTTCGCCGGTTCCATCGTCACGTTCTACATGTTCTATGAGCTGATGACGCTGCTGACCGTGCCGCTGGTGCTCCACGAGAAGACCCCGGAGGCCGTGGCGGCGGGCATCAAGTATCTGATCTACTCGGTGCTGGGCGCCTCCCTGGCGCTCCTGGGCATCTTCATCCTCTCACCCTGGGTGGAGACCTTCTCCTTCGCTCCCGGCGGCGTCCTGAACCGGGCGGCGCTGGCGGGCCACGAGGGCGCCGCGCTCACCACCGTGTTCCTGATGCTCGTGGGCTTCGGCACCAAGGCGGGCATGTTCCCGCTGCACGGCTGGCTGCCCACGGCGCACCCGGTCGCCCCGGCCCCCGCCTCCGCCGTGCTCTCCGGCATCATCACCAAGGCCGGCGTGCTGGGCTCCCTGCGGCTGGTGTACTGCTTTGTGGGCGCGGACTTCCTGCGGGGCACCTGGGCGCACATCGCCTGGATGGGGCTGACGCTCTTCACGGTGTTCATGGGCTCGATGCTCGCCTACCGGGAGGACCTGCTGAAAAAGCGTCTCGCCTGGTCCAGCGTCTCGCAGGTCAGCTACGTGCTCTTCGGCCTGTCCACGCTGCATCCCCTGGGCCTGACCGGCGCGCTGCTGCACGTGGCGGCCCACGCGCTGATCAAGAACACGCTCTTCCTCTCCGCCGGCGCGATCATCCATCAAACCGGCAAGACCCGCGTCAGCGAGCTGCGGGGCATCGGCCGCCGCATGCCCACGGTCATGATCTGCTTCACGGTCGCCTCGGTCGGCCTGGTGGGCATCCCGCCCTGCCTGGGCTTCGTCTCCAAGTGGTATCTGGCCCAGGGCGCCATGGCCATGACCGGGCTGCCCGCCTTCCTGAGCTATCTGGCGCCGGCGGTGCTGCTGCTCTCGGCGCTGCTCACGGCGGGATACCTGCTGGTGGTCTCCCTGCGGGGCTTCTTCCCCGGCGAGGACGCCCCGGCGGAGCAGCGCGACGAGCCCGGCTGGCGGATGCTCGCGCCGCTGGCGGTGCTGGCCGTGCTCTCCGTGCTGCTGGGTCTCTTCCCCGGCGGGCTGATCACCCTCTTCGGAAATATCGCCGCGACGGTGCTGTAAGGAGGCCGCCATGCTGCTTCTTGCCGCAATTCTTCTGCCGGCCGTGGGCGGCGCGCTGCTCCCCGCGCTGCGGCTGCGGACGCCCCGCCGCCGGGCTGTCTATGTCGAGGCCGTGACGCTCCTCTCCTCCGCGCTGGTCTGCGCTGTCCTCCTCTGGGTTCCCCGGGGCCTCGTCTACTGGCTGATCCCGGACCTGTGGGGCGGAACGCCGCTGGCCCTCGCGCTGGACGACCGCGGCGCGCTCTTCGCCGGGCTCGTCGCGCTGCTCTGGCCCCTCGCCTCGCTCTACGGCTTTGCCTATCTCGAGGGCGACGCGCACTGGGAGCGCTTCTTCGCCTGGTACACGGTCACCTACGGCGTGACCCTGCTGGTGGCTTTCTCCGCGAATCTGCTGACGCTCTTTGTGGGCTATGAGTTCCTGACGCTCTCCACGCTGCCGCTGGTGGCGCACAAGGGCGATCCCGCCTCCCGCCGCGCGGGGCTGGCCTACGCGGCCTGGACCTTCGGCGGCTCGGCGCTGGGACTGATCGCGCTGGGCTTTGTGATCCAGTTCTCCCCGGCGGGCGCTGCCTTCACCGAGGGCGGGATCCTCGCGGCGGGCACGGACCCGCAGCTGGTCGGCTGGCTGTTCCTGGCGGCCTTCCTGGGCTTCGGCGTGAAGGCGGCGGTGCTGCCCACCTCCCCCTGGCTGCCGATGGTCTCCGTGGCGCCCACGCCGGTCACGGCCCTGCTGCACGCGGTGGCGGTGGTGAACACCGGCGCCTTCGCCGTGCAGCGACTGGTCTTCGATGTCTTCGGGCCGGATACGGTGCGGGGCACGCTCCCCCACAGCATCGCCCTGGGGCTGGCCTGCGCCACGGTGCTCGCGGGCTCGATGCTGGCGGTGCGCGAGCAGCACCTCAAGCGCCGCCTGGCCTGGTCCACGGTCTCGAATCTGTCCTACATGCTGATGGGCGCGCTGCTGCTCACTCCCGCGGGCCTGCAGGGCAGCCAGAGCCATTTCCTCTACCACAGCTTCATGAAGATGACGCTCTTCCTGTGCGCCGGCGCGATCCTCACCGGCAGCGGCCGCGAGTATGTGCAGCAGCTGCGCGGGCTTGCCCGGAAGATGCCCTTCACCTGCGCGGTGTTCACACTGGCCGGATGTGCGCTGGTGGGCATTCCCCCGCTGTGCGGCTTTGTCTCCAAGTGGCAGCTGCTCACGGCCGCCGGCGCGGTGGGCGGATGGCAGGGGACCCTCGCCATCGGCACGCTGATCGCCTCGGCGGTGCTGACCGCGATCTATCTGATGGTGCCCGCTGTGCTGTGCTTCTTCCGCCCGCTGACGGAGGATTCCGACGAGCCCCACGACCCCGACTGGCGGATGAAGGTCCCTCTGATTCTTCTCTCGGTTCTGGTCGTTTTCTCCGGCATCAGTTTCCAGTAATCCTCCAGAGGATTTCGCGCCTGCGGGCGCGACCAGGGCTTTCCGATCGCCCTGGACCTTCGGCCATGCACCTTTTGGATGGTCTGGAGAAAGCAAGCAAGGCAAAAGTCGGGCCGCGCGCTTTCTCCCCTCCCTCGGTAGGGAGGGGCCGGGGGAGGGTTCTCACGCCGAAACGCCAAAGTCTCTCCAAAAGGATGCTCCCGAAGAGTCCAGAGGATTCGGAGCGCCCGGAAAACTGTCCAGTGGACAGTTTTCAGCGGAGAATGGGCGGCAGCCCCGGGATCGGAAAGCTGCCAGTCCGGCTGCGGACCTCTGGCCGCGCCCGCAGGCGCGGAACCTCATCCCTGTCGCCCCGGCTTGCCCGGGAGATGCCGCGCCAGCGGCAGAGGGGCCGTCTTCCCGTTCTCAAATCCGCATTCCGAATTCCGCATTCCGCATTGACTCCGGAGGTGCCCCATGCTCCTTCCTGCGCTGATTCTGCTCCCCATGGCGATGGCGCCGCTGGCACGGATCGCCGGCAAGCGCTCCCGGCCCGCCCGGACGCTGATGGTCTCGCTGACCTGTCTGGCGGAGTTTTTCGGCGCGCTCCTCGTCTGGCGGACGCAGCCTTCCTTCGCGTTTGAGAACTTCTGCGGGCTGGGCCTGCACCTGCGGGCGGACGGCTTCCGGGGGCTCTACGGCGCCATCGCGGCCTTCATGTGGCTGATGAGCGACCTGTTCTGCCCGGAGTATTTCGCGCACCACCACAACCGCGGCCGCTATCTCTTCTTCAATCTGCTGACGCTGGGCGCGACGCTCGGCGTGCTCTGGTCGGACGACCTGGGCTCGACGCTGGTGTTCTTTGAGATCATGTCCCTGGCGAGCACCCCCTGGGTGGCGCAGGAGGAGACCCCCGGCGCGCTCCGGGCGACGGACACCTATCTGGCGGTGGCGATCATCGGCGGCCTGACGACCCTGATGGGCCTCTTCATGCTCTGGCACCGGCTGGGCACGCTCTCCTTCGAGGGCATGGGCGACGCGGTGCGGGCGCAGGGCGGCGCGGACGCTTATCTGACCACCGCCGCCTGGCTGACGCTCTTCGGCTTCGCCGCGAAGGCGGGCCTCTTCCCGCTCCACATCTGGCTGCCAAAGGCGCACCCGGTCGCCCCGGCCCCCGCCTCGGCCCTGCTCTCCGGCATTCTCACCAAGACCGGCGTCTTCGGCCTGATCGTGGTCGGCACGCGGCTGTTCCAGGGGCAGGCGGCCTCCGCGAAGGTGCTTCTGGCGCTCGGCGCGGTGACCATGTTCCTCGGCGCGCTGCTGGCGCTGTTCTCGGTAGACCTCAAGCGCACTCTCGCCTGCTCCTCCGCCAGCCAGATCGGCTTTATCACCCTGGGACTGAGCCTCAGCCTGCTCCTCGGCGAGGAGGGCAGCCTCGCGGCCTACGGCACCCTCGAACACATGCTGAACCACTCGCTGATCAAGCTCTGCCTGTTCCTGTGCGCCGGCGTGGTCTACATGAATCTGCACAAGCTCAATCTCAACGACATCCGCGGCTTCGGGCGGAACAAGCCGCTCCTGCACGCCTGCTTCCTGGCCGGCGCGCTCTCCATCGGCTGCATTCCCCCGCTGGGCAGCGGCTACAACAGCAAGTCCCTCCTGCACGAGGGCCTGCTGGAATACATCCACCATCTGCAGGTTCACGGCGGCCCCTGGCAGGCCTACAAGGCGCTGGAAATCCTATTCCTGATCTCCGGCGGCCTGACCATCGCCTACATGACCAAGCTCTATATCTGCCTCTTCCATGAGAAGCATCCCCGCGTGCAGGATGGCTACGACGGCATGCGCTCCAGCTATATGAGCTGGCCGACGGCCATTGTGCTGGCGCTGACCGGGGTGGGGCTCCCCTTCCTGGGGCTCCTGGGCGAGCCGCTGCTCTCGCCCCTGGCGGCCTCCGCCATGCCCTTCTTCGGGCAGGAGCCGCTGGGCCATCCGATCGCCTACTTCTCCTGGGAGAACCTGAAGGGCGCGGCGGAGTCCATCGCCATCGGCGCGGCGGTATACCTTGTCGTGGTCCGCAGAGGGCTGATGGCGCCGGACGAGCACGGCGTCCGCGTCTATGTGAACCGCTGGCCCAGCTGGCTGGACCTGGAGGAGAAGGTCTACCGGCCCTTCCTGAATGGGCTGGCCGCGGTGCTGGGCGCGGTCTTCGGCTGGCTGGCCGCGCTCCCGGACGCCCGCTGGCTGCGCAGGGCCGCGGCGGGGATCGGCCGCGCGACGGAGTGGATCGCGGCGCTCCCGGATGCGCCCTGGCTGCGCAGGCTCGCGGACGGCTTCGGCCGGATGACGGACTGGGTCGCCGCGCTGCCCGATGCCGCCTGGCTGCACCGGGGCGCGGAGGGCGCCGGAACCGTCCTCGCCCGCGGCATGGCGGAGTTCCCGGAGCGCCTGGTGCTCGGCGTCCGCGCCCTGTTCCTGCGCCCGCTGCGCCCCCATGCCGAACACACCCACAGCCATCCCCAGCTTGACACCCTGACCGAGGAGGGCGAGCGCATCTCCCACTCCTCCTCCTACGGACTTCTGCTTCTCGCCCTCGGCCTGCTGGCCGTTCTGGTTTTCCTGATTGCACGCTGACTCAAGTAAATAACGCAAATCCAGCAACAGCATGCACCCGAAGGTCCAGGGCGATCGGAAAGCCCTGGTCGCGGCCCGCAGGCCGCGAAATCCCTCTGTACAGATACCCATGGACGATTGAGGAGAGGAGACGGAACCATGCGAAAGACGATCGAGAGAACAGTTTGCGCCGCGCTGGCGCTGATCCTGGCGCTGGCGGCCCCCTGCGCCCTGGCCGACGGCGGCTGGGACTGCCCCGTCTGCGGACAGACCGGCAATGTCGGCAACTTCTGCCCTTCCTGCGGCTCGCCGGCCCCCGAGGAGGGCTGGACCTGCGAGGTCTGCGGGCAGCCCGGGAACACCGGAAAATTCTGCGTCTTCTGCGGATCTCCCGCCCCCGAGGAGGGCTGGACCTGCTATAACTGCGGACAGACCGGCAACAAGGGCAACTTCTGCTCCAACTGTGCGGCGCCGAAGCCCGGCTCGGTCACTCCCGCCCCGCAGACGCCCGTGAACGAGCACCTCGAGCAGATCCCCGGCGAGGCGGAGCTTGTGAAGGTCTGTCTGGACCGGGTCCAGGCCTCGAGCTACATCGTCAACCAGCAGAATCCGATCAAGTGGGTTCCCGAGAACGCCGTCGACAACAATGAAACCACCTGCTGGCAATTCTCCGCGAGGCGGGGCCTGAACGGCCAGTCCTGGCTGGTGCTGTACCTCACGGCGCCGGAGGCCGTGGACATGATCTGGTTCAAGAACGGCTTCTGGGGCTACACGGAGAAGGGCGACGACCAGTACGTCATCAACGCCCGGCCGAAAATGGTCCGGGTCGAGTTCCTGTACGCGGGCGAGTCCGCGTTCCGGGATTCCGAGCAGGTCGCGCTCCGGGACGAGAGCCGGAACGGCTGGCAGCGGGCTAGCCTGCGGCACCGGGAGAACGTGACCGCCGTGCGCCTCGTGTTCACCTCCATCTACAAGGGCAGCCACTTCGCGAACGACGTCTGCCTCTCGGAGGTTATGATGGTCCAGAAGGCGCCCGCCTCCATCGCCAAGGCGCCCCAGGCGGAGGGCGCGCCGGTCATCTACGAGAGCCGCCCCGAGGTCAGCGGCTGCAGCCTGCTCATGCGGCTTGCCACCCGCTCCGGCCCCGGCACGGAGTACGACGAGCCCGGCATCTTCTTCAACAACAACTGGCAGCAGCAGAAAGTCCGCGTCCTCGGCAAGAGCTACGACGGGAGCATCTGGTGGGTGCTGGTCGACTTCAGCAACGGCAGCAAGGGCGACTACCGCATCTGGACAGGGCTCAAGCGCGTGGACGTGGATCTGAACAAGCTCAAGGAGATCAAGCCCATCGGCGATGGCTATGTCTCTCCCACCGGCGAGACATACCGCGGCCCCGGCGGCAAATACGCGAAGGCGAAGGTCACCATCTCTGGCTGGCAGCCCGTGAAGGCCTACGACCGCGAGAAGGGCTATGTGGAGATAGAGTTCAAGCAGGGCAGCAAGGTCTACCGGCTGTGGGTTCCGGAGGCGTATACGTTCATTACCTGGAAATAATCTTGTTTGTCAGCCAAGAGGTTCCGCGCCTGCGGGCGCGGCCAGAGGTCCGCAGCCGGACTGGCAGCTTTCCGATCGCCTCTGGACTCTTCGGGGATGCACCCTTTTGGTGGATTGGGCTTTTCGGCAGGAGAACCCTCCCCCGACCCCTCCCTACCGAGGGAGGGGAGAAGCCGCACGGGCAGCTTGAGCGGTTCCAGCGGAAATATGGAGCCCTTACGGTTGAAGACCAGATCGCAATTTGTTTCTCTTGATAAAATCCGGACGCTGTCCGTAAACCCGGACAGCAGGGCTGCGGCACACCCCTCCCTCGGTAGGGAGGGGTCGGGGGAGGGTTCTCCTGTGCCGAATCTCCCAAAGCCTCCAAAAGAGGATGCTGCCGAAGGTCCAGGGCGATCGGAAAGCCGCCAGTCCGGCTGCGGACCTGGTCGCGCCCACAGGCCGCGAAATCCCCCTGTATAGACTCCCATATACTGGAGAATCAAAGCCTCAGCCTTCCCTTTTGACATTTGAAACACCCCGGGACGGTTTTCGGCGCCTATCTCTTCCGGAGACAGGCGCTTTTCTGATACGATGAGACCGTCAAGACAGACAGCGCCGCTAAAGCGGCAAAGAAACAGGAAAGGAGGCGTCTGTCATGAAGAAGAATACGATCCGTACCATTATCCTGAGCGCGGTGGGCGTCATCCTGTGCCTGATCCTCTGGAACACCTGCACGTCCATCGTGCCCACCGGCTACACCGGCATCCTGACCACCTTCGGCCGGGTGGCGGACTACACCCTGGACGCTGGCTTCCATCTGAAGAGCCCCGTGCAGAACGTGGTGCTGATGGACAACCGGGAGCAGAAGACTAGCTTCACCACCGAGTCGTTCTCCTCGGACATCCAGCAGGTGAACATCAACGGCTCCATCAACTACTCCATCAACAAGGCCACCGCCATGACCCTCTACAAGGAGGTCGGCACCAGCTACTTCTCCACCCTGGTCATGCCGCGGCTGCTGGAGAACACCAAGGCCGTCTTCTCCAAGTACACCGCCGAGAATCTGGTGTCCGCCCGGGAGAACCTCTCGATCCTGATCCGCGACCACCTCAGCGAGGAGATGGCCCGCTACGGCATCAACATCATCAGCGTGTCCATCGAGAACCTCGACTTCACCGACAGCTTCACCGACGCCGTGGAGGCCAAGCAGGTCGCGGCCCAGCGGAAGCTGCAGGCGGAAATCGAGCAGGAGCAGACCACCATGGAGACCCGCCAGGCGGCGGAGCGGCAGCGCATTAGCGCGGAGGCCGCGGCGAACGTTCAGCGCATCAACGCGGATGCGGCCGCCTATGCCACCCGCGTACAGGCTGAGGCCGAGGCGGAGGCCAACAAGCTCATCAACGCTTCCCTGACCGCCGACCTGATCGCCTGGACCGAGGCAAACCGCTGGAACGGCCAGCTGCCCACCTACTTCGGCGGCGGCGGCGGAGCCACCCTGCCCATCCTGGATCTCAAGAATGTGGAATAAACTCTCACGGAAAAGCCGCCCCGGTTGCAATAGCCGGGGCGGTTGTCTGTCTGCAGAGGTGCTTCTCCTCCTCCCCAGCACGGAGAGACGGGGCAGTTTCTCTTACTCAAAGAAGCATAGATCTGCGAGGTATGAATGGTTGTAGAACTCGTTCCTTCTGTCGTTTCCAAGCTGTATCCCTGTGATACGGACATCGATGCTGGTGACATTGGTGTAGGTCTGTCCAAAACTATTCCGATGATAATCCGTGGTTCTCTTGTCATATGGATCAATGCGGATTGGTTTGCTGTCTCCGGATGTAGTATGCACCACAATTTCAAAAACCCGCGGACGCGACCGATCCCAATAGTGATCCGGATCACTGTTGATAATGCCAATCGCACTGACAGTTGCATTGTTAAAATAGGCGGTAAAGGTCGGCGTTCCATCTTCCCAGCCAGCTCTTGCAGGCCAGAAAACAAAGACCGTCTGTGCTGATCCATCGTAAAGCTTATATAGATTCTGAGAAACATCGTGATCTGGCGTGCAGTTGGAAGTCCAGCCCGTTGGGATTGCCTTCGTCTCCGAGCCGCTGTCCGGGGTCGTCTTCTGGTAGTAGAAGACCACCAGGCTCTCGCTGGGCGTGCCGCCGGCGTCCACGTAGACGTTCTGCGTCGTGGCGGAGCCGTGGAGTTTGTAGCCGCTGGGCGTGTTCCCGGCGGGAACGGCGTTGTTGCCCGCGTTGAGCGTCACGGTGCGGCTGGCGAGGACCGCCTCGCTGTCCACATCCCGCTGCTCAACCGTGATGGTCGCCGTGATGACCGGCGTCTTGCTGTAGTAGAACACCACGCCGTTCTGGCTGAGCGTGCCGTCGACATACATGGTCACCTGCACGCTGGAGGCGGAAATCAGCGAGTAGCCGCTCGGCGTCGTGCCGCTGGCGATCGTGTTATTGCCGACCTTCAGGGTCACCTGCCAGCTGGAGAGCACCTTGCTGGTTTCGCTGTCGCGCTGCTCCACCGTGATCTGCTTGCTGGTCGGCGTGCTCTTCCGGTAGTAGAAGGTCACGGGATCGATGTTCACCGAGCCGTTGTTGTACATCGTCACCTGCACGGTGCTGCCGCTGGTGAGGGTGTAGCCGCTGGGCGCGGTGCCCGCGCTGACGTTGTTGCTGCCGACCTGGACGGTCACCTTCCGGCTGCCGAGCAGGGCGCCCGACTCATAGTCGCGCTGCTCCACCGTGATCTGCCGGCTCGTCGGCGTGTTCTTCCGGAAGTAGAAGACCACCGGGTCCATATTCACCGAGCCGTCGGAATACATGGTCACGATCTGGGTCGCAGCCGTCGCCAGGGCATAGCCGCTCGGGGTGCTGCCCGCGTTGACGCTGCTGTTGCCGACCTTCACAATCACCTGTCGGCTGTTCAGCAGCGCGTTCGTGTCGATGTCCCGCTGCTCCACCGTGATCTGGCGCGAGGTCGGGGTGTTCCTGCGGAAGTAGAATGTGACCGGATCGCTGCTCACCGAGCCGTCGGAATACATGGTCACAATCTGGGTCGCGGCCGTCGCGAGGGTGTAGCCGCTGGGCGTGGTGCCCGCATTGACGCTGTTGTTGCCGACCTTCACGATCACCTGCCGGCTGTTCAGCAGGGCATTGTTGTCGATATCCCGCTGCTCCACCGTGATCTGACGACTCGTCGGGGCGTTCTTCCGATAGTAGAAGGTCACCGTGTCCGTGCTCACCGAGCCGTTATTGTACATGGTCACGACCTGGCTGGAGCTCGTCGCCAGGGTGTAGCCGCTGGGCGCCGTGCCCGCGTTCACGGTATTGTTGCCGACCTTGACCGTCACCTGACGGCTGTTCAGCAGGCCGCTGGTATCGATATCCCGCTGCTCCACCGTGATCTGCCGGGTGGTCGGGGTGTTCTTCCGATAGTAGAAGGTCACTGTATCCGTGCTGACCGAGCCGTTATTGTACATCGTGACGATCTGGCTGGAGCTCGTCGCCAGGGTGTAGCCGCTGGGCGCCGTGCCTGTGCTGACCGTATTGTTGCCGACCTTGACCGTCACCTGCCGGCTGTTGAGCAGCGCGTTCGTGTCGATATCCCGCTGCTCCACCGTGATCTGCCGCGAGGTCGGCGTATTCTTCCTAAAGTAGAAGGTCACCGGATCAGCACTCACCGAACCGTTGGTGTACATCGTGACGATCTGGCTGGAGCCTGTCGCCAGCGTGTAGCCGCTGGGGGTCGTGCCCGCGTTCACCGTGTTGTTGCCGACTTTCACGATCACCTGCCGGCTGTTCAGCAGCGCGTTCGTGTCGAGATCCCGCTGCTCCACCGTGATCTGCCGCGAGGTCGGGGCGTTCTTCCGGAAGTAGAAGGTCACCGGGTCAGCGCTCACCGTGCCGTTGGTGTACATTGTGACAATCTGGCTGGAGGCCGTCGCCAGGGTGTATCCGCTGGGGGTCGTGCCCGCGTTCACCGTGTTGTTGCCGACCTTCACGATTACCTGCCGGCTGTTCAGCAGCGCGTCCGTGTCGATATCCCGCTGCTCCACCGTGATCTGACGGCTCGTCGGGGTGTTCCTCCGGTAGTAGAAGGTCACCGGATCGGCGCTCACCGTGCCGTTGGTGTACATCGTGACGATCTGGCTGGAGGCCGTCGCCAGGGTGTATCCGCTGGGCGCCGTGCCCGCGTTCACCGTGTTGCTGCCGACCTTCACGATCACCTGCCGGCTGTTCAGCAGGCCGCTGGTATCGATATCCCGCTGCTCCACCGTGATCTGCTTGCTTGTGGGCGTGTTTCTCCGGTAGTAGAAGGTGACGGTGTCCGTGCTCACGGAGCCGTTGGTATACATCGTCACCGTCTGGCTGGAGGAGGTGGCCAGCGCGTAGCCGCTGGGCGCCGTGCCGGCGTAGACCGTGTTCGCGCCGGTCTTCACCGTCACCTGCCGGCTGTTCAGCAGGGCGCTCGAGTCAATGTCCCGCTGCTCCACCGTGATCTGCCGGGTGGACGCCGCGTTCTTCCGGTAGTAGAAGACGGCCTGCTGCGGGCTGAGCTCCCCGTTGGAGTAGACCTCCACCCGGACGCTGGCGGGCGTGGAGAGGGTGTAGCCGCTGGGGGCTGCGGGCGCGTTGATCGTGTTGGAGCCGAAGCAGACCGTCTGCTCCGTCTCGTCCAGCACGGTGTTCGTGTCCATGTCGCGCCGCACCACCGTCACGCTCCGGTACAGGCTGCTGCCCACCTGGCCGCAGTTGGTGCGCGCGGAGATCCACCAGGTGGGATACTGCGTCCAGCTGACAAAGCGCTTCGCCGCCCAGGCGGTGCTCATCTCGCTTGCGCTGTAGGGAATCACCTGGATCATATAATAGCCCTTGTTCGAGAGGCTCAGCGTATAGGAGGAAGTACCGTCCCAGCTCTCGGAATAGTTGGTGCGGCTGGGATTGGTGACCTGGATGCGGTACTTTCCCCAGGCATTCGCATCGCTGTAGCCGCTGGAGCTCTGCTCCCGGCAGCGGCCCTGCTGCTGCGAGAGCGTGATCTTCGCGTTTCCGTAGGAGTACGCGAAAAAGATGCTCGTATCCGCGCTGCTGCCGCTCGTGGAATAGGTCGTGCCGGCGGAGGCCATGCCGCACAGCAGCACCAGAATCAGGCAAATCGCGCACAGGGATGCGATCCGGTTCGTTTTCATTCGATTCAGCTCCCTTCCCAGATATACCCATCTTACCACAGTCACCGGGTTTTCTCAACCAAAGAACGGTTGAATTTCCCTCTTTCATCCCGCCCGCACAGCTTTTTTTCTTCCGGCAGGAATATCCCGGCCGACGGCGAAAAAGATATGGGAATTCGCATTTCACCGGGAGGACTCGGAGACCATGAATCAGTTTGAGCTGGCGCTGCAGCAGCGGGCCGGGGCGGAGGAGACGCAGCAGGGGCTGATCCTGCAGAGCCGGGGCGGCGTGCGCGCGCTGGACACCCGCGCGGCATTCCTGAATTATCTCGTGGCGGACCGCACGCCCCAGAGCGTGGTCCTGCGCGCCGCGGGACCGCAGTGCGGCTGCGAGCTTTTCCGCGAACGGGGCGCCTGCCGCCATGTGGTGGCCGCGCTGGCGGAGGCCCGCGCCGCGGGGCTTCTGGACGAGATGCTCCACCGGCAGGCCCTGCGCAACGGCGAGTCCCTGCTGGACGCGGTGGAGACCGTGCACGCCTCGGGACGCTCGATCCGGCTGGAGGTGCTCCTGCGCCTGGAGCCGGAGAGCGGCGCGCTGCAGGCGGGCCTGCGCGTCGGCGAGGACCGGCTCTATGTCGTGCGCTCGATGCCGCAGTTCTTTGAGGCGCTGCGCACCGGCGAACCGCTCTCCTTCGGCAAGGGCTTCACCCTCCAGACCGACTGGATGTGCCTGGAGCCCGCGGTCGCCCCGGCGGTGCAGGTTCTGCGCGCGATCTGCGAGACCCTCTCCGCGGCGGACGCGCTGCCCAAGGGCGCGCAGGCCCGGTGGCTGCCGCTGACCGATCCCTCGGCCCACACGCTCCTGCAGGCGCTGCGCCGGCAGCCTTTCCGGCTGGTGCGCGGCGAGGAGAACTACGCGGTCCCGGGCATCCGGGAGGTGCTGCTGCCCCTGCGCTTCCAGGTCAGCGACAGCCTGCGCGGCCTGAAGATCGCCGCGAGCCTGCCCCCGGAGCTTCAGCCGCTGACCGAGGACTGCCGCTTTCTCTTCACCGGCGAGACGGTGGTCGAGACCGACGCGGGCCAGCGCGCGCTGCTGCCGGTGCTCCTGCGCAGCCAGACGGAGGGACGCTGCGAGTTCGCCTTCCCAGCCGACGCCCTCGCCCGCACGGTGCCCGATCTGCTCCCGGCGCTGTACCTGGCCGGGGCGGTGGAGCTCTCCCCCGGCGTGCAGCGGCGGCTGGTGCGGGAGCCGCTCTCGGCGCGCGTCTACCTCGACCGTGCGGACAGCGACGTGACCGCCCGGGTCAGCTTCCGCTACGGTGAGACGGACGTCAACCCCTTCGAGCCCGCCGCCGCGCAGACCAATCTCCAGCACGAGGACCGGCTGCTGCTGCGCGACGCGCTCGCCGAGCGGCAGGTGCTCGACGCGCTGGACGCCGCCGGCTTCTCCGTCCGCCGGGGCTTCGCCCGCCTGAGCGGGCAGGAGTCCATCTTCAGATTCATCACGGAGGGCGTCGCGGAGCTGCAGTCGCGCTGCGAAGTTTTCCTGAGCCACGATTTCCGCCGCATCACGCCCCGGCGGCCCACGCTGTCCGGGCGCCTGGGGCTGCGGGACGGAAAGCTGCTCCTGCAGCTCTCCGACGACGGCGAGGTGACGGGCGAGGCGCTGGCGATCCTGCGGGCGCTGGCCCAGCGGCGGCGCTATTTCCGCCTGGAGAACGGCGCCTTCCTGGACCTGTCCGGGCTCGAGCGCTGGCAGGAGGCCGCGCAGGCCATCGTGCAGGACCAGCCGGAGACCGCCCCCGCGGGGGACGGCGTGCTGCTGGACCGCAGCCGGAGCGTCTATCTGTCCCTGCTCCTGCGCGACACCGCGCTGCCCGTGGACCAGTCGGCGGAGGTGCGCAGCATGGTGCGCGCCCTGCAGGACGGCGGGATCCCGCTGCCCGAGAACGCGGACCTGACCCCCCTGCGCCCCTATCAGCAAACCGGCCTGAAGTGGCTGTACACGCTGGACCAGCTGGGGATGGGCGGCATCCTGGCCGACGACATGGGTCTGGGCAAGACCATCCAGCTGATCGCGCTGCTGCGCTGTGTGCGCGCCCCGGGGGAGGTCTCCCTCGTGGTCGCGCCCACCTCGCTGACCTACAACTGGTACCGGGAACTGCAGCGCTTCGCCCCGGAGCTGAGCGCCGCGGTCTGCGCCGGGCCCTCCGCCGCGCGGGAACAGCTCCTGCGCCATATCCGCGAGTATCAGGACCTGGACGTGCTCATCACCTCCTACCCGCTGGTGCGCCGGGACCTGCACCTGCTACAGGAGATGGAATTCCGGGTCGTGGCCCTGGACGAGGCGCAGCAGATCAAGAACGCCGGGAGCGTGGGCGCCGTGGCGGTCCGGCAGCTGCGCGCCCACAGCCGCTTCGCGCTCACGGGCACGCCGCTGGAGAACCATGTCGGCGAGCTGTGGAGCCTGACGGACTTCGTGCTGCCGGGCTATCTGGGGACCTATACCTCCTTTATGCGCCGCTACCAGGAGGGGCGCGAGGCCGAGGACCTGCGCCGGCGGCTGCGGCCGTTCCTATTGCGCCGCCTGAAGCGCGACGTGCTCACGGAACTGCCCGATAAGCTTGAATATATGCTGACCGCGCAGATGACGCCCGAGCAGGAGCAGGTCTACCAGGCCGCGCGCCTGCGCCTGAGCAGCAAGGTCGACCACGTCCTGCGCGAGAAAGGCCTGAGCCGCGGCCGCATCGAGGTGCTCTCGGCCATCACCGAGCTGCGCCAGATCTGCTGCCACCCGTCGCTGGTGCTGGAACACTACACCGGCGGCTCGGGCAAGATCGCCCTGCTCGGCGACCTGCTGCCCCAGGCGCGCGCGGCGGGCCAGCGGGCGCTGCTCTTCTCGCAGTTCACGGGCATGCTCCGCATCCTGCGCCGGCAGCTGGAGGCCGAGGGGCTGCACTGCCTGTATCTGGACGGCGAGACGCCGGCCGCCCAGCGCCTGCAGCTGTGCGAGGCGTTCAACGCGGGCGAGGGTGACGTGTTCCTGATCTCCCTGCGCGCCGGCGGCACGGGACTGAACCTCACCGGCGCGGACCTGGTGGTTCACTATGACCCCTGGTGGAACCCGGCGGTCGAGGACCAGGCCACCGATCGCGCCCACCGCATCGGCCAGACCCACAAGGTCGAGGTCCTGCGCCTGATCACCCACGGCACCATCGAGGAGCAGGTCATGGCGCTGGGCGAGCGCAAGCGCAAGCTGTTTGACCGGCTGATCACCCCGGGTGAGGAGCTAATCACCGCCCTGACCGAGAAAGATATCCGCCAGCTGTTCAGCTGACGGGAGGAGGCCCGCCATGAGAATTCCGAAAGGTTTTGCTGCCGTCTTCGCGCTGGCGATGCTCGCGGTCTGCGCCTGGCTGGTCTGGTGCGCTGCCGGCATGGCGCAGCAGCGCTTTCTGCTGACCGAGGCGCAGACGGATCTCGACCTGAGCCGCCGCCGGGAGCGCAAGCAGCAGGTGGAGTACGACGCCGCCGTCGCCGCGCGCGCGGAGGCGGAGGCCGCCCTGGCCTTGGCGCTGCCCCCGGCGGAGGCCGCCGTGGCCACCGAGACCGATCTGCGCGCGCAGCGCAAGGAGGCCCGCGCGGAGCTCAAGACGCTGGAGGCACAGATCCCCGCGGCGGAGGCGGAGGCGCTGGAGGCCGAGACCGCCCTGGCCGCGCTGGAGGCGGAGGCGGCGCGCCTGCTCGCCGGAGAGGAGGCGCAGCCATGAACAGGACAAACCATGCCGCCGCCCTCTGGCTGGCGCTGATCCTTCTCGCCGCGGTCCTGCTCGCCCTCGGCATGGCCGGGCGCCTGAACGCCCTCGCGCGGAACGCCGCCGAAACCCGGCAGCGCTTTGAGGAGAGCCAGGCCGCCATGTACGCCATCAACGACGAGAAGGTGCCCATCCAGCAGGAGACCAAGCGCCTGCAGGAGGCCGCCCGGGACGCGCAGCTGCAGCTGGAGGAGGCCGAGGCAAAGATCGTCGTGCTGGAGGGACAGCTGGCGGAGCTCGGCCCGCAGCTGGAGACCGGCCGCGCCTCCCTGGCCGCCGCGCAGGCGCGCACTGAGGCCGCCCGCGGCCGCGCGGAGGCGCTGGAGGCCCAGCTGACGATTCTGCGGACGGCCCCCGAAGACCCGCAGGCCCGCGCCGCCCTCGAAGCCCTGATGAATCCGCAGGAGGAAGCAGCCGATGAACCTGAACAGACGCCCTGAACTCTTTCCCCGGGGAGGGATGTGAACATGCGCTGGCTATGGGCGGCGCTGGCGTTTTTCGTCGCGCTGGTGATCGTGGCGCTGCGCATGCGGGAGAAGCGGCAGCGCGAGGAGGAGCTGGTCGCGCGCGTGCGGGACAGCTCGCTGTATGCCTGCCTGTACCCGATCCTGATGCAGTACAGCCAGGCGATGATCGAGCAGCTGGCCGTCCGCGAGGACGAGGTTTTTCTGCGGATGATGCGCCCCGGCCGCGAGGTTCACTTCCATTTCGAGACCCAGGGCTTCGATCCGCCCTCCCCCGCCGCGCGCCTCGCGCTCGCGCAGGCGATCGCGCAGGATCTCCCCGGGCTGCAGGAACCCGCCCGCTACGTCTTTTCCAGCCACCGGCATGAGCTCCCCAACGGCGAGCGCAGCGTCTGGTACGACTACGTCCTGACCGTCGCCGAGAAGTCCCGCCTCCTGAACCTCCCCAGCCGGAGAAGCCGGGTGGGAGAGGAATAGAGCCGGTTGAACTGACAGTTTACTGAGGAACTGTCTTCCATTTACCTTCCTCTTGTGTTACAATTGTGACAGCACACCGGGGAGGGAAACCCATGTTTGATTTTGATTACACGCCCCTCGACACCCGTGAGGATCAGCCGATCGCGGTTGGGGAGTTCGTCCTTGGCGGCTGGCAGATTGTCAGAATGATCGGTGAAGGTGCTCAGGGAACGGTATACGAGGTTCAAAAAGACCACGGCCGCCTTCGCCGCGCTTTAAAGATCATTGATATTCCCAAAACCGAACAGGAAGTTCGCACTCTTCGGGAAAACTACGGATCCGACCACGCACAGCGCTCGATTGAGGAGCGGGTCAACCGTGTAGCCCGCGAGATCTGTGCCATGGCTGACATCGAAAGTGAACCTGCCGCCGTACAGATCAAGGACTACCAATTCTACTTCTTTGAACAGGAACACTGCTGGCGGGTCATGATCCTGATGGAGCTTCTCACGCCCCTCAGCGACAAGCTGCCGCAAACGCAGGAAGAGATCGTGCGTCTTGGATTGGAGATCGGCAGTCTTTTAGATGCATGCTCAAAGAAAAAACTGCTGCACCGCGATATCAAGCCCGGGAATCTGTTTGTCGCTGAAAACGGCCAGTACAAGCTGGGAGATTTCGGCCTGACGCGAAGTACGGACGGTTTATCCAGCGGGTTTTCCCAGAACGTCGGAACCCATGGCTATATGGCGCCGGAAGTCTTCCGCTCCATGGGGATTTCCGACGGTAATACACCTCCATATGACACGCGCGCTGACCTGTATTCTCTGGCCATGGTCCTTTACTGGCTGTTTAACCGGCAGCGCTTGCCGTTTGTCGCATCCGGAGACTCGCTTGAAACCGCTTTGGCAAAATGTATGTCCGGCCGGGAGCCTGTTCCGGAGATTCCCGGACTCTCCCCCGCTCTGAACCAGTTTCTCAGAAAAGCCCTGGCGTTTCATCCGCAAGATCGCTATGCCACCGCACAGGATTTTGTCAGAGCTCTGCGAAGCGCCGCGGGGATCATCAAACCAGAGCCGAATAATCAAAAGAAAACAGAGCCAACCCCAGGCAGGCAAACCGAATCTCCGTCTTATCAGCAGAATAAGCCTGCGCCCAGCAAGTTTCCAAAGGCGGCATTGCTTGCTGTCGTTTTGCTGCTCGTTGTTATCGCCGTTGTAATTGCTGTCAAATCATCGCAAAAACAACCCATTGCCAGTCCTGAACCCACAGCTGTTCAGACACCCGTTAAGACTGAAGCGCCCATCCCTGAATCTACAGAAACGCCTGTACCGGAACCGACCGATCCCCCCACCCCGGAACCGACGGTCGCTCCAACCCCTGAACCAACCGAAACGGCCGTCCCGATTCTCTATGGAGACACGAACGGGAATGGAACCATCAACCAAGCCGACTATGCTCAGCTGCTTGCGTATCTCGCCGCCGATGAAGGCGAATCAGTGACCGGGTTTGATCCGCAAGCCGGCGATCTCAATCAGGATGGCGAAATAACAAGCGCGGATGCCCTGCTGCTGAAGAATTCTCTGGACCAGAACCCGTCGATGACTCCTCTGGACACAGTCCGTTTGTATTTCGAAGAACGGGTTTACGGTCTGGATTCATACGCAGAGCAATTAACAGGTCTATCGCCCCATGACACCGATTTCAGTTTGGAAAAGCTTTCTGCTCTGGCTTCCCCGGATCTTCCCGGAACAATCCACGCAGCAGCCTATCAGACGGAGGTTCCTCAAGTTCTGTATGAGGTCTGCTATCCGTCTAAAGCCCACACGATCCGCATCTGGGTTGCCGTCGAATACCTCGATGGCGCGGGTTGGAAACTGACCGGTGCCGCGGATACCTACGGAAGCAATATGCCGACGGATCGCATTGACTATGCGGTTCCTCTGATCAGTCTGAATGATGAAACGACCCATACGCTTGCAGAAAGGGGAAGCCGGGCGACTTACCGTCTTCTGATTCCCACCGCGGGAAGGCTCCACCTTGTCTGGCAGTCCGGCAGTCAAAAGCTATCCCGCAATTCCCACAAGATCACAATGGTAAAGGATTCTCTCAATGGCGGCAGCGTCTTTGAGTATACCTTGCAGCCAAGCCCCGGAAAACAGATGAGCAAGGATCTGTTTGTGGCTGCAGGCGTATACTATGTGACCGTGGAAGCCCTCATGGCGGAAACAGAAGCATATCATTTCACAATCGCTTTCCATGAAGAGGAGCATGTGGAGCTCGAGAATAACGACACCTACCTCAGTGCAACCGATGTCAGTGTAAACACAGACTATTCCGGAGCGTTGACTGCTGAAGGCGATATCGATTTCTTCCGCTTTGTCCTGGACTCTGCAAGCGCGGTAAACATAACTCTGAAAACTCCCGGCAACGGAAGCAAAAACCCCGTTTATAGTGTTAAGGTTTTGAGCGCCGATAGCGGAAGTTCAGTTTCATCCCTCTCTGTTCCGGGAAATGCGCTCCTTACCGAGACAGGAAACCTCTATCTCTCTCCCGGTACTTATCTGGTGCAGTTGGAAAAGGGTACCGTCTTCACCAGTGATGAGTATAAACTGACCGTCAACGTTGACCAGAACGGTTTCATGGAAGCCGAGCCGAACGACACGCAGGCCACCGCGAATCCCGTGCCGGTTAACGAAGACATCCACGCGTCCACAGGACAGAGGGGTGATGTTGACTACTTCGCTTTTACACTGGATGAATCCGCTGTCATTCAACCTCGCTTCACATTCAAGCCGACTGACAGTTCCTCCAAAACCTATGTGCTGACCATCATGGACTCTCTCCGCCACGAACTGCTCATGATCAACATCGGCGGCAAAGAATCCGCCAAGGTCATTCCGCCGGTTGCTCTGCCCGCCGGAACGTACACTGTGAAGATCGAGAATCCGAGGTTCATCCGTCAGGAATACACGCTGCGCCTGGTCAGCATGGCGGTAGACACTGTCGAGAAGGAACCGAACGATTCAGCCGCCCTTGCGACAGACTTGACCATGGGTCAGCCGTACACCGGCGTCCTTTCGTCGGATAAAGACATCGATTACTTCAAGGTGACTTTTGCGGAACAGACAAGAGCCACTATCAAATTCTCCTTTGTGCAAAGCACAAAGAAAGACACAGCCTTTGTGTTGACCGTTGAGCAAAACGGAAAAACGGCGAAGACGTGGAATGTAAAGGGTGATACCGGTGGGTTCGAAGACGCTTTATCGTTTATGCCCGGCGAGTACTACTTCAAGTTGAAACCGTTAAACTGGTATAGTGCAGTGTATACCATTACACTGGAAGAATGAATGGAGGGTAACGAACAATGAAAAAAATCCTTTCGATGCTGCTCATTTTCTCGGTCCTCTTTGGCTGCTCCGCTGCGCTTGCGGAAATGGATGTACAGATCATTTCCGGACCGGATATGGTCACTGAACCGGTTTCTTTGGATGACATCCAGCTTGGCATAGAGGTGGACATTGACGGTTACGCTACGCTTCTCCCCACCTCGTTTGAATTTGTTGACGGCCTGGGCGCGTATAAAGCAGGGAAGCGTGAAGTTCACTACAATTGGGATGACTGCAATCAATGGTATGCATCCGGAAATGATGCGGAATATGCGATTCTCCGAATGGAAATCACGAATCTGAACACCCGTACGAAAAACTTCCTTGAAAACTGTGAAGTAAGAGTTGTGTTTGACGACCTTTATGAATACGCCGGCTGGTTCTATCAGTACAATTACGACAATGGCACATACGACAGGCATTCTTTTAAGAATCAGCAGAATAGGAACTATGTAATCAACAAAGCTGATATCTTCTCGATCAACCCCATGTATACCGGTCATTATTGCTTTGGCTGTACACTTCCCAACGCGATAGTCAACAGCAAAAAGCCTCTTCGCATGGTTATCACGATTGATGGCAATGAAATCACTTATAACGTTCGCAAATAACGGTTTGCTATAGATTGCCGCAGACAGACAATCCTGACACGCAAAACCCCCGCAGTCCATCCTGCTTCACTCAGCAGGCGGCTGCGGGGGTTTTCTGGAATTCAGCCTCAGGCGTTCTTGGCCAGCTCAACGAGCTTGGCGAACGCAGCGGCGTCGTTCACGGCCAGGTCGGCGAGCATCTTGCGGTTGACCTCGATGTTGGCCTTCTTCAGTCCGTTGATGAACGTGGAATAGCTCATGCCGTTCAGGCGGGACGCGGCGTTGATACGGGTGATCCACAGCCGGCGGAAGTCCCGCTTGCGGAGCTTTCTTCCCTTATAGGCATAGCGCAGGGACCGACGCACCTGCTCCGTCGCAGCGCGATACTGCTTGGATTTGGCGCCCCAATAGCCCTTGGCCATCTTCATGATCTTACGCTTTTTCTTCTGAGCGTTGACAGCTCTCTTGATTCGAGCCATGGTTCATTTCCTCCTCTTCGGCCCTCAGGCTTATTTGTAGGGCAGCAGCTTGTGGATCGTACGGGCTTCCGCCGCGTTGTCCACCACGCCGTCATTGCGCAGGTGGCGGGTCCGCTTGGTCGTCTTCAGCCGAACCTGATGGTTGGCGTTCATCTGCTTGTGCTGGACAATGCCGGACTTGCTGAAGGAAAAGCGCTTGGCAGCACCACGGTGCGATTTTTGTTTCGGCATAGGGATGTCCTCCTTCCTTGATTTGACGTTATTCCTGGGCTTCCTGCGTTTCCGCATTCGCCCGTTCCCGGGCGGCCTTCTTTTCGGCAAAGGATGCCTTGGCCGCCTTGGGAGCCAGAATCATGATCATGTTTCGGCCGTCCATCACGGGGCGGCGCTCCACTACGCTGACCTCCGCACACCGCGCGGCGAAATCCTGCATGACCTTCAGGCCGATCTCGCTGTGGGTGATCTGGCGGCCCCGGAAACGGATGGAGACGCGCACCTTATCGCCGTTCTCGAGGAAGCGGATGGCAGCCTTGGCCTTGGTCTGCACATCGTTCTCCGCGATGGTGGCGGAAAGCTGCACCTCTTTGACCTCCACGACCCGCTGATTCTTCCGGTTGTCACGCTCCCGCCGCGACTGCTCGTAGCGGTATTTGTCATAGTCCATCAGCTTGCACACCGGGGGCCGCGCGTTGGGCTGAATGGCGGCCAGATCCAGGCCGCGCTCCTCCGCCAGGGCCAGTGCCTTCTGAGTGAGCATGACGCCGAGCTGTGTGCCGTTCTCGTCGATCAAACGGCATTCCCGGTCACGAATCTCCTCGTTGATCATCAGATCGTAAGCGATGTCCACGCACCTCCAAACTCTCGCTTCCGGACGCTTGACAGAAAAAGAGCGCCGGATCCTGACGACCCGTCGCTCGCAAATCTCTGACCAGGGTTTCCACCCCAGGGAAAATTGCCATGAACCCGGCAGCGTGAGCCGCACAAGGTGAGAGACGGGCAGCCTCTGCTTGATACAGCGGCATAATACCACGCCTCCGGCCTCTTGTCAAGCCTTTTTTCGGATCTCCTCGATCAGCTCGAGCACGCGCTCGGTGCCGTCGGCGGGCGGGGCCTTGCGCACGGCCTCGCGCAGCGCCTCCCGGTCCCGCCAGGTCTCCCGCAGCGCCTCCGCCAGCGTCTCCGGGGTCATGTCCTCCTGCAGGAGCACCTTGCACAGCCCGCGCTTGCGCATGCTCTCCGCGTTGAGGATCTGGTCACCGCGCCCCGCGCCCAGCGGATAAGGCACCAGCAGCATCGGCTTGTCCAGCGCCTGGAACTCCATCAGCGCGTTGGAGCCCGCCCGCGAGAGCACCAGGTCCGCGCAGGCCAGCACATGCGGCAGCTCCGCGTCCAGGAACTCGATCTGGCGGTAGTCCGGCGTGCCCTCGAGAGCCGGGTCCAGGTTGCCGCGGCCGCACAGGTGCGCCACCTGGAATTCCCGGGTCAGCGCCGGCAGCGCCCCGCGCAGCGCCTCGTTGACACGCTGTGCCCCGGAGGAGCCGCCCATCATCAGCAGGATAGGCTTGGAGCCGTCCAGCCCCAGAATCTCCAGGCCGCGCTTCCGCACGCCGGAGAACAGGTCCGGCCGCAGGGGCGTGCCCACGCACTCCGCCTTCTCGCCCAGCGCCTGCGCGCACTCCGGAAAGGTCGTGACCATCCGGGTCGCGAAGGGCTTGCAGAGCTTGTTCGCCAGTCCCGGGGTCAGGTCGCTCTCGTGGCAGAGCACCGGCACGCGGTGCAGCCAGGCGCCGAACACCACCGGCACCGCCACGAAGCCGCCCTTGCTGAACACCACGTCCGGGCGGATCTTCCCCATCAGCCCTGCCGCCTGAAACGCCCCGGCGATCACGCGGAACGGGTCCGTGAAGTTCTGCCAGGAGAAATACCGGCGCAGCTTGCCGGTCTGCACCGCGTGGTAGGTGATGCCCGGGATCGAGCGGATCTTCTCCGCCTCCATCCCCTCGCGGGTGCCGATATAGTGGATCTCATAGCCGGCCTTCTGCAGCCGGGGAATAATCGCCATATGCGGCGTGACGTGTCCCAGGGTGCCGCCGCCGGTGAGGACGATCACCGGATGTTCGTTGCTCACGCGCTCCCCTCCCTATCCTTCGATCGGAGGCATTATAGCACGCCCGAACACCCCTTGGCAAGTCTGCGGCCCGGCGTGCATGTACCCAGACAGGAGTTTTGGCTCCGGCGGCGAAAAGAGAGGGAGACTCATACCGGAAGGAGCAGGGTCATGCTGCAGGAAAAGCTGCGGATCGGGGGGATTCCCGCGATCCTCTGGGGCGCGCCCTCCAAGCGCCTTTACATCCATGTGCACGGAAAGATGAGCCGGAAGGCGTACGCGGAGTCCTTTGCGGTGATCGCGGCGGAGAAGGGGTTTCAGACGCTGAGCTTTGACCTGCCGGACCACGGGGAGCGCGCCGGGGCCGGCGAGCCCTGCGACGTCTGGCATGGTATCCGCGATCTGGACCTCGTCGCCGACTGGGCGTTCGGCCGGTACCGGGAGGTCTCCCTGTTCGCGTGCAGTCTGGGAGCGTACTTTGCGCTGAACGCATACCCCTCCCGCGCGTTCGGGAACTGCCTGTTCCAGTCGCCGATCGTGGATATGCGCTGGCTGGTGGAGCGGCTGATGGAATGGGCCGGGGTTACCCCGGAGCGTCTGGAGCGCGAGCGGGAGATTCCGGCACCGGTCGACACCCTGCGCTGGGACTATTATCAGTATATCCTCGCACACCCGGTCCCGGCATGGCCCTACCGGACGAGCATCCTCTACGCCGCGCTGGACGATCTCCAGCCGGAGGCTTCCGTCCGCGCCTTCGCGGAGCGGAACCACGCCCGCCTGACCATCGCCCCGGACAGCCGCCATCCCTTCATGGATCCCGCGGACGCCCCGATTGTGGAAAAGTGGCTGCGGGAGAATATGGATTCTGGTCTCGAATAAGTAGATCGAATTTCAGCGGGGGATTTCGCGCCTGCGGGCGCGACCAGGGCTTTACGATCGCCCTGGACCTTCTGGCAGCATCCTCTTTTGGAGGCTCGGGGATGGTAAGACAGCCCCTCCGCCCTTCGGGCACCTCCCCAGCAAGCTGGGGCGGCACAAGTTACTGGACAAAGCTGACCCGAACACTCCAAAAGAGTGCACCCGAAGAGTCCAGAGGCGATCGGAAAGCCTCTGGCCGCGCCCGCAGGCGCGGAACCTCTTTGTCGCCCCAGCTTGCTGGGGAGATGCCGCGCCAGCGGCAGAGGGGCTCTCTCCTGCAAAATACCCGAACACTCCAAAAGCATGCACCCGAAGAGTCCAGAGGCGACCGGAAAGCTGCCAGTCCGGCTGCGGACCTCTGGCCGCGCCCGCAGGCGCGGAACCTCTTCTCAGTCGCCCCAGCTTGCTGGGGAGATGCCGCGCCAGCGGCAGAGGGGCCGTCCCCGTTCAGAGACAATCCGCAAAACCACACGTTTCTTCACTGTCAAGGAGGTCCGTCTATGTCATCCAGCAAAGAATACCTGACCTTTATCCTGGAGCAGCTGTCCGGTTTAGATCAGATTACCTTCCGGGCGATGATGGGGGAATACATCCTCTATTACCGCGGAAGGATCATCGGCGGCATCTACGACGACCGCTTTCTGGTCAAGCCCACGAAATCCGCTTTGAGCCTCATGCCGGACGCGGACCGGGAGATCCCCTACGAGGGCGCGAAGGAGATGCTGCTGGTGGATAACGTGGACAACCGGGAGTTCCTGACGGAGCTGATCACGGCCATGGCGGAGGAGCTCCCCGCGCCGAAGGCAAAGAAAAAAGCGCTGTGAGCCGCGCAAACGGGAGGGGAAACAGGCATGGACATCTTGCGGGCAACACCGGACGATTTCGAGGCCGTCCGGGAGATCACCCAGACCACAATCCGGACGATCTATCCCCACTACTATCCCGCGGGCGCGGTGGCACTTTTCTGCGGGCATCACTCGGATGAGCGGATCCGGGCGGACATCGCCGCCGGCAACGTCTTCCTGCTCCGGGCGGAGGGGAATGCCGTCGGGACGGTGACCCTCAGCGGGAACGAGATCTGCCGGCTGTACGTCCTGCCGCGCGAACAGCACAAAGGATACGGCCGGGCACTCCTGGACTTCGCGGAGAAGCGTGTGCTCGCGCGGTACGAATCGGTTCGGATGGACGCCTCGTTCCCGGCCAAGCAGCTCTACCGGAAGCGCGGCTACCGGGAAACCGAATACCACACGCTGCAGACGGAGAACGGCGACTGGCTGTGCTACGACGTGATGGAGCTCCGGCGGCAGAGGGACACGGCGGACCGGTTCTTTTTAGAGGTGCCGGGTCCCGCGCGGAAGGATGAGGCAATCGCCTACATCCGCGAATTTCAGGCATACGGCTCCGCGATCAACGGCACCGGCGGGCTCAACCGGTATCTGGACGATTATGAGGGGTGGCTCCGAAAGCTGGAAGCGGATTCTACCAGAGAGCCCAGCGAGGAAAAAGTCCCGGCCAGGACTTTCTTCCTGGTCCGGGAGAGCGACAGCCGCATTGTGGGCATGATCAATATCCGCCTGACGCTCAACGAACGGCTGAGCCGGTACGGCGGCCACATGGGGTACTCTATCCGGCCGACGGAGCGGGGGAAGGGATACAACAAAATCAATCTGTATCTGGGGCTGAAAGTCTGTGATCAATACGGCATCCGGAGCGTTTTCCTGGACGCGGATCTGGACAACCCCGCCTCCTGGCGCACCATGGAAGCCCTGGGCGGCGTCCGGATCCGGGAATACTACGACGATCAGTTCGCGCACTGCACGGTGGTGGACTACACGATCGACGTCCGGAAGGCGCTGGAGGAACACACGGAGTTTGAGCATCTGATCCGGTGACAGGACGAACTGTACAAGATATCCAATTGTTCATCCTGAGGGCTTTGCTGTCTTCTCAAACTGTTCAGAGGAAGACTTATACCAATCTCAAGTAAGAACTGCAAATCCAGCAACAGCATGTGCCCGAAGGTCCAGGGCGATCGGAAAGCCGCCAGTCCGGCTGCGGACCTGGTCGCGGCCCGCAGGCCGCGAAATCTCTCTGTTGACAATAAGCATTCTAAACTGAGATTAGTATTAGTACGACAGGCAGGATTCCATTCTGTACCTTTGGATATCCTTACCGTTGGACATCGTTTCCACCAGCGATTCAGCAATCCGGAATCCACACTTGGCATAACAGGCTTGCGCTGTAAGATTATCCTGATCCGTAAACAGAATCATCCTTTCAAATCCTCTGCGTTTCAGATCAGTCATCAGTTCACGGATCGCACAGGTCCCGAATCCGTGTCTTTGCCGGTTTGGCATCATTGCGGCCATTTTCAGGTATACTGTTTTATCTCCGTTCAGGAACCCGTTCACTCCAAGCCATCCAATCGACGTCCCGTTTTCCAGGATAATATAATCTTCCTCATCTTCATCACTGTTCCATTCCCTGATCGCGTCAGCCCAGTCCTGCAGCCCGGTTGGAACCTCATTCAGCGATTGCAGTACAGGAGGACAGTTCATTAAATCGCACAGAAATCCCGCGTCGTCTATACAGACCGGCCTGATACTGATGCTCGTATCTTTATCTTCGGTCATTCCTTTTTCTCCGGATCAATCCTATATGTTTCCCTTCAGGAATATCCTGTCCTTCCGGAAATTGCCGAAAAGCAGCATATTGATTACTTTTCATTATAATGATTTCTGCAGCTTGCAATTACAATCGCATCATCCTGAATGCGGTAAACAATTCTGTTCTCCTCATCAATCCGGCGGCTCCACCATCCGCTCAGATTATCTTTCAAAGGCTCCGGCTTGCCAATGCCATCGAACGGAGAGCGTTGCATTTCCCGGATGAGGAGATTGATTCTCTTTAAGGTTTTCTTATCCTGTGTCTGCCACCACAGATAATCTTCCCAGCCATTCTCATGCCACAGCAACCGCATGTCAGATCAGTCCTCCTTAAGAGGATGCTCCGCAAGCTGTGCCCGCCCGGAATCAATCTCAGCAGTGACCCGGTGCAAATAGCTGATGTTCGAATCAGAGTAGAAAGGATCAATGGAAACTTCAAAAGGGAGTCGCTTCTCGCGCCTCATTTTTTTTGCCAGGAGTGTAAAAGCAGTGGTCATGCTCAGGCCGAGCTCCTTGCAGACTTCTTCCATTCCTTTTTTATCTTCTTCATCCATTCTGAAATTCACTAAAACCTGTGACATATAAGGACACCTCCTGCAATTAATCCATCGTACCGTCTTCAATTTGATTGCATTGGCCGCAGTTTCCTGCGGCAAGGGAAGCACTTTCCGCTTGGACCGTATTCTGATCCGTCAGTTACGGACAGGCACCTCCTGCACAATGATCATACCACAAAACAGTTGATGTGTAAAGACATTGTATTTATTATATATTTACAAAATAGAGTGGCCCCCAATATAGTGAATCTCTGCTCCAAAGGCGAAAGGTTCAAAAAGCTTCTCCAGTGCTTATGGTGCACCCTTAGCGAAAAGTGCACGGTGCACCCACAAGAGGGGTGCACCTCCGAAACGGAGCACCATAACTGTTCCGCTTTCGAATGTCCAAAATGCTGAAGGCCCAATTCTCAAAGGCTCCAGCGATTCCATACCGTGGATTTCTGATGGATATTTGGAACAAGTTGTCAGCGCTAAGACTCCACCCGCCCGCAGCCGTTGAGCTTCGCCAGGCGCCGGATGGCGCCGTCGAGGGCGGCCGCGAGCTTTTTCGTCTGCCGGACGGCGTCCTCGTACCAGATATTCTTGACGGTGAGGACGCCGTTTTTTCGATCCGCCGCCGCCTCAATCCGGCCGATGAAGCGCTCGCCCCAGAGCACGGGGAGCACATAGTAGCCGTATTTGCGCTTCTCGGCAGGCGTGTAGATCTCCCAGGAGTACGCGAAATCCCAGAGCGCCTCGATCAGCTTCCGGTCCCAGAGCATCGGATCCAGCGGCGCGAGAAACTCCAGCCGCGGGCGGGTGTCGGCCTCGCCGCGCAGCACCGCCTCCAGCAGCTGCAGGTCCTCCGCCGGAAAATACAGCGGGGAGCGGATGCCCTCCACCCCAGCGGGCAGGATCGCCCCGGACGTCTCCAGCGCGGCGAAGGCGGCATTCCGCTCCTCCACGCTCATGCCGATGCCCAGCCAGGCGTCGGAGCGCCGGTTCCACAGCATGCCGACGGCTCCGATGCGCCGCCGGACACGCCACTGCAGGAAGGACGCCCTGTCGGGACAGGGGTTTTCCGCGCACAGAAGCTCCGGGCTGAAATACCTGTCCGCGAGATCGTAGTATTTCCGGGAGCCGCTCTTGTGGTGGATCAGGAGCACGCCGTCGGTGTAGAGCTGCTCAAGCACGGACCGCGCGGCCTGGGACTGCCCGCTCCAGCTGCCGCTCCAGTGCATGGAGGAGTGCCAATAGATCCTGCCCTCGATCGGCAGGGTATCGCTGCTGACCGGGCCGTGCTCCCGGATATAGGCGACGGCCTGCTCCTCCAGCTCGGGAATCCCCGGGAACCCCGCACCGTGCGCCCGGCTCATCGCGCGGTAGTCGGCAAAATAGGGCCAGTCCTCCCGCGGCCAGATCGACAGCTCCTTGTCAATGTAGTCCACCAGCAGCCGATCCCGGTAGAGCAGCTCGGCGAGCGTCTCCCGGGTAAAGCCCTTCACGCGGGACTGCAGCGTCAGCTCGGCATTCTTGCCGCAGACGTCCACGGGATCATACTGGATACAGCCCGCCTGGCGGACCGCCTGATACGCGCCCTCTTTCCCTGCAAACCGGTGCCTGCCCAGCAGCCCCTGCCGGCAGAGAATGAACCGCCGGGCCTGTTCCCGTGTGATGGTCAGCATGCAAAGTCTCCCTTGTTGTTCATCCTGTTCTCGGTTGAATATGCTTATCGTCAACAGTGAGATTTCGCGCCTGCGGGCGCGACCAGGTCCGCAGCCGGACTGGCGGCTTTCCGATCGCCCTGGACCTTCGGATCCATACCCTTTCCTGATTTGCAGTTTTACCTTGAGAATGGTATCAGTGCCGTTCCTCCCCACTCAGCTCCAGAGCCGGTCGTGGGAGTAGACGTCGTCCCAGCGGCCGGTCTCCGCCCACAGTTCCGGATAGTCCGGGTGCAGGTGCTCCCGGAGCACCTCGTCGTTATAATCCTCCACGCCGAGGCCGGGCGCGTCCGGTACGGTGATGAAGCCGTCCTGCACGAGGGGCTTCGTATTGCCGAGGGTGATGTCGTTCCACCAGGGCACGTCGACCGAGTGGTTTTCCAGCACGTAGAAATTCTCCGTCGCAGCGGCGGAGTGCACGCAGGCGAGGGCGGACACCGGGGATTCGGCCATGTGCACAGCCATCGCCACGCCGTAGCGCTGCGCCAGATCGCCGATCCGCTTGTTCTCGAGGATGCCGCCGGAGGAAAGGATGTCCGGGTGGATCACGGAGACACCGCGCGCCCGGAGCAGCGGCTCAAAGCCCTCCGCCAGGAAGATGTCCTCGCCGGTGCAGATCGGCACGGTGGTGCTCTGGCTCAGCCGGACGTACTGGTCCGTGTACTGCCAGGGGATCATGTCCTCCGCCCAGGCGATGTTGTAGCGCTCCAGCCGGCGGCACAGGCGGATGCAGTCCTCCACGGGCAGATGGCCGAAGTGGTCGATCGCCAGGGGAATCTCGTACCCGATCACGCTGCGCACGTCCGCCACATACTGCTCCAGGCGGTCGAAGCCCTTCTCCGTCAGGTGGATGCCCGTGAAGGGATGCGGGATGTTCTCCAGATCATAGGCACGGTTCCGCCAGTAGCGCCGCTCCTCCGCGGAGTCCGCGCTCTCCGCCCGGCGGTGGGTCTCCTGCAGCTCCTCGAGCATGCCCAGGGGCGCGTTGATCGTGCCGGGCTCGCCGAAGAGCTCCCCGAGGCCGAGGTCCATCTTCAGGAAGGTGAACCCCTTCTCCATCCGGGCTTTCAGGGCCTGGCCCATCTGCGTGCCGGTGTGCTTGCCCTCCACGTCCGTGTCGCAGTAGCAGCGGATCCGGTCGCGGTACTTGCCGCCCAGCATCTGGTACACGGGCACGCCGTAGGCCTTTCCCGCCAGGTCCCAGAGCCCGACCTCCACGCCGCAGACACCGCCGCCCTGCCGCGCAGGCCCGCCGAACTGTCTGATCCGGCGGAACAGCTTCTCGACATTGCACGGGTTCTCCCCCAGCAGGCGGCTCTTGAGCATCTCCGCGTAAACCCGGTTCGCGCCGTCCCGGACCTCGCTGAGACCGACCAGTCCCTGGTTGGTGTAGATTTTCATCAGGGTGCAGTGGAACGGCGCCCCGATGATATCCGTAAACCGCAGATCGGTGATCTTCAGTTCGCTCGGATAGGAACAGCGGTTGACGGACGGGGAGATCATTTCAGACATGCGCACACCTCCTGAAAAAGTCTGTATCGTTGGATCAATCTGCGGCCAGTATACAGCATAATCCGGCTCATGAAAAGCCGGAGCAGCCAAAAAATGGCAGGCAGGGAAAAACCCCGCCCGCCGCTGTGCCTCACCGCAGAATCTTCTCCATCGGCCGGCCCTTCGCCAGCTCATCCACCAGCTTGTCCAGCCAGCGGATCTTCTGCATGGTCGGGTCCGCGATGGTCTCGACCGCAATGCCGCAGACCTTGCCCGTGATCAGCGACGCCCGCGGGTTCATCGCCGGCGCCTGCTCGAAAAACGCGCCGTAGGGCATCGCCGGATCGACCTTCCGCATGTCATGCCCGGTCAGCCAGGCAATGACCGTATCCAGTTCCTCTTTCGTCCGGCCCTTGCGCTCCACCTTCTGCAGCAGCAGCGGGTACACGCGCGAAACCGGCATATCCAGAATACTTTGACGAGGCATAGAGGGGACTCCTTATACTGATCTTGTTTTGAAAGCTTACGCACTCCGTTCCAGCTCTTCGTCATAGAATCCCCGGAGATACTCGGGTCCTTCTTTCCAGATTTCCGTGGAAAAATCAAACAGGGCTTCATAGGTCCGGGACTGGGAAAACGCCAGCATGACCTGTTCAAACGGCAGCTGCTTCTCCTCCGCGTAGGCGGTCAGCATGCAGCGCATCACGGTGATGGCCGTCGCTTCTTTCTGTTCGGTGGTGATGGGACTATCGTATATCGCCATAGCGGTCACTCCTGATGAAGCGCAGAGATTGAAGGGCGCGTTCGGTCCGGAAGCAGAATTGATCCGACAGACGCTCCGGTTCCAGCAGTTCGATGGCGGTACGGTCGGCCCGGGCGGTACCCGGAATCCCGTAAGCGCCGGACACATAGTTGTTCAGCGTGATGGCGGTCTGGTCATCTGCCACCTTGCCGCCGATAATATCCATAGCGGCATATCTCTCACGCATTTCCGGAAACAATCCCCGATCCCGGTTGCAGGCGGCGAAATGAAGCCATTCTTCATCTGCGCTTTCAAAGCAGTGGATGCGGAGACCGGGATTGGAGACGAACCGATAGACGGAGACCCTCCCGTCGGATTCCGGAAAAGATGCATCCAGCAGTTCCCGCCTCTTCGCTTTCCGGACAGAGGCAGGCACATAGGAAACGGCCTGGATCAGAGAGGAGGTGACATAGAACCCTTTTCCGAAATCGAGTCCTGACCTGCACAGAGAAAGATCAGGATGAGAAACCTCCATGTAACTGCCATGATACAGGATCCCGTCCGGCGGAAGAGAGATCATACCGCCACCCCCTTGCGGCGGAGAATGTCCTCCAGATCCTCCAGCGCGCACTCATAGCTGCTGACATGGAGGAGATCATAGCATTCGGAAATGTATCCCAGCAGATCATACCGGCGGAACAGTTCCGCGCAGGCGGAGGGAGAGAGCTTCCATTTCTTTTGCGCGTGACGAAAAACCCAGCATTGCATGTCCGCAATCCCAATCTGTCTTTCGCTCATGCTTTCCGCCTCCCCGCTCTTCCTTCTGTAATCCAGTATACCGCGAACGGATTGGAATGGCAATGTTTTTCTGGAAATCGCAGGCATTCAAAAGCCCCTGACGGTTTGACGCCAGGGGCCGCAATGGTTTTGCTTACTTTTCCGTCACCCGGCGGACGCGGAGGACGCCCTCGATGGCCTTCAGGTGCTCGACGGTGTCGCGGGGCATGGGCTCGGAGAGGTCAAGGAGCGTGTAGGCGTACTCGCCGCGGCTCTTGTTGGCCATGTTCTCGATGTTCAGGCCCTGGCTGCCGAAGAAGGCCGTGATCTGGGAGAGCATGTTGGGGATGTTGCGGTGGAGGATCGCGACGCGGGCCGCAGTCTCGCAGACGCCGGCGTTGACGTCGGGATAGTTCACGGAGTGCAGGATGTTGCCGTTGTCGAGGTAGTCCTGCAGCTCGTCCACGGCCATGACCGCGCAGTTGTCCTCGGCTTCCTCGGTGGAGGCGCCCAGGTGCGGGATCACGATGGCTTTGTCCATCGCGGCGCTGACGGGGTTCGGGAAATCGGAGACGTAGCGGGCCAGCTTGCCGGAGGCGAGCGCCTCAGCCACAGCGGCCTCGTCCACCAGCGCGTCGCGGGCGAAGTTCAGCAGGACGGCGCCGTCCTTCATCTTCGCGATAGCCTCGGCGCTGACCATGCCCTTCGTGGCGGGGGTGGCGGGGACGTGGATGGTGACGAAATCGCTCTCGGTGTAGATCTCATCCACCTTCTCCGCGTGGCGGACGGCGGGGGAGAGCTTCCAGGCGGCGTTCACGGACAGGTAGGGGTCGAAGCCCAGCACCTTCATGCCCAGGCCGACGGCGGCGTTGGCCACGAGCACGCCGATGGCGCCCAGGCCGATCACGCCCAGGGTCTTGCCCTGCAGCTCATGCCCGGCGAAGGCCTTCTTGGCCTTCTCGGTGGTCTTGGCGATGGCGGGATCATCCTTGTTCTCGCGAACCCAGGCGATGCCCCCGGCGATGTCGCGGGCAGCCAGCAGCAGGCCGACAAAAACGAGCTCCTTGACGGAGTTGGCGTTGGCGCCGGGGGTATTGAAGACGACGATGCCCTCCTCGGCGCAGCGGTCCAGCGGAATGTTGTTGACACCGGCGCCGGCGCGGGCGATGGCGCGCAGTCCCGCGGGGAAGGCCATCTCCTTCATGTCGGCGGAACGGACGAGCACGCCCGCGGCCTCGTCGATGGCGTCCACGAGCTCATAGCCCGGGCGGAAGCGGTCCGTGCCCACGCGGGCGATGTTGTTCAGGCAGTAGATCTTGCGGTCTTTCATTTCAGCGATTCTCCTTCTCAAAGGCGGCCATGAAGTCCACCAGAGCCTGGACGCCCTCCATGGGCATGGCGTTGTAGATGGAGGCGCGCATGCCGCCCACGGTGCGGTGGCCCTTCAGGTTCTTGAAGCCCGCGGCGGTCGCGGCGGCGATGAACTTCTTGTCGATGTCCTCGTTGCCGGTTACGAACGGCACGTTCATCAGGGAGCGGTCCTCCTTGCGGACGGTGCCGTGGAAGAGTTCGCTCTGGTCGAGGAAGTCGTAGAGCACCTTCGCCTTGGCGATGTTCCGGCGCTGCATCTCCTCGAGGCCGCCCATGGCCTTGAGCCACTTGAACACAAGGCCGCAGACGTAGATGTTCCAGCAGGGCGGGGTGTTGTAGAGGGACTTGTTGTCCGCATGGGTCTTGTAGCGCAGCATGGTGGGCGTCCCGGGGAGCACGTCCTCGCGGATCAGGTCCTCACGGATGATCACGATGGTCACGCCCGCGGGGCCGACGTTCTTCTGCACGCCGCCCCAGACGACGCCGTACTTCGTCACGTCCATGGGCTCGGAGAGCAGCATGGAGGAGACGTCGCTGACGAGGTCCTTGCCCTTGGTGTCGGGCAGGGTCTTGAACACGGTGCCGTAGATCGTGTTGTTCTGGCAGATATAGACATAGTCCGCGTCCGGGCTCACCGGCAGGTCGGAGCAGTCCGGGATATAGGAGAAGGTCTTATCCGCGGAGGAGGCGATGATGTTGACCTGGCCGTAGAGTTTCGCCTCGGCGGCGGCCTTCTTCGCCCACTGGCCGGTGAGGATGTAGTCCGCGACCTTGTTGCGCATCAGGTTCATGGGCACCATGGCGAACTGCGTGTTGCCGCCGCCCTGCAGGAAGAGAACCTTGTAGTTCTCCGGGATGCCCACCAGCTCGCGCAGGTCGGCCTCCGCCTGGTCGAGGATCGCCTCGAAATCCTTCGAGCGATGGCTCATCTCCATCACGCTCATGCCCGAGGTGCCGTACTCCAGCATCTCCGCCGCGCACTGGCGCAGAACTTCCTCCGGCAGACAAGCCGGGCCCGCGGAAAAGTTATAAACTCTGCTCATCGTGTTTCCCTCCGTCCGGTTGTTTGGGTTCCGGAGGAGATTATAACATATTTCAGAAGTTTGAAATGTTTTTGTTCTGCATGGCCTAAAAGGCCGAAAGGCGACCGCAAGGGACATTCCTTGACGGGAGCGGGGAATGCGGTTATAATTTAAGTATGAAAAAAAAAGAAGGGCGGGAGAGGCATGCGGGAGCTGCAGGAGCTGCGGGGTGAGCTGGACGGGCTGGACCGGGAGCTGACAGCGCTGTTGGAGCGCCGCCTGGCCCTCGCCCGGGAGATTGCGCGGGCCAAAGCGCAGCGGGGCCTGCCGGTGCGCGACGCGGCGCGGGAGGCGCAGGTCCTCGCAAGCCGGCGGGCCTGGCTGAAGGATCCCGCGCTGGGGGACGCCTGCGACCGTTTCTTTGAGGGATTGATGGCGCTCAGCCGCCAGGTTCAGGAGGAGGAGATGCGGAATGCTTGAGCGCCATGTGTTTCTAATCGGGATGCCCGGGTCGGGCAAGAGCAGCCTCGGCCGCAAGGTCGCGGCGAACCTGAAGCTCAACTATGTGGACATGGACCGGCGGATCGCGGAGATCTTCGGCTGCTCCACCGTAGAGATCTTCGCGCGCTGGGGCGAGGCGGTGTTCCGCACGGCGGAGAAGAACCTGCTGATCCAGATCACGCGCGAGGAGCCGGGCCTGATCTCCACCGGCGGCGGCACGGTGATCCAGCCGGAGAACCGGGAGATCATGCGGAACTTCGGCGTGATCGTGCTGGTAGACCGCCCGCTGGAGCAGATTCTGGGGGACATCAAGCTCGACCGGCGGCCGATCTTCGCCGGAAAGGGGCTGGAGGACGTGGAGTCCCTGTACCACCAGCGCATCGCCACCTACCGCGCCTCCGCGGACCTGGTGCTGGACAACTCCCACGGCTACTACGCCGGCGTAAGCGCGATGGAGCAGCTGCTGAAAACCAATTTCCGCCTGCAGGCCCCGCCAAGGGACGACGCGCGGCGGGGGGAGCGGTGAGACTGATTCGGAATTGAGGACAGCCCCTCTGCCGCTTGCGCGGCATCTCCCCAGCAAGCTGGGACGACAGAGATAGAGGTTTCGCGGCCTGCGGGCCGCGACCAGAGGCTTTCCGATCGCCTCTGGACTCTTCGGGGATGCACCTTTTTGGAGTGTCTGAGTCAGCGTTGTCCAGTAACCTGTGCCGCCCCAACTTGCTGGGGCGGTGCCCGAAGGGCGCTCTGTCTTGCTATCCCAAAGCCTCCAAAAGAGGATGCTGCCGAAGGTCCAGGGCGATCGGAAAGCCCTGGTCGCGCCCGCAGGCGCGAAACCTCTTTCTTAAAGAAACACAGCGGAAAGGAGAGTACAAAATGTACTGCGAAAAGTGTTGTAGGATTATAGACTCAGACCGCTGCCCGGTCTGCAAAAGCCGGAGAGTCCGGGAGCCTGAGGCGAAGGATCCCTGCTTTCTGACGGAGCTGGGCTACATTAACTCCAGCGTCCTCGAGGACCTGCTGCGCCAGAACCAGATTCCCTTCATGAAGAAGGACGCGATCGGCGCCGGCATCACTTCCCGCATCGGTGTGGTGCTGGAGAAGAACATCTTTTATGTGCCGTATGAGGAGCTGGAAGCCGCCAAAGCCATTGTCGAAGAGCTGTTCACGGAAGTACAGGAGGATGCGGAGGAGCAGCCGGAGTAAACCGAACGGCCTCTCTCCCGACCCCTCTCCCGGGATGATCGATGATCATTCCGGAGAGGGGTTTTGTGAGTCTCTTTGGGGGATATTGGTATTGAGTAAACATCCACCGGCGTAGCCGGTGGCTTTTCATATGCGGGCATAGCCCTAGGATACTAGCTGGCGCCCTCGCAGGCGCAATACGGTCTGCCACTTGCGAGGGGCTTGTTCCGGTCGCCCGTAAACGGGCTATTCTAT
>JAFWQU010000005.1 GCA_017508975.1 Clostridia bacterium | reverse complement strand
CTAATGACCTCCTTTTGCTATCTTCTTCGCAGTTGGCAGACCGCGTTCGTATTATAGCAAAAGGAGTTTTTCTGTCATCCGCATAGCTATAAGCTTCCCCGAACCCCACGCCTAGCGTGGGGTTTTAGAGAGACAAAAAACGGCGATTTCTCGCCGCCTGGATTGGGCTGTTTCCCCATGATTGACAAAAGCATGCCCTGAAAAACACAAATTGACAAGCCCCCGCAAATATGATACCCTTCCCCTGCCAGCACAAGCTGATCATGGCCCGCACAAGCGCGCCGTCTGAGTTTCGGGTTTTCTGTCATTTCCGGTATCAACAAGGTGCCGATAGCTCTCCCAAGAGGGCTGCCGCACCTTTTCTTTGATCCGGAGCCCGTACCGAACGACCGTATTAAGGAGGATAAGACCATGTCTGTCTGGAAGAAAACTGTGAGCCTGACGCTTGCGCTGTGCCTGCTCTGCGGAATCTGCCTGAGTGCGTCCGCTTCGACGTTTACCGACGCGCACGGCAACGTCATCGAGCTGGACGATACGCTGGAGGCGTATGCCGATTTTGTGCTCGCAGGCGCGCAGGACGCCGCGCGCAGGGGCGAGACCAACCTGGGCGACCTGTGGGCGGATGCCCTACGCTGGTTCGCCGTGTCGGGCACCCTCAACGGGTATTTTGAGGAGGACGACGTGACCGCCGGCAACACGGAGATCGCCGTGGATGCGGACCATATCGTGGCGCTGTGGAACGGCGGCAACCTGCGCGCGGATGTGGCGGAAGGCAAATTCGGCGCGGAGGAACTGGCCGCGGTGCTGCCTTTCCCGAATAAGGTTGCCGTGGTCTATATGACCGGCGCGCAGCTCCTGGAGGCGCTGGAGGCCGCGTCTCAGGGGCTCCCCTACACCGAGGAGACCGCCGCGGCCTGCGCCTCCCTCATGCAGGTCTCCGGCCTGAAATACACCGTGGACACCGCCGTTGCCTATGACAAGGGAGAAGCCTACGGCGAGAACTGGTTCAAAGCCGCCTCCCTGGGCCGCGTGTCCATCGACGAGGTGAACGGCCAGCCCTTTGACGCGGAGGCCGTCTACGCGGTGATCACCCATAACGCCAACTTCAACGGCATGGATTCCTCCTATGTGTTCAAGCAGGCCGCCGCGGAGAACGAGAAGAGCACCATCACGACGGCCGTTGTGCGCGACGTGGTCTGGCTGTACATCGCGGGCGAGCTGCAGAACCGGGTCAGCGGCGCCTACGCCGAGGCCCAGGGGCGGATCATCATCAAGTAATCACCCGGCACGCAGCAAGCCGCCTTTGGCTTGCTGTGTGCTTTTTTCGGGAGGAGCCTGTTCTTATGCAATCTCAGCTTGAATCGGTCATCCGGGAAGTGGAAAAGGTCATCGCCGGCAAGCGGCCGGTGATCGAGAAGATCCTGATGGCGCTGCTGGCGGAGGGCCATGTGCTGCTGGACGATGTGCCCGGCGTTGGAAAAACCACGCTGGCGGTGGCGCTGAGCCGGGCGGTCGGCCTGGCTTTTCAGCGCGTTCAGTTCACACCGGACGTGCTGCCCTCCGACCTCGTCGGCTTCTCCATGTACGACAAGGCAAGCGGGGATTTCGTGTACCGTCCCGGCGCGCTGAGCCGCGCGAATCTGGTCCTGGGCGACGAGATCAACCGGGCCGCAAGCAAGACCCAGTCCGCCCTGCTGGAGGCCATGGAGGAGCGCCAGCTCACAGTGGACGGAAAGACCTATCCCCTGGAAGCGCCGTTCATCGTCATCGCGACGGAGAACAGCGTCGGCACCGCGGGCACGCAGTTTCTCCCCTATGCGCAGCTGGACCGCTTCCTGGTGCGCCTGTCCCTGGGCTATCCGGACTATGAGGCGCAGATGTCCCTGCTGCGGGAGCGGCAGACGGGCAATCCGCTGGACACGGTCGCCCGCGTGATGGAAAAGGACGAGCTGATTTCCCTGCAGTGGGAAGCCCGGAATGTCACCGTCAAGGATGCGATTCTGGACTATATCACCCGACTGGCCCTGGCCTCCCGGGCCCATGAGGCGGTGGAGATCGGCATCAGCCCGCGCGGCGCGCTGTTCCTGAGCAGAATGGCCAAGGCCATGGCTTTCCTGGAGGGCCGGGATTATGTGAACGGCGCGGATGTGCAGGAGGTTCTCCGGGATGTGTGCGCCCACCGGATGCTGCTGAAGGCGGATGTCCGGCAAACCACCGCGGAGCAGGTGCTGGAGGAACTGCTTCGGAAAGTGGAGAATCCGGACCGCCGCGGCCTCTTTCCGGGGATGAGAAAGGCATGAGAAAGCGCTGGATCGGCTGTGCGGTCTGGCTCCTGCTGGCCGCCTGCCTGTATTTCTTTGAGAACAACACGGGAACCCGGACGGTGCTGGCTGCCTCGCTGCTCGTTCCGCTGGTCCCGCTCCTGCGCAGGGTTTTCTTCGCGGCGGACGCGCCGGCGGCGGAAGCGGAAAGGCCTTTGCCGCTGACGATCCGGACCTTCGCGCGGCAGGAGACGGACGAACCCGGGGACGTGCGGGAATACCGGCCCGGGGACCCGATCCGCCGCATCCATTGGAAGCTCTCCGCGAAGAAAGACGCGCTGCTCGTCCGGGAGACGGCGGCGGAGCCGGAGGTTGTGGAGGAGGAGCAATTGTCTTCTGCTCCGGCAGACGGGCAGAAAGTCCGGCACGCCGGACGGGCCGCGGGACTGCTCCTCGGTCTGATGCTGCTGTGCGCCGCGCTGCTGCTGCTGATTCCGGAGGCCCGGCACGGATTCCAGGCGCTCTGCAACCGCATCTTCGCGGCCAGCGAGGCGCGCAACGCCTACGCGTACACGTTTTTCACGGTGGCGGAGAACCAGCGTGTATGGCTGGCGGCAGCCCTGCTGACCATCCTGTTTGCAGCCCTGACCGCCCTCGTACTGCTCCTCCGCAGCAGGGTGTTTCTGCTCGGCATCATGGCGGGCTGCACGCTCTTTCAGGCCTACTTCGGGCTGCCGTTCCCGGCCTGGGTGAATATCCCGCTGTACGGACTGCTGGCGCTGGGGATGCTGCGGCGGCCCGTGAGCCGTAAAAGCCTTCTGTCCGTGCTCGGCACGGCGCTGGGGACCGCCCTGCTGATCGTCCTCCTGTTCCCCGGCGTGGACGCGGCCACGGAATCCGCCTCGGAGACCGTCCGGGATCAGCTGAGCCGGATGGCGCAGCAGGCTGCGGGCGTCGTGTCCGAGCTGCCGGAGGGGGAAACCGAGACCCGGCATGTCCACACACAGAGTCTTCAGACCGGCGCAAACGAGGCGCGGACCGGCCGGGAATACCGGCTGGTGACCGTGGAGGAAGAGCAGATCTCCCAGCCGCACTGGATCGACTGGCTGAAGGTCTCGCTGCTCCTGCTGCTGACCGTCGCGCTCCTGAGCCTGCCTTTCGCCCCGTTCCTGCTGCTGAACGCGCGGAAAAAGAAAGCGCTGGAAGCCCGGAAAGCCTTCGCGTCCGAGGATGTCGGCGAGGCCGTCCGCGCCATTTTCCGGCATGTCGTCCTCTGGCTGAGCGAGACCGGGCACGACGCGGGAAATCTCCTGTACCGGGACTGGCCGGACGTGCTGCCGGAAGAACTGACCGAGGCGTACGCCCGCCGTTTCGCCCGGTGCGCAATGGATTACGAGGAAGCCGCCTACAGCGAACACGCGCTCCCCGAGGAGACGCGGCAGCGGGCGCTGGAGCTGCTGCAGGAGACGGAGACAGCCCTGTGGAAGGCCGCGGACTGGAGACAACGTCTGCGGATCCGGTATTGGATGTGTTTATGCGAATGAGGAAAGCAAAGTGGAGCACTCTGCTCCTGATACCGCTGCTCTGTCTGGCGCTCTCCGGCTGCCGGGTCCGGACGAGCGGCACCGGCAGCACAGACCGGCCTGGAGAGCAGGGAAACGCCGCATCCATGCGGACTGCCCTCCCCGGCTCCCTGCCTGAGGAAAGCGCGGACGCGTCGGAATCCCGAGAAGATGAGGCGCCCGGGGAACAGACCCGGGAAAATCCCGAAGCCTCCCGCAGGGAGTATGACGAGAACGCGCCCGCGGAGATCGTGCCCGGCACAGACCGCGCGGTGCACGGCGAGGGAGAGGGCAGCGGCGCTTTCGCCCCGGGAGAGGAACCGGACGCGGCCGTCGCCAAGCTGAACAGCGAGGCCGAGGAGACCGCCACGCAGACGGTCGCGGCGGAACAGGCCGAGCAGATGGGCGTCGATGAGAACGCCAAAGAGGCCGACTCCGCGATGACCTATTTCACGGTGCTGCTGCAGGACCGCATGGGCGGCCTCTTCGAGTGCCAGCGGCTTTACGTCTACTGGGAAACCACAGAAGACCATGTGACGGTCTTCAAGACCTCCCCGGAGCACAGCCTGATCCTGGGCGCGGGCGCCTACGACGTCTCCGCCCGGCTGCTGGAGGAGAATCTCCGGGTGGACGACGGCTGGATCGGCCGCAAGAACCCGGGCGTGATCGTCAAGGTCGTGGACCGCTCGGTGCTGGGGGCAGGCGTCTCGTCCACCGGTGCCGCGCAGCGGGTCTATGAAGGACTGCTCGCCCGCGAGGGCTGGGCCGCGATCGACGCGGTGCGGAACGGGCGGGTGCTCCTGCTCTCGGAGGAACTGCTGGAGGCGCCCTATCTTCGGACGGCCGCCATGCTCGCGATCGCCAAGACCGCCAACCCTGCGCTCCTCTCGGACGTGGACCTCGGGCGGTCGATCGGGATGCTGTCGGAGGAGGCAGTCGGCAGCATTCCGGCCGGAATCTTCGTCTATGACGGACACGGAGGACTCTGATGCGGAAGGAGGAGAACCGATGACCTCGCTGCGCGTGCGAAAACTGACCTACGCGGCGCTCTATCTGGCGATCGCCCTGGTGCTGCCCTTCGTGACCGGGCAGATTCCGCAGGTTGGCGCCATGCTGAGTCCCATGCACATTCCGGCGCTGCTGTGCGGGTTCATGTGCGGTTGGCCCTGGGGGCTGGCGATCGGGTTCATCTCCCCGCTCCTGCGCTCCGTGCTCTTCGGGATGCCGCCCATGTTCCCGGACGCCGTGTCGATGGCCTTTGAGATGGCGGTCTACGGCGGGCTGGCGGGGCTGCTCCACCGTCTGCTTCCGAAGAAAGTGTGGGTCACCTATGTGGTCCTGCTGATCGCCATGATCGCCGGACGGATTGTCTGGGGCGCGGTCCATGTGATTCTGGCCGGCATGACCGGGAGCAGTTTCACCTGGGCGGTTTTCCTGACCCGGGGGTTCACCGAGGCCATCCCCGGCATCATTCTGCAGATCGTGCTGATCCCGGTTCTGGTCATCGCGATGAACCGGGCGGGTTTGTCTCTGAACAAATAACTCATACCGATCTCAGGATCGTGCGTTAAAATGTCAACAGGGGGATTTCGCGGCCTGCGAGCCGCGACCAGGGCTTTCCGATCGCCCTGGACCTTCGGTTACATGCCATTCCCTGATCGGGTGTTCTTACCTGAATTTTGTCATAATCTGTGCTGCCACAGGCCCTAAAACGGACATTTCTTGTCCGGCGGGGCCTGTTTTCAAACTCTCTATTGCGCAACGTTGGGGAATAGGATATAATCATTCTGTGCGTCCGGAAAAGGACGAATTTTGAGCGCGGGAGGAAAAAGCGCGATGGTACGGGCGATTGTGGGAGCCAACTGGGGAGACGAGGGAAAGGGCAAAGTCACGGATGTGCTGGCGGCCCAAAGCGATGTGGTCGTGCGCTTTCAGGGCGGCGCTAACGCGGGCCATACAATTATCAATGAATACGGAAAATTTGCGCTGCATCTGCTGCCCTCCGGGGTGTTCCATCAGAATGTGATCAATGTGATCGGCCCGGGCGTGGCGCTGAACATCGAGGCGCTCCTGCGCGAGCTGGCGGGACTGGCCGAGCGTGGGGTGCCCGAACCGACAATTCGCATCTCCGACCGCTGCCAGGTCATGCTGCCCTGGCACGTGGATTTCGATAAATTCGAGGAGGAGCGGCTGGGCAAGCAGTCCTTCGGCTCCACCAAGAGCGGCATCGCGCCGTTCTACTCCGACAAGTTCGCCAAGGTCGGCATCCAGGTCTGCCAGCTCTACGACGAGCCGATCCTGCGGGAGCGGCTGGCCATCGCGCTGGTGAAGAAGAACTGCCTGCTGGAGCACCTTTACCACAAGCCGCAGGTGGACGTAGACGCGCTGGTGGCCTATCTCCAGGGGCTGGCTGAGAAGATCCGTCCGATGGTCTGCGACACGACGCGGCTTCTGCATGAGGCCGACAAGGCCGGCAAGGTCATCCTGCTGGAGGGACAGCTGGGCACCCTGCGGGACCCGGACCACGGCATCTACCCCTACACCACCTCCTCCTCGCCGCTGGCGGGCTACGGCTGTGTGGGCGCGGGGGTTCCGCCGACCTCCCTGAAGGACATCATCTGCGTCACCAAGGCCTACTCCAGCGCGGTCGGCGCCGGCCCCTTCGTGTGCCGCCTGCCCGGGCCGGACGGCGATGAGCTGCGCCGCCGCGGCGGCGACGCCGGCGAGTTCGGTGCCACCACCGGCCGCGCCCGCGACGTCGGCTGGTTCGACGCGGTCGCCACCCGCTACGGCGTGATGGTGCAGGGCGCCACCGAGGTCGTGCTGACCAACCTGGACGTGCTGGGCTATCTGGACGAGATTCCGGTCTGCGTCGCCTATGAGACAGCGTCCGGCGAGCGGATTACGGACTTCCCGAGCACGCCGGTTCTGATGGGCTGCAAGCCGGTCTACGAGAAGCTGCCCGGCTGGAAGTGCGATATCCGCGGCACGGCGCGCTACGAGGATCTGCCCGAAGCCTGCCGGCGCTACGTGGAATTCGTCGAGCAGCAGGCCGGCGCGCCGATCCGCATGGTCTCGATCGGTCCCAAGCGGGAGGAGATCCTCCGCCGCTGACACAGAACGGAGGCGAAGAGCGATGATCGCCATCCTGGACTATGGCATGGGCAATCTGCGCAGCGTGCAGAAGGCCTTTGAATACCTGGGCGTCCCGGCGCAGATCACCGACCGTCCCGCCGACGCAGCGGCGGCGAGCCATGTGGTGCTCCCCGGCGTGGGCGCTTTCGCCGACGCGGAGAAAAAGCTGCGGGAGAGCGGTCTGGACGAGGCGCTCCTGCGGGCGGCGGAGGCCGGAAAGCCGGTGCTCGGGATCTGCCTTGGCATGCAGCTGATGTTCGCCGCCAGCGAGGAGAACGGCCACTATGAAGGACTGGGTCTATTCCCGGGCACGATCACCCGGCTGGAGGCGCCCGGGCTGAAAATCCCCCACATGGGCTGGAACACGATCGAGACCCGCGCCTGTCCCCTCTTCGACGGCGGCGAGGAGCAGTGTGTCTATTTCGTGCACTCTTACTGCGCCGGCGAGGTCTCCGACGAGTGGACCGCGGCGGTGTGCACCTACGGGCAGCCCTTCTCCGCGGCGGTCTGCCGGGGGAACGTCATGGCGACCCAGTTTCACCCGGAAAAGAGCGGCGACGTGGGGCTCCGGATGCTTCGGCGCTTCGCCGCGCTGCAGTGAGAGGAGGCGGGAATATGCTGACCAGACGGATCATTCCCTGCCTCGATATCCGGGACGGCCGGGTCGTGAAGGGCATCCGCTTCGTGGACATCCGCGACGCCGGCGATCCGGTGGAGGCCGCGGTCCGCTACAACGAGGCAGGCGCGGATGAACTGGTTCTGCTCGACATCAATGCCAGCCACGAGGGCCGGGGCACCATGCTGGACGTGGTCAGCCGCGTCGCGGAGCAGGTCTTTATCCCCTTCACCGTGGGCGGCGGGATCGGCAGCATCCAGCAGATCCGGGATATCCTGCTGCTGGGCGCGGACAAGGTCTCCGTCAACAGCCTCGCCCTTCGGAATCCGGATTTCATCACCGAGGCCGCGCTGCGCTTCGGCAGCCAGTGCATCGTCCTGGCGATGGACGTGAAAGCCCGGACGGACGGCAGCGGCTGGGATGTGTATCTCAACGGCGGCCGGATCAACACCGGGAAGGATGCCCTGGAGTGGGCGGTCGAGGGGGTGCGCCGGGGCGCCGGCGAGATCCTGCTGACCAGCATGGACACCGACGGTGCGGGCAGCGGGTTCGCCATGGAGCTGACCCGGACCATCGCCGACGCAGTGCCGGTGCCGGTGATCGCCTCCGGCGGCGCGGGCGCGGTAGAGCATTTCCGCGATGTGCTGACCGAGGGGCACGCGGACGCGGCCCTCGCGGCCACGCTGTTCCACTTCGGCATTCTGAAGATCGCGGACCTCAAGCGCTATCTGGCGTCGGAGGGCGTTCCCGTGCGGCCCGTGGGAGGTGTGTGAGCGATGCCCTATGAGAGTGAGCTGGCGCGCTCCCTCCAGCCCTATGTGGCGGGAGAGCAGCCGAAAAACCGCCGTTTCATCAAACTGAACACCAACGAAAACCCCTACCTGCCCTCCCCCAGGGTCGCGGAGGCTCTGGCCGGCAAGGCGGAGAGCCTGCGGCTGTATCCGGACATGGAGGCAACCGCGCTGCGCGAGGCAATCGCGCAGACGGTCGGTCTCACACCGGAACAGGTCTTCTGCGGGAACGGCTCGGACGAGGTGCTGGCCTTCGCCTTTGCCGCGTTTTTCGCCGGCAAGGCCCTGACCGCGCCGGATATCACCTACTCCTTCTATCCGGTATACGCGCAGCTTTTCGGGGTGGACTATCATACCGTGCCGCTGAAGGAGGACTTCACGGTGGACGTGGACGGGCTCCTGCGGGGCGCTCCCGTCGTGCTGGCGAATCCGAACGCACCCACGGGCATCCGGCTTCCGCTGGCGGAAATCCGCCGTCTGGCCGCGCACTGCCGCGAACAGGGCGAGATCCTGCTGGTGGACGAGGCCTATGCCGCCTTCTCCCCGGAGAACGCGGCCGGACTGCTCGCGGAGACGGACAACCTGCTGATCGTGCGCACATTCTCCAAGAGCCACGCCCTCGCGGGCATGCGCGTGGGGTACGCGCTGGGACATCCCCGGCTTATCGACGCGATGCGGCGGGTCCGCGACTCCTTCAACAGCTATCCGCTGGACCGGCTGGCACAGGCCGCCGCCGAGGCGGCGATCCTGGACACGGAGTACACCGCACGCCGCACGGCGCAGATCATCGACGCCCGCGACCGTACGCGGCAGGCGCTCACGGAGGCCGGCATCGAGGTACTGCCCTCGGCAACCAACTTCCTGCTGGTGCGGGGGGACGAGACGGACGCCGCGCCGGTGCAGCGCGCGCTGCGCGAGGAGGGCATCCTCGTGCGGCATTTCGCCTCGGAGCGGCTGCGGCCCTGGCTGCGGGTCACCATCGGCACCGCGGAGGAGATGGAGACCGTCACCCGGGCGCTGATCCGGATCATCAAAGGGTAATTCGCGCTCGGGGAGCGTAAAATATCAAAGGAGATGTCACTCATGAACCTCAGCCGGAAGGAGATTGCGTCGTTCGGCATCGGAGCGGTGGGCAAGGACATGGTCTATGCCCTCTCCGCGTCCTTTGTCATGTACTACTACCAGGATCTGCTGAAGATCTCCCCCGCCTTCGTTGGCACGATCCTGATGATCGCGCGGATCTTCGACGCCTTCAACGATCCCTTTATGGGGGTGCTGGTGGCCAAGACCCGCTCCAAGTGGGGGCGCTCCAAGCCCTGGCTGATCTCGGGCACAGTGCTCAACGCCTTTGTGCTCTACGCGCTGTTCCGCGCGCCGCAGGGGATGGTGCCCGCCGTGGGCGGCACGGCGTCCGGCGGACTGATGACCTATTTCAGCATCGTCTATATTCTCTGGGGCATGACCTACACCATGATGGACATCCCCTACTGGTCGATGATCCCCGCTGTGACGGACACGACCGATGCGCGTGAGAAGCTCTCCGTGGTGGGCCGCACCTGCGCCGGCATCGGCAACGCGATCATCACCGTGGGCACCATGGCCCTGGTGGGCATTCTGGGCGGCAAGGTGGAGATTCCCGCGCAGGGCGAGGAGGCCGCGCTGGCGGCCGCGCGCGAGGCGGCCCGGCAGGCGGAGATCTCCGGTTTCGCCCGGCTGGCGCTGATCGTGGCGGTGCTGTTCATCGTCGCCGAGGTCATCTGCGCGCACTTCATCCGGGAGCGCCATCAGGTGCAGATGGAGACGGTCGGCGTCAAGGACATGTTCCGCTCGCTGATGAAGAATGACCAGGCGATCGTGGCGGTGGTGGGCGTCCTGCTGATCAACGCGGCGCTCTACATCACCTCCAACTTCGTGATCTACTTCTTCAAGTATGATATGGGAGGCGCGGACTGGAAGGGCAACTACACGCTCTTCACCGCGGTGGGCGGTGCCAGCCAGATTCTCAGCATGATGGTGCTCTACCCGCTTCTGCGCAAAAAGCAGAGCAACACCCAGATTTTCAATCTCTCCCTGTTCATGTCCATGGCGGGATACGCGCTGCTGCTCCTGTTCTGCTTCACCGGCCTGGCGGGCAGCCTGCCGCTCCTGTTCATCCCCGGCGTCCTGATCTTCGCCGCCAACGGCATGCTCACCGTGCTGACAACCGTGTTCCTGACCAGCACAGTGGACTACGCGGAATTGAAGAACGGCCGGCGCGAGGAGAGCGTGATCTTCTCGATGCAGACCTTCGTCGTGAAGGCCGCCTCGGGTCTGGCGGTGTTCCTCGTGGGCATCGGCCTGCAGGTGATCGGCCTCAACGGCAACACGGACGAGGAGGCGGCAGACGCCATCGTCCAGCAGACCTCCTCCTCGCTGATCGGCCTGCGGCTGCTGATGACCATCATCCCGGTCTGCGGTCTGATCGCCGCTTACCTCTACTTCAACAAGAAGTGGATCCTGACGGACCAGAAGGCGGGCGAAATCGCCGAGGAGCTGATGCGCCGCCGGCTGGACAAAGCCTGAGATGAATATGCGGAAAGCCAGGGCCGGTACAGGCCCTGACTTTTCTGCAGGGAGGCATTCATGACCTATTTCAAGCACAGCCCGGAGGAGGAGACCACCCGGAACCCGCTCTTTGTGGAGCCCGTGGTGGACGAGCCGGACGACGCGGACCTGCCGGAGATCTGGGACGACGAGGAGCTGCCGCCGGAGGAACTGGCCTGGCGGGACCTCCCGGACCCAGAGGAGCGGGAGGACCGGATGCGCCGGCGGGACCAGCTGCGGATGCTTTTCGGCATGAGCGATTTTCTGCTGGTCGTGTTCGGAACCGTCGTCGTGCTGGCGCTGGTGGCGCTGATCATCTCACTGGTCTTCTGGGTGCGGAACGACGTGGTGGAGCGCTTCCCCGCGCTGCAGCACCTGGCGTCCGCCGGAGGAGGGATGCCGCTGTGAGCGAGGTCAGTTGGGAGCTGCTCGAGCATCAGATCGCGGCCTGCCAGCGCTGCTGCCTCTGCCGGGGCGCGACGCACAAGGTGCCCGGCCAGGGAGACCGGAGCGCGCCGCTGATGCTCATCGGCGAGGGACCGGGCTACCAGGAGGATCAGCAGGGACTGGCCTTCGTCGGGCCCGCGGGCCAGCTGCTGACCAGGATGCTGGCCGCGATCGGTCTCCCCCGGGAGCGGGTCTATATCTGCAACACCGTCAAATGCCGTCCGCCGAACAACCGCACGCCGGAGTTCGCCGAGACGCAGGCCTGCCTGATCCATCTGCGCATGCAGGTGCAGCTGGTCCGGCCAAAGGTGATCCTGCTGCTGGGCTCCACGGCGGCGCGGGTGGCGATCAATCCCAGCCTGCGCATCACCCACGAGCGGGGGATCTGGGTCGAGCGCAAGGGCGTGTGGATGCTGCCCACCTACCACCCCAGCGCGCTGCTGCACGATCCCGCGAAGAAGCGCGAGGCCTGGGAGGATCTGCAGCGCCTGCGGGACAAGCTGCAGGAGCTGGGGCTCTATCCGGATCTCTACGGACAGGAGGCGGCGCATGGAGACGTTTGAGGCATGGGCCCGGGCACAGCTGGCGGACGCGCCGGTCGTGGCGGGCCGGCGGCTGGTGTTCGGCGAGGGAGACAGCGTCTCGCCCCGGATCTGCCTGATCGGGGAAGCGCCCGGCGGGCAGGAGGAGGCCCAGGGGCGTCCCTTCGTCGGCAAGGCCGGGCAGAACCTGGACCGGTTTCTCGCGGCGGTGGGTCTGCGCCGGGAGGAGATCTGGATCACAAACACCGTCAAGGTCCGCCCCACGCGGACCAGCGCCAAGGGTACCGTCTCCAACCGCCCGCCGAACCGGGAGGAGCTGGCACTCTTTACGCCGCTCCTGCTGGAGGAGCTGCGGCGGCTGCGTCCGGAGTGGATCGTGACGCTGGGGAACACGGCGCTCCAGGCGCTGCTAGGGCCCGACGCCACCGTCGGGGATCTCCATGGGCGGGAGACGCAGGTCACCCTCTCCGGTCTCCCCCGCCCCGTCCGCCTCTTCCCGCTCTACCATCCGGCAGCGGTCATCTACCGGCGGGAACTGAACGCCGTGTATGAGGCAGACCTCCGGGCCCTCGCCCGAATCCTCGCCTGACAATTCAGACAGCGATTCGCGGTTTTGGAACAGTATCTCTGGTGGAATCCCCCGGATTGTGGTAAGGTCGAACCATCAAGAAAGGAGGGATTCGATGCTGGAGTGGATTGCGGCGAATATCCCGGTGATTATCTGTGCGGTGGCGGGAATCGGCCTGCTGATTCTGGAGATGTTCATTCCCGGTTTCGGCGTGGCGGGTCTTTCCGGAATCGCGCTGGAGATCGCGGCCGTGGTGGTCGCCTGGGTCAACAACACGCCGATGGTGGCGCTGATCGTGCTGATGGCGGAATTGACTGTGGCGGCGATCATCCTCTCGATCTCCCTGCGATCGGCGGCCAAAGGGCGACTAAGCCGAAGCGAGATGATCCTGCACGCCACGCAGCGCGACGAGGACGGTTATCTCCCCACGGAGGACATGAAGGTCTTCCTGAATAAAGAGGGAACCGCCACGACCGCCCTGCGCCCCACGGGCATGGGAGATTTCGACGGCGTACGGCTGAACGTCATCAGCGACGGCGAGTTCATCGAGCAGGGCACCCCGATCCGCATCACGCGGGTGGACGGTGCCAGAATCGTGGTGCAGCCCATCGGGAAATGACGGCTGCGCCATCAACAAGGACTGAAAACAACAGGAGGTATTTATTATGAGGACTGCTTTGGCAGCGGGTTATCGTTCAGGCGGAGACCAGGCGCTGACCATCGGACTGATCGCGGTAGCGGTGCTGGTCGTCATTCTGGTGCTTCTGCGCTTTATTCCCTTCGGGACCTGGATCCGCTGCGTGGCCAGCGGCGTGCATGTGTCCTTCCGCTCCCTGATCGGCATGAAGGTGCGGCGGATCAAGCCCGAGCGGCTGGTCTATCCGCTGATCAAGGCCACCAAGGCGGGTCTGCAGCTGAACATCACCCAGCTGGAAACCCACTACCTGGCGGGCGGCAATGTCGACCGGGTCATCAACGCGCTGATCGCAGCGCAGCGGGCAAACATTCCCATGGCCTTTGAGAAGGCCTGCGCCATCGACCTGGCGGGCCGCGACGTGTTCGAGGCCGTGCAGATGTCCGTTACCCCGAAGGTCATCGAGACCCCGGTGGTCGCGGCCATCGCCAAGGACGGCATTGAGCTGCGCGCCAAGGCCCGCGTGACCGTGCGCACGAACATCGAGCGCCTGGTCGGCGGCGCCGGCGAGGAGACCGTCATCGCCCGTGTCGGCGAGGGTATCGTAACCACCGTCGGCTCGGCGGAAACCCACAAGCAGGTGCTGGAGAACCCCGACCTGATCAGCCGCACGGTGCTGAACAAGGGTCTGGACGCGGGCACCGCCTTCGAGATCCTCTCCATCGATATCGCGGATGTGGACGTCGGCCGCAACGTCGGCGCGCAGCTGCAGATGGACCAGGCCGAGGCGGACCGCCGGATCGCTCAGGCGAAGGCCGAGGAGCGCCGCGCGATGGCTGTGGCGCACGAGCAGGAGATGAAGGCCAGTGTGCAGGAGATGCGCGCGAAGGTGGTCGAGGCCGAGGCCGAGGTGCCGAAGGCCATGGCGACCGCGCTGCGTGAGGGCAAGCTGGGCGTGATGGACTACTATCAGATGCGGAACACCATCGCGGACACCGAGATGCGGGAGTCCATCGCGAAGGTGAGCGCGCCCCAGTCCGGCAGTGAGGCGAAAAAGTAAGCCTGCCGGGGAGGTGAAGCCATGACCAAGAACGACTCTTTCGGCGGATTCTTCGTCATGCTGGTCGTCTACGGCCTGGTCTTCCTGATCGCAAAAGCCAGCAAGAAGAACAAGTACGCACAGGCGCAGAAGATTCAAGCCGCGGCGAACAGCGACGCGCAGAAGCACGCCGCTGAGGCCGCCGCGGCGCAGGCGAAGGCCCAGAGCATTCTGCCGCCGGTGACGCACATCGCGCCCACGGTGCATGTGACGCCCCACGACCACAGCGGCATGTTCGAGGGCAGCCTCCACGCGGACGACAGCGACGAAGGCCGGGATCCCCATGACCACGGCTTCGAAACGGAGATCGACACCCCCTCGATGCACTCGGAGGAGGCGATCAACTCGAGCTTTGGCCAGATCAGCGAGTCGGATCCCATCCCGGGACTGAAGCTCGCCTTCGACGGCGACAGCATTACCCGCGCCCTGGTCATGCAGGAGGTCCTGCGCAGGCCCTGCGAACGCAGACGGTAATCCCATTCCAAGGTTTTCAAAGGCGGCACCCCGCGCAATGCAGGGTGCCGCTTCTTTTCCTGTTTTTCCAGGGTGATATGGATATTTGCGCAGGGGAATTTCGCGCCTGCGGGCGCGACCAGGGCTTTCCGATCGCCCTGGACCTTCGGATTCACCCCTTTGGGAGATGTCTGTGTTTCATGGGAAAGCAGGACGGCTGGGGAAGAATCAGGTTCCGAAGAAAGCGTCCTTTCCTTCCGTGTTGATGACGACCCAGGTACCATCCGGTTTCTTGACGTCGCAGGTCGGAGCGGCATCGCCAACGGAGGTAAAGGCGTTGACCTCGATATACTGGCAGGGAATTACCAGCGTGTTGGTCTTGTCGATAAAGCCCCAGAGGCCATTCTCCTTGACCGCCGCGAAGCCGTAGCTGAACGCGTTCACCTGGTCCCAGCGAACTTCACCGACCTGGTTTCCGTTTGCGTCAATGAAGCCGTATTTGTTTAACGTATTCTGCACCATCGCCATTCCGTCGGAGAAGTCACCGATGTCTTTCCATTTGATCCCTACACCCAGTGGCTGGCCATCCTCACCGATGTAGCCCCAAAGGGCATTATCAGAGACATCCTGAACCTTTATGCGACCGTCTGTGAAAGCAGGGGGAACAATCGTGTAATCCCTCTGACTTAAACTCCAACTGCTTTTGTAATTGTCAAGCCAGCCACCGCTGAAATTTCCTCCTGCTGTATTATTCGATTTGCCCAGTACACGCCATTTACATTCTGTAACCGTTTTCCCATCCTTTGTTCTGATGCCAAAGTACAGGCGGCAATTATAATTGTTTGAGTAATTGCTAGTTTTTATCATTTTCGCATCGGCTACCGTGCAACGGCCGTTTGCGTCAAAGTCAGAGACCGCCCAATACTGACAGGGAACCATCTCTTTGCCCTCGAGATTCATGTACCCATAAGTGTTTTTCTCTGCGCTTGAACCCTTGATAAATACCAGCATCAGATTGAGTTTCCGATACTCCGTCCCTTCCTCATATTTAATGCTCGTGTACTTGGCGGGAACCATCACGTTGGTCTTCAGGTTGGCCAGGCCCCACAGACTGTGGAACTCGTAGATCAGCACGCCCTCCGTGATCTGCTGGGTCTTGCCCGCACGGGTGAGATTGCCCAGGAGGGTGGCTTTATCCGCGCTGTCACGATAGTCGCCCAGATCGCGGAAAGCGGCATAGGCTTCGTTGATGTTTCCAGCCAGCGCAGTGGCGAGCGCCTGCTGATAATGCTGGCCCGTCTGTGCCTCGGTGAGAAGCGTGTTTCCGTTCTCGTAGGCACTCAGATCCCCAAGGGTTCCGAGCAGACGCACCGCCTCAGCGTAATCCTCACGCTCGATGGCGGCCTTCGCCAGCTCGTAGTCACGGGCGTGAATCTTCTCCACCACGCCGGCAACCCGGCTCTGGGCGTCGCTCCAGGTCGTCAGGGCCTCAAAGGCGGCCTTGGCCTCCTCAAGCTTGTTCTCGCTCTCCAGCTGCGCGGCGGCGTTGTAGGCGGCCTGGTACCGGTCCAGGGAGGCCTGCGCGGCGGCGGAGCGCGCGGCGCTGTCGCTGAAGGGGATCAGCGCGTTGAAGGCGGGGATCGCCTCGTCAAATTTCAGCGCGGTCTCCAGAGCCTCCGCGGCGGCGTAGCGCTGTTGGAAATCCGTCAGGCTGGCCTGTGCGGCGGCGGCGCGGTCGGCGCTGTCGCTGAACTCACCCAGCGCGGCGAAGGCGGCAGCCGCCTCCTCAAACTTCCATTCCGACTCAAGCGCCTCGGCGGCGGCATAGGCCTTCTCATTGGCCTGCTGGATCGCCTTGACCTCGACCTGGGCGGCGCGGTCGGCGCTGTCCTCATACGCGCCCAGCTTGATGAACGCGGCGTAGGCCTCGTCGAACCTGCCCTCGTCCTCCAGCGCGGAGGCTGCGGCATAGTCCCGCGCGAGGATCTTGCCCTCGAGGGCGGTGATGCGCGCGGCAGAGTCGCCCCAGCCGTTCAGCTTCCCAAAGGCCTCGACCGCGGCCTCATACTTCTCCTCCGTCTCGAGCGCGCCCGCGGCATCGTAGGCCGCCTGATAGCTGTCGTGGCTGGCCTGCGCCGTAGCAGCGCGGTCGGCGCTGTCGCTGAAGGTCGTCAGCGCGTTGAACGCGTCGGCGGCCTCCTGGAAGCGCAGCTCCTTCTCCAGCGCGGCGGCCTCGCCGTAGCGCCGCTGATAGTCCGTCAGGCTCGCCTGAGCCGCGGCAGCGCGGTCGGCGGCGTCGCTGTAATCGCCCAGCGCGGTGAAGGCGGTGATCGCCTCCGTGAACTGCAGCTTCGTCTCCAGCTCGGCAGCGGCGGCATAGTCCCGCTGATGGATCTTCTCCTCCAGCGCGCTGATCCGCTCCTCCGTGTCGGCGCCCACGGTGACCTCCTGCATCTTCGCAATCGCGGGAGCCAGGCGCTCCGCCTCCGCCTCGCTGGCGGTCTCGTGGTTCTGGATCCGCGCGATGTTGTTCGCCATGGTCACGATCTCGTCGTGGATATTCCGGAATTTCTCCTGCGCCTGTTCGAACTGTCCCGCCGTCTCCAGCGCGTCGGCCTCGTCGACCATCCCCTGCAGGTACGCGCTCCACAGGTTTGCGATGCGCTGCGGCACGTCGCTCCACTCCGCGATCGGCACGAGGGTCACAAAGGCCAGCATGTACTCCTTCTGCTCCTCGAATGCGACGGCGACCGCAAGGATCGACTGGTTGATGCCCTCGCGCAGCTCCGCGGCGTGGGCGGCACTGCCCTGGTAGTCGCCCAGGGACAGATAGATTTCGATGGCCTGCTCGAGCCTGCCCTGCTCCTCGAGCGCCTGCGCCCGGGCGTAGGTGTTGGCGCGGATGGTCTCGCGGACCTCCTCCGCGCGCGCAGCGGCGTCGCTGTACTCGCCGAGCCACTCGAAGGTCGAGGCCGCCTGCTCCAGGTCGCCCTTCGCCAGCAGCGACTCCGCCCGGGCGTAGACCTGCTGGTTGATCTTCTCGCGGGAGGCAGCCGCCCGGTCCGCGCTGTCCGCGTAACCGCCCAGCGACTCGAACTTTGCGATGGCCTCCTCATACTTCTGGTTGTTGTCCAGCGCGTCGGCACTCTGGTAGACAGACTCCTTGAAGAGGACCAGCTCGCCCTCCTTGCCGATCATCTGCATCCCGTCGTCCTTCGTGCGCACGAGCGCCAGGCCTCCGGAGAAGCCCCAGGCCTCGCCGTAGGCGGGCTCCAGCTTCCAGGCGCCGGTCTTGTCGATGAAACCCCAGGCGTTCCCTCCCGCGACGGGCGCCAGGCCCTCGGAGAAGGCTTTCGCCTCGGCAAAGGCGGGCTGGATGACCACATTGCCCTTCTCGTCGATGTAGCCCCATTTGCCGTCGCTGTTCGACTGGACCGCGGCCATCCCCTCGCTGAAGGACTGCACCGAGCGGTAAGTCTCCAGCACCTCGCCCTGCGCGTTCAGCAGGTCATAGGTGATATTGCGCCAGGAGCTGCCGTTTCTGCCCATATATAGCGCGCTGTTCAGATAGCTGATTTCTGAGTAGCCGCGGCGGGTCATTTGCTGCCCCCGGAGATTCACCAGCGTGGAATCGCCCGAATTCACGTCCTGCGCAATGGCCAGCCCGTTGTTGTCAAAGGCGTTCAGGCCTTTCCAGAAGGGCTGGATATCCCGGTTGTTGTTCAGGTCCACAAAGCCGTAAAGGCCGTTCATCCGGAACCGGTAGACGCCGTCGGCCAGCTTGCGGGTATCGTTTCCGCTCACCGGTGCCTGCAGCAGTCTCGCCTTCTCCGCGGCATCCTTATAGTCTCGCAGAGACGCGTATGTCGTCTGCGCCATCCGGTAATTCCCGGCCTCCGCCTGCGTGAAGGCGCTGCGGTACGCGGCCTCCTGCTCGAGGGCCGCCGCGCGGTCGGCACTGTCCTGATAGGTGCCGAGGCGCTTGAAGACATTGTAGGCGCCCACGGCGTCGTCCGCGGCCTCCAGCGCCAGCGCGTTCTGGTAGTCGGCCTCCGTCAGCCGGTCACGCAGGGCCTGCGCCCGCGCCGCGCTGTCGGAGTAGCTGCCAAGCGCCTCGAAGGCACTGAGCGCGCTCTGCAGGTTCCCCGCCGTCTCCAGCGCTTCCGCCGCACGGTAGTCCCGCGCGAGAATCAGCCCGGGGATGGCCGCCGTCCGCGCGCTCACGTCGTCAAACTGCTGCAGCCCGCCATAGGCGGCCAGCGCCTCCTCATAGCGCTCCGCGTCCTCCAGCGCGCGGCCCTGGTAGTAGGCTGCCAGGATCGGACTGTCCAGGAAGTCGCCGAGCGTCTGCAATGTGAGCGCCGCCTCCGTCCAGGAGCCTGCCTTGGCGGAGCTCAGCGCCTTGCAGTACATGCCGTACTGCGTCGCCTGCCCGTAGTGGCCCAGCGCCGTGAACGCGTCCGCCGCCTCGCTGAGCTGCCCCGCCTGAAGCAGTTCAGCGGCCTGCTGATACCGCTCCGCCACGGTGGGTTCCTTGGTTTCATTGGATGTGCAGCTGCTGAGCATGGTCACGGCCAGCATCAGGCACAGCACCAGCGCCGCGGTTTTCCGGATCTTCATCTGTTTTTCCTCCTGTTCAGAGAATACGATCCAAGTATAACAAAAATTCGTCTTCACGGCAAGAAAAACTCTATTCCTTTCATCATGAATGGTTTTGGTAAGGTTTCGCGCCTGCGGGCGCGACCAGGGCTTTCCGATCGCCCTGGACCTTCGGTTACATGCCGCTGCTTGATTTGTGTTTTTACTTGAGATTGGTATCAATTCCGAATTCCGCATTCAAAAGGGCCAGCCCTTCTCAGAGCTGACCCCAAATCATTCCTTTGAATTACCGGATTACCAGTCCGTTCTCCCCCGCGTCCACGACGATCTCCTCGCCCTGCCGGATCTCGCCACCGACGATTTTGCGGGCGACCAGGGTCTCGACATGGGACTGCAGATAGCGCTTCAGGGGCCGCGCGCCGAAGACCGGGTCGTAGCCCTGGTCGATCACATAGCGCATCGCGTCGTCCGTCAGGCGCACGCTCAGCTTCCGGTCCGCCAGACGCTGGTTCAGGCTCTTCAGCATCAGGCCGACGATCTGCTCAATCTGGTCCTTCTGCAGCGGCTTGTAGTAGACAATCTCGTCGATCCGGTTCAGGAACTCCGGGCGGAAGTGCGTCTTGAGCAGGCGGTCCACCTGAGCTCTCGCTTCCGGGGTGATCTCCCCGTTCTCGATGCCCTCGAGGATATACTCGCTGCCGAGATTGCTCGTCATGATCAGGATGGTGTTCTTGAAATCCACCGTGCGGCCCTGGCTGTCGGTGATCCGGCCGTCGTCGAGCACCTGCAGGAGGACGTTGAACACATCCGGGTGCGCCTTCTCCACCTCGTCGAAGAGCACCACCGAGTAGGGGTGCCGCCGCACCGCCTCGGTCAGCTGGCCGCCCTCGTCATAGCCCACGTATCCGGGAGGCGCTCCGATCAGACGCGAGACGCTGAACTTCTCCATGTACTCGGACATGTCAATCCGGACCATGTTCTTCTCATCGTCGAACAGAGCCTGCGCCAGCGCCTTGGCCAGTTCGGTCTTGCCCACACCGGTGGGGCCGAGGAAGAGGAAGGAGCCCAGAGGCCGGTTGGGATCCTGGATGCCCGCCCGGGAGCGCAGGATCGCCTCGGTCACGCGCTGCACCGCCTCGTCCTGGCCGACCACGCGCTCATGCAGCGTGTCCTCCAGGTGCAGGAGTTTCTCGCGTTCACCCTCGAGCAGCTTGGTCACCGGGATGCCGGTCCACCGGGCCACGATCCGGGCGATCTCGTCCTCCGTGACACGGTCGTGCAGGAGGCCCGAGCCGTTCCGCTGCTGCTCCGCGACTGTCTCCGCGTTCTTCAGCTGCTGCTCAAGCTTCGGCAGCTCGCCGTATTTCAGCTCCGCCGCGCGGTTCAGGTCGTAGCGGCGCTCCGCCTGCTCCATCTCGGCGCGGGTCTTCTCGATCTCCTCCCGCAGCCGGCTGACGGAGGCGATGGCGTCCTTCTCGGTCTCCCAGCGCAGCTTCATCGCGCCGAAGCGCTCCCTCTCCTCGGACAGCTCCCGCTGCACTTCCTTCAGCCTCGAGGCGGACAGTTCGTCCTCCTCCCGCTTGAGCGCGGCCTCCTCGATCTCCAGCTGCATGATGTGCCGCCGGACGTCGTCCAGCTCCGCGGGCATCGAGTCGATCTCCGTGCGCACCATCGCGCACGCCTCGTCCACCAGGTCGATGGCCTTGTCGGGCAGGAAACGGTCGGTGATATAACGGTTTGAGAGGGTTGCCGCGGCGATCAGCGCGCCGTCCTGGATCCGCACGCCGTGGAACACCTGGTAGCGCTCCTTCAAGCCGCGCAGGATCGAGATGGTGTCCTCGACCGTCGGCTCCTCCACCATGACCGGCTGGAAACGCCGCTCCAGCGCCGCGTCCTTCTCGATATACTTCCGGTACTCGTTCAGGGTGGTCGCGCCGATGCAGTGGAGCTCGCCCCGGGCCAGCATCGGCTTGAGCAGGTTGCCGGCGTCCATGGCGCCCTCGGCCTTGCCCGCGCCGACGATGTTGTGCAGTTCATCGATGAACAGCAGGATCCGGCCGTCGCTCTTTTTGATCTCCGCCAGCACGGCCTTCAGCCGCTCCTCGAACCCGCCGCGGAACTTCGCGCCCGCGATCAGGCTGCCCATGTCCAGGGAGAAGATGGTCTTGTTTCGCAGGCTCTCCGGCACGTCGCCGCGCACGATCCGCTGCGCCAGGCCCTCCACCCGGAATTCCATCTGAACGAATACGGCGAGTCCGATGCGGCAACGAGCTTGTTGATGTCGCCCTGGACGGATCTGAAGTTCTCTCCTCCGATGG
>JAFWQU010000004.1 GCA_017508975.1 Clostridia bacterium | reverse complement strand
GTGGGCCGCCACCGCGGCGCGGGTCTGGGCGGCGGACACGACGAGCGCGAACATACCCTCAACCAGCTGCTGGTGGAGATGGACGGCTTCTCGGTGAACACCGGCGTGATCGTGATGGCCGCCACCAACCGGCGGGACATCCTCGACCCGGCGCTGCTGCGCCCCGGCCGCTTCGACCGTCAGGTCACCGTCAACTATCCGGACCAGGACGGCCGCGTCGCGATCCTGAAGGTCCACAGCAAGGGCAAGCCCCTGGCCGAGGACGTGGATCTCGACAATGTGGGCAAGCGCATGCCCTTCGCCACCGGCGCGGATCTGGAGAATGTGATGAACGAGGCCGCCATCCTCGCGGCGCGCGGACGGCAGACCGTCATCACCCAGCAGAACCTGATCGACGCGATCGAGCGGGTGCAGATGGGCCCCGAGAAAAAGAGCCACAAGGTCCATCCGCTCGACGAGCATCTGGTCGCCGTGCACGAGGGCGGCCACGCGGTCGTGGGACATTTCCTCCCCGGCTGCGACGAGGTGCACACCGTCACGATTCTCCCCCGCGGCCAGAGCGGCGGCCACACCCTCGCCCTGCCCGAGGAGGAGCGCGACAGCATGAGCCGCACGCAGATGATGGACACGGTCTGCATGCTGCTCGCCGGCCACGCCGCCGAGGAACTGATCCTGGGCGAGGTCTACACCGGCTCCTCCTCCGACCTGAAACGCGCGACCGAGCTGACGCGGCGGATGGTGACCCAGTTCGGCATGAGTCCGGACCTCGGGACGATCTATCTCGCCAGCGACCAGGAGGTCTTCGTCGGCATGGAGTTCGGCCAGAGCCGCGAGTACTCCGAGGAGATGGCCGCCCGCATCGACGCGGAGGTCAAGCGCCTGCTCGACGAGTGCTACGAGCGCACCAAGGCCGTGATCCGCGAGCACGAGGCGGATCTCCAGCGTCTGGTACAGCGCCTCAAGGAGGAGAAGACCATCAACCGCGCGGAGTTTGTCTCGCTGATGTCCCCGGCTGTCCAGCTGGAGAAGCCTGCGTATGCGGCGGACGAAGCCTGATCTGCACGTTCACAGCCGTCACTCGGACGGAAAGGCGTCGATCCCCGAGCTGGTGCGCAGGGCGCAGGCGCTCGGAATCACCCATCTGGCGGTGACGGACCACGACACCCTCGCGGGCAGCGACGAGCTCATGGCCTTGGGCGGCGCGATGCGCGTCTTCCGCGGCGCGGAGCTCAGCCTGCGGGACCTCCCCGGGCTGCATCTCCTGGTCTACGGACAGACGCCGGGCTCGGGCATCCGCGAACAGCTGCGGATCCTGGCCGGCCGCCGGGAGAACCGCGCCCGGGCTATTCTGGCAAAACTGGACGACCTGTCGATGCCCCTGCAATGGGAGGAACTCCCCGTCGGGGAGAGCGGTGTCGTCGGCCGTCCGCACATCGCGCGGGCCATGGTGCGGCGCGGATATGTCACCTCGGTTCAGGAGGCCTTCGACCGCTTTCTCGGCGAGGGCAAACCCGCCTGCGTTCAGCCCGAGCGGCTGAGCATAGCCGAGGCCCTGTCATTGGCCCGGGCGGACGGCTGGATCCCCGTGCTGGCCCATCCCCGGGAGCTGGAGCTTCCGGACGAACAGCTCGCCTGTCTCGTGGAGCACTGGCAGCGGCAGGGCCTGCGCGGGCTCGAGGTCTGGCACCCGTCCGCAGCGGCGGAGGGATTCGCACCTCTGGAACGGCTGGCGCGCCGGCTCGGCCTGCTGGTCACCGGCGGCAGCGACGATCATCAAAGCGACAGTCTCCGGCACGTCTCGCTCGGCTGCATGGCCGACGCGTGGACGAGCGCGGAGAAGGATATCCGGGCGCTGGAGAGCGCCCTGCAGGAAGGACCGCAAACGACTTGACCCATCGGAATTTGCAAAGAAAGGAGGCGGCAGCATGACAGATTTCCCGGAACGGCATCGCCGGAGCGAAAAGTACGCGGCGCTGGACGCGGAACGCCAGGCTGCCGCCAGAGAGGAAGCGCTCCGCCAGCAGCAGGAGGCCGAGCGCGCCGCCCCGCCGGAGTCCCGGGTGCAGTATCCCTATGTGGGGAACGCCGCCCGGGGCGACAGCCACTTTGGGGAGGCGCAGCGCGAATGGTCCCAGGGCTCCCAGCCTCTGCAGACCGCCTCCTACCAGGCCACGGAGAGCAGCGCCGGCGTCGGCTGGGGCTGGTCCGCCGGTTATCAGCCGGTGCAGACCGGACCGCAGAACTACCGGACCCAGGCAGCGCCCCCGCCCCGTCCGCTGCCGCCGGCCGTCGCCAGGAAAAAGCGGGGCATGAGAGTCCCGCTGCGCATTCTGCTGATCGTGCTGGCGCTCGCGCTGCTCGCCGCGGCGGGTTACAGCGGCCTCAAGGCCTGGCGCAATTACCAGCGCGAGCAGGAGGTACACCGGGCCGTCACCCCCTACGACACGCTCTTCTGCCCGAACACCTTCGTGGACGGCATCGCCCTGGGCGGCATGACGCAGGAGGAGGCGCGCGCGGCGGTCACCGCCCAGTCCCAGTCCTCCACCGGCTCCTGGTTTGTGAAGCTCACCCTGGACGGGGAGACGCTGCAGGAGCTGCGCGCCTCGGATCTGGGCGTGCAGGTGGATATCGAGGCCGCGCTGGCGAAAGCCTGGCAGCAGGGCCACACCGGCACCGAGGAGCAGCGCCTCGCCGCCATGGAACAGCTGCGGGAGACCCCCTTCGAGGCCTACAGCACCAACCCCGGCTCGGATACCTCCCACCTGGACGGCATCCTGAACTCCCTGGCCGTCCGGCTCTACCGGGAGCCCCGCAACGCCGTCATGACCTCCTTTGACAGCATGGCCACCTACCCCTTCTCCTTCGAGCCGGAGGTGATCGGCCGCATGCTGGAGACGGCGTCCCTCAAGGAGCAGATCTACCACCGCCTCTCCAGCATGGAGAGCGGCGAGATCGCGCTGCAGCCCACGATCATTCAGCCCGACATCACCGTCGACTACCTGAAGGAGAATGCCTACGCCCTACGCGGCACGGGCACCACACCCATCTCCACCAGCAGCGACGAGTACCGCACCGCCAATATCCGCCTCGCCTTCGAGTATATCAGCGGCACGGTCATCCAGCCGGGCAAGTCCTTCTCCTTCAACGGCGTGGTGGGCCAGCGGACCGAGAAGCGGGGCTTCAAGCCCGCGCTGGAGTATGTCTATAATGAAGTGAAGCCCGGCATCGGCGGCGGCGTCTGCCAGGCCAGCACCACGGTCTACCAGGCCGCCGTGCGCGCCAATCTGCAGATCGACAAGCGCGAGCCCCACTCCATGGCCGTCAACTACACCCCCTACGGCAAGGACGCGACCGTCTACTGGTTCTCCAATCACAAGATCGACCTCGTGTTCACCAACAACACCGACTATCCGATCTATATCACCGCCGCCGTGCAGTCCGATCCGAAAAACCGCAAGCGGCTGGTCTGCAGCGTCAAGATCTACGGCCAGGGGCTCAACGGGTCCACCTACGATTTCGTCACCGAGGAGACCGTGATCCCCGCCCCCACCGAGCCCGAGGTCATCCGGGACAAGAACATGCGCTATGTCACCTACAAGGACCAGGAGTACGAGACCCGCAAGGCGGCGGACGGCATGAGCGTCACCAGCTACCGCGTCCAGTACGAAAAGGGCAAAGAGATCGGCCGCGAGTTCCTGTTCACCGACATCTACGAGGCCAAGAGCCGCCAGGTGTACGTGGGCATCCTCGACCGGCCCGAAGAATGACAGGAGGTCGTCCCATGGAAATGATCCAGCTCCGCTACCATGACACCACCGCGCAGATTCAGCAGGTCGGCGCGCAGATCGCCTCCTTCAAGGGGCCGGACGGCCGCGAGGTCATCTGGCAGGCGGATCCCGCGGTATGGGCGCAGCACGCGCCGGTGCTCTTCCCGGTCTGCGGCTCCGTCCGCGACGGTCAGATCCGCATCGCCGGAGAATCCTACCCCATGGCCAAGCACGGCTTCACCCGCACGCCGGTCTTCGAGATCGCCCAGCGGGGCGAGGACCAGGTGGACCTGGTGCTGCGCGACAGCGAGGAGACCCGCGGGTCCTACCCCTTCTCCTTCGCCTTCCATGTGATCTACAAGCTGTTTGACGGCGGCTTTGTCACCACCTTCCAGGTGGAGAACCATTCCGACCGGGTCATGCCCTTCTGCGTAGGCGGCCACCCCGGCTTCGTCTGCCCGATGGAGCCCGGCGCCGCCTTCGAGGACTATCAGCTGGTCTTCGAGCAGCGCGAGAGCGGCGAAAATACCCTCGCCCCCGGCGGCTATCTCTGCAACGGCACCGAGCAGCTGGCCGAGCTGCGGGACGGCCGGATCCTGCCGCTGACCCACGGGCTGTTTGACGAGCGCGACGCGCTGATCTTCGCCGGGCTGAAAAGCCGCTCCGTGCGCCTGGTGCACCGGGACAGCGGCCGCGGCCTGCGCTTCGACTTCCCGAAGATGGAGGTGCTCGCGGTTTGGACCAAGCCCGGCGCGCAGGCGGACTATCTCTGCCTGGAGCCCTGGCACGGCATGCCCGGCCGCGTGCAGGACAGTGACAATTTCGAGGACAAGCCCTATGTGACGCTGCTCGCGCCCGGGAACGTCTTCTCCGCGTGGTTCACCGCCACCCTGCTCGGCTGAGATGTGCGGCCGCTTCTATATTGAGACGGACGATACGCCGGCGGAGCTGATGCGGCTCCTGGCGAGCGTCTCGGACGCAGGCGGAGCGCCGCTGGCGCGGGGTGAGATCCGCCCCGGGGACGCCGCCTGCGTGCTGGCGCCCGACCGGGAACGCCGGGCCGCGAAGCCCTTCGGCATGCGCTGGGGCTATCCCCTCCCCAGGGGGCTCGTGATCAACGCCCGGCTGGAGACCGCCGCAGAGCGCCCGCTCTTCCGGGACAGCTTCCGCCGTCGCCGTTGCCTGATTCCGGCGAGCGGCTGGCTGGAGTGGGACCACCGGGAGGCCCGTCCGAAACCCTATCTCTTTTCCGCGGCGGACTCCCCCTGGCTCTTCCTGGCGGGCCTCTACCGGCTGACCGATGAGCGCCGCGCGGAGTTCACAATCCTGACCCGGGAGCCCCTGCCGGAGCTGCGGCCCTTCCACGACCGGATGCCTTTGGCGCTCCTGCCGGAGGAGGGCGCCGCCTGGCTGGACGGAAAAGAGCCGAACCCCCTCAGCCGGGTTCACTGGACGCCCTGGATCAAACCCGGGACGGAGACCCAGCTGAGTTTTCTCGAGATGTGATCGGAGAGGAGGCGCCTTCATGCTGGCACGCGCGCTGAGTTACGGATTGAGCGGCGTCTCCGGCTTCAAGGTCATGGTGGAGGTCTACGCGGCCAACGGTATGCCCTCGCTGGATATCATCGGCCTGCCGGACGCCTCCGTGAAGGAGAGCCGCGACCGCGTCCAGGCCGCCATCACCAACAGCGGCTTCGCGATGCCCATCGCGCGGCTGACGGTCAATCTCGCCCCCGCGGACGTCAAGAAAGAGGGGCCCGCCTTCGACCTGCCCATCGCGGTGAGCATCCTGGCCTCCACCCGGCAGTTGCCCGAGACGGACATGAGCCACACGCTGATGATCGGCGAGCTCTCTCTGGACGGCACGCTGCACCCGGTTCGCGGCGCGCTGCCCATGGTGATCTCCGCCAGCGAAGCCGGAGTCGAGGACGTAATCCTGCCCGCGGGCAACGCGGAGGAGGTCGCCTGCATCCAGGGCATCCGGGTCTTTCCCGCCCGGAACCTCGCCCAGGTGGTCGGCCACCTGCGCGGCACCGAGCCGATCCCGGTCCAGATTCAGCGCAGCTACCAGGAGATCCTCGCGGGCAGCAAGCCGCAGGTGGATCTCAGCCAGGTTCAGGGCCAGCTGGGCGCCCGCCGCGCCCTGGAAGTCGCGGCAGCCGGCGGCCACAATATGCTGATGATCGGCGTTCCGGGCTCCGGCAAAACCATGCTGGCCCGCTGCCTGCCGGGCATTCTGCCCCCGCTGACCTTCGAGGAGGCGCTGGAGACCACGCGCATCCACTCCATCGCGGGCAAGCTGAAGCCCGGCGCCGGCCTGATGGCGGTCCGGCCCTTCTCCGCGCCGCACCACTCCGCCTCGGTGGCGAGCCTGATCGGCGGCGGTACCAACGCCATGCCCGGCTCCGTCTCGCTGAGCCACAACGGCGTCCTCTTCCTGGACGAGCTGCCGGAGTTCAGCCGTCAGGCTCTGGAGGCGCTCCGCCAGCCGCTGGAGGACGGCATGGTCTCCGTCACCCGCGTCCACAACCAGGCCCAGTATCAGTCCAGCTTTATGCTCGTGGCGAGTATGAACCCCTGCCCCTGCGGTTACTACGGGAGCAAAACCCGGCAGTGCCGCTGCAGTCAGCACGAGATCCGCCGCTATCTGGACCGCGTCTCCGGGCCGCTCCTGGACCGCATCGATATCCAGATCGAGGTGGACGCGGTGCCGGTGCAGGAGATCAACCAGGCCAAGCCTGCGGAGAGCTCCGCCGAGGTCGCCGTCCGCGTCCGCAAAGCCCGGGAAATTCAGCAGGAGCGCTACCGGCAGGAGAAGATCCACTGCAACGCCCAGCTCGACTCCGCGCAGCTGCGCCGCTACTGCGTCCTTGACCCGGAGGCCACCGCGCTGCTGCACGTCGCCGTCGAGCGCATGGGGATGAGCATGCGCGCCTATGGCCGGGTTCTGAAGGTCGCGCGCACGATCGCCGACCTGCGCGGGGATCCGAAGATCACCACCGGCGACGTGGCCGAGGCCATCCAGTTCCGGGAGCTGGACCAGAAATACTGGCGCTGATCCCGCTTTTCATCCGTTATTCTATGTGCGCCCGCATTCTCGGACGCAGAAGGAGTATCTTATGCGCAAACTCATGTCCCTGCTTCTCTGTGTCGTCCTGTTCCTGTCGGTCTGCGGTGCCGCCTCCGCGGAGGAGAACGCCTTCACCGTGGTCGCCCCCAACGGCGCGCCGGGCATTGCCCTGGCAACCCTCGCCGTGAACGACCCCGATCACTTCCCCTACGTGGCGGCCGACACCATCGCCTCCGTCTTCGCGGCCAACGAGGCTGATTTCATCATCGCCCCGCTGAACGCCGGCGCCAAGCTCTACAAGGCCGGCAAGTCCACCTACAAGCTCGCGGCCGTGGTCACCTGGGGCAACCTCTGTTTTGCCTCCCAGCGGCCGGACTTCACGCTGGAGAGCATGAACGGCGCGGTCGTCACGCTCTTCGGTGAGAACACCATCAACGCCTCCGTCGCGCTGCGCGTGCTGGAACAGAACGGGGTCACCCCCTCGGAGATCCAGTATCTGGCCGGCGCCGCCAACACGCAGAGCCTGCTGCTGACCGACGCGGAGGCCATCGTGCTGACCGCCGAGCCCGCCGTGACCGCCGCGAAGATCAAGAACCCCGCCGTCACGGCCTACCCGCTGAGCACGCTGGGCGCCGAGCAGTATACGCAGGCCGCCCTGTTCGTCCGCGCGGAGACCCTGGAAGCCCAGCCTGAGGCCGTCGCCGCTTTCCTGGAGAAGGCCGCGGCCGCCTGCGCGCAGTGCACTGATGATGTGGAAGCCGTGGCGGAGGCCTCGGTCACCCTGGGCATCCTGCCGAACGCGAAGGTCGCCGTCCAGGCGATCCCCGGCTGCAGCATCCGCTTCGTCCCCGCCCTGGAGGCCCGCGAGGCCGTGGAAGCCACCGTGGCGATCGATCCCGCCCAGTTCGGCGGTGCCGTCCCGGCGGATGACTTCTACTATGCGGCAAAATAAACTCCGGGAACCGATCGCTTTATGTCTGGGCATCGCCCTGGTCGCCGCGCTCGTCCAGCTGGCCGCGTGGCTCAAGGGAGCGCCGCTGGTCTTTCCCTCCGTCGGCGAGATCCTGCGAACCTTTCTGTGCCTGCTGGGCGAGGCGGAGACTTGGAGACGCGTCGGCACCACCCTCCTGCACCTGGTGCTCAGCCTGGTGTTCGCCGGGGCGGGCGGCCTTCTGTTCGGCACCGCGATGGGGCTCTCCGACTTCTGCCGGACGCTCCTGAGCCCGCTGATGCAGTTTCTGCGCGCCACCCCGATGATCGTGATGGCGGTCATCGCCATGGTGCTGCTGCCCTACGACCGGGTGCCGCTGGTGGTGCCTTCCCTGCTGCTGATCCCCCTGATCAGCGAGGCGGTCGGCGAGGGCATCCGCCGCATCGATCCCGAGCTCCGGGATGTCTGGCGGCTGAACAGCCGCTTCAATGCGCGGATTCTCCTGCAGGTCTATCTGCCCCTGACCGCCGGATACCTGCGCCAGGCCTTCGCCAACGCCGCGGGCATGGGCATGAAGCTCGCGGTCACCACCGAGTACCTTGTCCAGACCCGCGATTCCCTGGGCAAGGCCATCTTCTCCAGCAGCTATTTCAACGACTATCCCGAGGTCTACGCCTACGCCCTGGTGATGATCCTGCTGGTCATGCTCCTCACCGGGCTGCCGGGGCTCTTCCGGGCGCTCCTCCGAAGGATTCGTCCCCCGCGTTCCTGACGCGGGTTTTTTCATTGTTCTTTCCAAAAATGACAAAAATAGAAATTTTCGTAATATTTTTGTTGAAAGTTGCTTGATTTTTTGTGCATTATAGATTAAAATTCATGTTGCAATATGGATCTATACGGCCTCCCAGTCGGTGGAAAGGCCGTTTATGGATAAGGTGGAGGTTACGCGGATGGCTAAAAAGATCTTGCTTGTGGACGACGAGCCGCTGATCCTGAAAGGCCTCAAATATACGCTGGAGCAGGAAGGATACGAGACCGAGAGCGCGCTGGACGGCGAGGAAGCGCTGGAAAAGTTCTTCTCGGAGCCTTTTGATCTGATCCTGCTGGACGTGATGCTGCCCAAGATGGACGGCATCCAGGTCTGCCAGCGCATCCGCGAACACAGCAATGTTCCGATCATCATGATCACCGCCAAGGGCGAGGATATGGACAAGATTCTGGGCCTGGAATACGGCGCGGACGACTACATTCCCAAGCCCTTCAACATTCTCGAGGTCAAGGCCCGCATCAAGGCGATCATGCGCCGCGCGGTTTCCTCCCCCTCCCCCGCAGAGGAGCGGAAGATTATCCGCGTGCGCGGGCTCGAAGTCAACCCGACCAAGCGGACCGTGGCGCTGGATGGCCGCGAGATCAAGCTGACCGCCAAGGAGTTCGATCTCCTGCAGCTCTTCATCACCAACCGGGGCAAGGTTTTCACCCGCAAGCAGATGCTGGAGACCGTCTGGAAGTACGACTATACCGGCGACGACCGGACCGTGGACGTCCATATCCGCCGCCTGCGCGAGAAGATCGAGCACGACACCTCGCAGCCTGAGTTCATCATCACCAAGTGGGGGGTTGGTTACTATTTCACGGACAAGGACTAAGCACCGAATCACGATCGGCATCGGCGTGAAAATCACTTTCATGTTTCTGCTGATCATCAGTGCCTCCTTCTACGTGACAGAGACACGGCTGACCGGCTTTGTCCGGGACTACCTGTACGAGCAGCGCATCCGTCAGGACAGTCTCTCGGTGGAGAAACTGTCTACGACTGTTGCGCCTCTTTTTGAGTTCGGCCAGGCGGACGCCCTCGACGAAGCCCTGGTCACCGCCAGCGGCGAGATGAGCGGGCGGCTGATGCTGCTCGACCTGGACGGCAAGGTCCAGTTCGACAGTTTCGCGAGCTTGATGGGCGTCCGGCTGCAGCTGCCCGAGGTGGTCTCGGTGCTGCTCGGCGGCGAGGCGACCAGCTTCGGCATCCACCGGCTCGACACGGCCGCGGCCTCCGCCGGAGATGGGGACAGCCGGGTCGCCTACTGCGCGGTGCGTCTGGTCGGAAGCCGGGGCGATCTCGGCGTGCTGCTCTTCGCCTCCTCCGTCTCGGAGATGCTGGACAGCCTGAACCGCGTGGAGCAGCAGGTTGTGCTGGTCTTTGTGCTGGTCGCCCTGCTGGCTGTGGGGCTCACGGCGCTCTTCTCCCGCTTCCTGACCCGCCCGATCAATGAGCTGACCACGACCATCCAGAAGATGGGCCAGGGGGACCTGACCGTCCGCGCGAACGTCCACGGCAACGACGAGCTGCGCACCCTAGCGGAGAACTACAACGTCATGGCCGAGCAGCTGGAGAGTCTGGACCGCAGCCGCAACCAGTTCGTCTCCAACGCCTCCCACGAGCTCCGCACGCCCCTGACTACCATGAAAATCCTGCTGGAGAACGTGCTCTACCAGCCGGACATGCCCCGGGACATGCGCGACGAATTCCTGGGCGATATGAACCACGAGATCGACCGGCTCTCGAATGTGGTGAAGGACCTGCTGACGCTGACCCAGATGGACGGCGGCAAGATGGAGGTCCACCGCGAATGGATGAGCTTCTCGCAGACCGTCCGGGAGACGCTGCACCTGCTCACCCCGCAGGCCGAGAAGCGCCATCAGGACCTCCGGGGCCGCATCGCGCCGGACGTCATGCTCTTCGCGGACAGCTCCAAGCTGGGACAGATTGTCTATAACCTGACCGAGAACGCTCTGAAATACACCCCCGAAGGGGGCCGGATTCTGGTCACCCTGCAGACCCGCGGCCGCTCCGCCGTGCTCACGGTCCAGGACAACGGCATCGGCATTCCCCAGGAGGACCTGGGCCATATCTTCGACCGCTTCTACCGCGTGGACAAGGCGCGCAGCCGGGAGACCGGCGGTACGGGCCTGGGCCTGTCGATCGTGCGCCAGATGGTGGCGCTGCACGGCGGCGAGATCTCCGTGGAGTCCACCCCCGGCGCAGGCTCCACCTTTACGGTGAAGATTCCGCTGGAGGAGAGGGAGGCGAGAGCATGAAACGCAGATGGCTTTCGCTGCTGCTGGCGGGCTGCCTGCTGCTCCTGACCGGCTGCGGGCAGAGCACCCAGCCCATCCCCGAGAGCACCATCGCCCCGGGCGTGGACACCCTGCTCCCCTCCCCCGGCGAGGCGCAGACCATGGACCTCCACGGCGAGGCGACCCTCTGGTTCCGCTTTCTGACCGAGCCCTATCTCGCGCCCGAGACGCGGATCATCACGCAGCAGAGCGGCCAGTCCTACGAGATGGCGCTGCTCAGTGCGCTCTTCGCCGGACCGGGCACCCAGCAGCCGGAGCTCAGCGGGATGTTCCCGGAGGGCACCCGCGTGCTGTCCACCGTCCGGCAGGGACGAACCCTGCTGGTCACCGTCAGCGCGGCGTTTCTCCAGCCGCTGCCGGATCAGCCCGGCGACTGGAATTCGGACGAAGCCTGGCAGATCGAGGCCCCGCTGCGCCGCCGGCTGGCCATGCAGTCGCTGGTGGCGACCGTGACGGAAAACTGCGATGTGGACGAGGTTCTCGTACTGGTCGATCAGGGCCGTCGCGCTGAGAACAGCCTGCGCCTGCGGCAGAGCTGGTTTCTGGACGGATCGGACGACAGCGTGCTCACCGGTCCGCAGACCCGGGACGACCGGCTGCTGCTGAGTCCCACGGTCACCGCGGACGCCCTGCTCGGCTGCTGGCTGCAGCGCGACTGGGCGCGCCTGTACCGCTATGTGGCGGCATCGGACCCGCTGACGGGTGTCAGCCGTCCGTCCTACGACGATTTTGTTCAGGAAATGGAAGCGCTTCCCCCGCTGCTGCGCGCGGCCTGCGGCGGCAGCGCCGTGGCTGCGAACGGCCTGATCGCCACCTGCACGATCACCGCCTCCCTCGGTGTCCGCGGCGGACAGATCGAGCGCGGCGCGCGCGTGATCCGGCTGCACCGCGCAAACGGACTGTGGAAGGTCAGCTTCTCGCAATTGACCGGATGGCTGGAGGGGGACTATGGCGCAGCGCAGTAAAAGAATCCGAATCGGCGGCCTGCTGTTGTGCCTGTGCGTCCTGCTCAGCGGCTGCTCAGCCACGGAGCGCGACGTCTCCGCCAACGAGGCGCCCATGACGCTCCCGCCGGCCGAATCCCGCTATGCCGCGCCGCTGGACGACAACAGCATGACCTACGGCGCGCTGGTCAATCTCTCGCTCCCCTCCCGGGACGGGCAGCGGCTGCTCTCCCTGCAGCGGGAGCTCACGCTGATCCGCGGGCAGCGCAACGCCGGCACGGTGCTCAACGCGCTCTTCACGATCCCGAGCAGCGAGACCACCCGCTCCCTCGGCGGCCGGCTGAATCTGCAGCTGAGCGGCGCGATGCCGGTGGAGCTGTCGGGGGACGTCTGCACGGTGCACCTCTCCTCCGCGGCGGTCGCGCTGGAGTACGACGAGCTCTATACCGCCGCCCTGGCCATCGTGAGCACGCTCGCGGGCACCTCGGGCGTCCGCTATCTCAACCTGATGATCGCCGAGCAGACGCCGGCCTTCGATGTGGCGGGCAACCTCCCGGCCGGCAGCGTCACGGTCCACCCCGGCGAGGAGCTGCCGGCGCTGTGGGACCAGATGGCCGCGCGCCGCACCACCCTGGGCGAGAACGCCTCCCAGACGCCGCTGAGCGCTACCGCCACGATCTTTTTCCCGCTGGCCGACCGCTCCGGCTTCATCCCGGAGACCCGCAACCTGACCTTCCCGGGACAGACGCCGGCGCAGCTCGCCTCCGGACTGCTCTCCGCCATGTCCTCGGGCGCCCAGTACCTGGAGGGGACCATCACCCTTCCGGATATCACCAATCTGCTCTCCCTGCCCCCGGAGATCGCCGAGCTGCCCGAGGGCGGCCGGATGATCAGCCTCTATTTCCCGTCGGACCTGGAGTCCATCCTGGACGAGGAGGGCATCGACTACGGCTGTTTCGTGGCGGCGGTGACCTGGACCCTGACCACCTTCATCCCCTCCGTGGGCGCGATCCGCTTCTTCACCGGCTCCACGCTGCTCACCGCGCTTTCCAGCCCGCTCTTCGGCAGCCTGGCCTTTGAGAACGGTCTGATCCGACGGCGGCAGTTCCGCACGGGGCTCCGGGACCAGACGGTCGTGGCGCTGCAGCGCGGCGGCAAGCTGACCGACGTCCGCCGCAGCGTGACCGCCGACGGCGTGCAGAACCCCCGGACGCTGCTGGAGCTGCTCATGGCCGGTCCCACCGAGCCGGAGCAGCGGGAGGGCATCCGGGCCACCCTGCCCCTGGGGCTGGACAGCACCGATATCCTCGGCATCGGCGTGGAGGACGGCGTGCTCCTCCTGAATCTCTCCCCGCGCTTTGAGCGCCTGGTCCGGCAATTGGATCCGGAGGCGGAGCGCATGAGCTGCTACGCGATGATCACCACGCTCTGCGACGCGCTGGAGGTCTCGCGGGTCCGCTTCTTCTGGAACGGCGAGGCAGCCGAGCGGCTGGGCGGCGAGATCTACTGGGGCGGGGAGTTTATGCTCAACCACTCGATCAAGGAATCCAGATAATTCATCTGCACAAAGAAGTTTCACGCCTGCGGGCGCAACCAGGTCCGCAGCCGGAATGGCGGCTTTCCGATCGCCCCGGACCTTCGGGTACACCCTGTTGAAGAGGGCTGTATTCCCGGATCAAGAAAACAATAAGAAGACGATAGATACTCACAGGGGGTGATTCCATGCGTTTCCTGCGGAATCTGCGCTGGCTGGCCGGCGCGGCGTTCTTGCTGACGCTGGTCCTGCCCTGGCCCTGGGCGCTGGCGCCCTGTCTGGCGCTCGCACTCTTCGCCCCGATGATCTGCGCGCAGCTCTCCCGCCGCGCCTGGGAGAGCGAGGACTGGAAAGCGGATCCTCCGTTCATTCTCCCCCGCAGGCTCAAGGGCATCTGTGTCGAGCCCTCCCTGCTGATCGGCGAGCGGCGGATCTCCGGCGAAATCTGGCTGCCCTTCGAGTGCGTCACCGCGGAGCGTTTCCGCTCCAAGTCCGGCGCGCTCGCCCTCTCGGCCGCCGTCGCACTGACCGACGATCTGATCAGCCATGTGGAGGGCATCCCGCTGCACGACCGGACAGAGGTCGCCAGCTGGGAGCTGGCCATGAGCATCCAGCCCGGCAATTTCAAGTCCCGCAACGAGCGCATCGACGTCGCCCGCTACCACGGCTACAACGGCGTCATCGTCCGGGACGGCGGGGAGGAGCGCGCCTACTTTCTGGGCGGCCCCTCCATCGCCCAGTGCTGCGTGTACATCCTGGACGGCACCGAGCGGATCATGATGCGGGAGGACCGGGAGCGGCTGGCGCTGAACGTCCCCGCGAACGCCCTGTGCTATATCACCGCCCAGGTGGTGAACGGGCATCTGGACCGTATCTGCTATCTTGGCGCGGTCCGGCCCACCATCCGCTGCCTGCCGGACCCGGAGGCGCTGAATCTGGTCCGGCAGCTGGAGCGCAAGGGCATCGCCACCGCGCTGCGCACCGACGACCGCTGGGCCCTCGAGACCGTCCGCAGCATGGACATCAACCTGCCGGAGGACGACTACCAGTCGAGCTTTGTGCAATTGACCGCCCTCCGGGACCGCAGGGAACGGCAGACGACCTTCGTCCAGGCAGTCGATTCCCTGCGCCGCCACTGCGGCCTGCAGCAGCAGTTCGAGTGGACCGCCGCGATCGGCGGGCTCCTGCTCTGGATCTGCTCGCTGCTGACCCTGAGCCAGTGGCCGGTGCTGCTGGCGCTGACCAGCCTGTGCGTGAGCCTGGTATTGTGCCGGAAGATCGATCTGCTGCAGCGGCCCTTCAAAACCCTGGTGCCGCTGCTGGCCCCGCTGATCCCCGGCGTCCTGATTCCGATGGTGATGGGACTTTTTCTGCCCCAGCTCAGCAATGCCTCCAAGGTGACCGCGGGCGCCGTCATGCTGCTCGCGGAGGCCGGCGTGTTCACGCTGTATCCGCTGCTCCCCGCCCGTCCGCAGACGATCGCGCTGGAGCTGCCGGAGCTGCCCCGCTGGATCTCCTGGCTGACGGACAGCTATCGCGTGCACCGCTTCCTGACGACGGGCCGCTGTCTCTTCGCGCTGGCGCTGGCAGTCTGGCTGCTGTGCCTGCTGCTGACCCTGCTGATCGTCCCCGCGGACCCGCTGGCTGTCGGTTTTGGGCTGATTATAGGCCTTTTGACCGGTATCTCAGCCTTCCTGGTTCAGGCCACCCTCGCCTCCCCGCCCGCCCGCCGGCGCTAGACGCTTCCATGGGATCCCCATTCACCCGCGAGTCCTTGCAATCGCGGGTTTTTTGATGGAATTAGCGTTGACTAATTTCCTTCCTGAACTTATAATAATTTTGTTGTCTAAGTTTCTTTTAGTCAGCGTTGGATCAGCAGATTCTACAAGGAGGATGATGTCGGCCATGAGCGAGATGGAGAGCAAGTACGCGGAGCTTCGGCAGATCATCGAGGCTCACAAGGACTGGCCCGGAGCCCTGATGCCCGTGCTGCAGGGAGCGCAGGAGATTTTCGGCTGCGTGCCCGAGGATGTTCAGAAGATCATTGCGGAGGGACTCGGGGTCACACTGAGCGAGGTCTATGGGGTAGCTACCTTCTACTCCCAGTTCTCGCTGCAGCCGAAAGGCGAATACGTGATCAGCGTCTGCCTGGGCACCGCCTGCTACGTCAAGGGCAGCCAGATGGTGCTGGATAAGCTGTCGGAGGAGCTGGGCATCCCCGTGGGAAGCACCACCAAGGACGGCAAGTTCACCCTGCAGGCCACCCGCTGCCTGGGCGCCTGCGGTCTTGCCCCGGTCATGACCATCAACGGCGATGTCTACGGCCGCCTGACGCCCGATCAGGTGCCCGGGATCCTTGCCAAATATCGCGGAGAGGCTTGAGCGGAAAATGAGAGAGATTGCCCTGCACCTGCTGGACATTGTCCAGAACAGCGTGACAGCCGGGGCCTCCCTGGTGGAGATCGGTTTCCATCTGGCGGAGGACGGGATGCTCTCGATGAGCGTCCGGGATGACGGCTGCGGGATGAGCCCGGAACTGCTCGCCCGTGTCCGCAATCCGTTTGTCACCACGCGCACCACGCGCAAGGTCGGACTGGGCATTCCTCTTCTGCAGCAAAACGCCATGGCATCCGGCGGGGACGTCACCCTGGAGAGCGAGCTCGGGCGCGGCACCACAATCACTGCGCGCTTCAACACCGCCTCCATCGACTGCCTCCCCCTCGGGGACCTGGCGGAAACCCTGGCCACCATTATTATGGGGAGTCCCGACAAGCCCGACTTCAGCCTGACCTGCTCCTCCCCCGCCGGAGAGATGGATTTCTCCACAAGAGAAGTCCGCGCGGTGCTGGGCGAGGAGGTTTCCCTGGCGGAGCCGGAGGTCGTGCAGTGGATCCGGGATTCCCTGCGAGAAGAGATCGAACCGATACTAGGAGGTATCATGCGATGAAATCATTGGCAGAGCTCGAGGCGATCCGGAAGGCAACCATCAGCAAGATCAATGTTCGCAAAGAGAATGAGGCGGAGACCGTCCGCGTGGTTGTCGGTATGGCCACTTGCGGCATCGCGGCGGGCGCGCGTCCCGTCATGCTGTCCTTCATGGATGAGATCAGCAAGCGTCAGCTGAACCATGTCACCGTCTCCCAGACCGGCTGCATCGGCATGTGCCGTCTGGAGCCCATGGTGGACGTGATCGTCCCCGGGCACGAGAAAGTCACCTATGTCCATGTGAAGCCCGAGATGGTTCCGCGCATCGTGGCGGAGCACATCGTCAACGGCCGTCCCGTGGATGAGTACACCATCGGCGCTGCCGAATAACGGATCGGAGGGAGAGAGATCATGGATATCTATCGCGCTCATGTATTGGTCTGCGGCGGTACCGGCTGTTCCTCGTCCGGTTCCGCGACGCTGATCGACCGCTTCAATGAGAAGATTGCGGAGAACCATCTGGACAAGGAAGTCAAGGTCATCCGCACGGGCTGCTTCGGCCTTTGCGAGGCCGGCCCGGTGGTCATCGTCTATCCCGACGGCACCTTCTACAGCCGGGTGAAGCCCGAGGATGTGGACGAGATCGTCACCGAGCATCTGCTCAAGGGCCGCAAGGTGGAGCACCTGGTCTATGTGGACCACGCCACCCGCCAGCAGGATGCCGAGAAGAAGCTCGAGGACATCACCTTCTACAAGCATCAGCACCGCATCGCGCTGCGCAACTGCGGCGTGATTGATCCCGAGAACATCGACGAGTACCTGGCCATGGACGGCTATCGCGCGCTGGAGAAGGCTCTGACCCAGATGACCCGTGAGGAAGTCATCGACGAGATCCTGAAGTCCGGCCTGCGCGGCCGCGGCGGCGGCGGCTTCCCCACCGGCCTGAAGTGGAAGTTCACCTATCAGAGCCAGGCGGACCAGAAGTACGTGGCCTGCAACGCCGACGAGGGCGACCCCGGCGCGTTCATGGACCGCTCCATCCTCGAGGGTGACCCGCACGCCATCATCGAGGCCATGGCCATCGCCGGCTATGCCATCGGCGCCAGCCAGGGCTACATCTACGTCCGCGCGGAGTATCCCATCGCCGTGAAGCGCCTGTCCATCGCCATCGACCAGGCGCGCGAGTACGGTCTGCTGGGCAAGAACATCTTCGAGACCGGCTTCGACTTTGACCTGAACATCCGTCTGGGCGCCGGCGCCTTCGTCTGCGGCGAGGAGACCGCCCTGATGCACTCCATCGAGGGCAAGCGCGGCGAGCCCACGGCCCGTCCTCCGTTCCCCGCGGTGAAAGGCCTCTTCGGCAAGCCCACCATGCTCAACAACGTCGAGACCTACGCCAACGTGGCGCAGATCATCCTGCACGGCGCCGACTGGTATGCCTCCATGGGCACCGAGAAGTCCAAGGGCACCAAGGTCTTCGCGCTGGGCGGCAAGATCAACAACACCGGCCTGGTGGAGATCCCCATGGGCACCCCCCTGCGCACGATCATCTACGATATCGGCGGCGGCTGCCCCAACGGCAAGAAGTTCAAGGCCGTGCAGACCGGCGGTCCCTCCGGCGGCTGCCTGCCCGAGTCCCTGCTGGACACCCCGGTGGACTATGACAACCTGATCGCGGCTGGCTCCATGATGGGCTCCGGCGGCATGATCGTCATGGACGAGGACAACTGCATGGTGGATATCGCCCGCTTCTATCTCGACTTCATCGTCGACGAGAGCTGCGGCAAGTGCGCGCCCTGCCGGATTGGCACCAAGCGCATGAAGGAGATCCTCGACCGCATCGTCGAGGGCAAGGGCGAGGAAGGCGACATCGAGAAGCTCGAGCAGCTGGCGCAGACCATCAAGAATACCGCGCTGTGCGGCCTGGGCCAGACCGCACCCAACCCCGTGCTCTCCACGCTGAAGTTCTTCCGCGACGAGTACGAGGCACACATCAAGGAGAAGCGCTGCCCGGCCCACCACTGCCGCAGCCTGCTCCAGTACAAGATCGATCCTGCGAAGTGCAAGGGCTGCACGGCCTGCGCGCGCATCTGCCCGGCGGAGGCCATCAGCGGCACCGTCAAGCAGCCGCATGTCATCGATGTCCAGAAGTGCCTGAAGTGCGGCTCCTGCATGGAGAAGTGCCGCTTCGGCGCGATCAGCCGCGTGTAAGTGAAGGAGGACGAGAACATGGAGAATATGATCGCCCTGACGGTAGACGGCATCTCCGTCGAAGTGCCTGCCGGCACCAGCGTCCTCGAGGCGGCCCGCAAGGCGGGAGTGCATATCCCGACGCTGTGTTATCTCAAGGATATCAACGCCATCGGCGCCTGCCGCATGTGCGTGGTGGATACCGGTGCCCGCTCCCTGCAGGCGGCCTGCGTGCTGCCCGCGGCGCCCGGCATGGTCGTGAAGACCAACACCCCCGCGATCCGGCAGTATCGCAAGACCCTGCTGGAGCTCGTGCTCTCCGCGCACGACAAGAAGTGCCTCACCTGCGTCCGGTCCCAGAACTGCGAACTGCAGCGCCTGTGCCGCGAGCTGGGTGTGGAGGACGGTGACGCCTTCAAGGGCGTGACCAACGAGTACGCCATCGACGACGTCTCCCCCTCCATCGTGCGCGACAACAACAAGTGCATTCTCTGCCGCCGCTGCGTCGCCGTGTGCTCCAGCGTGCAGAAGATCGGCGTCATCGGCCCGGTGATGCGCGGCTTCAAGACCGCCATCGAGTCCCCCTGGGGCCTGAAGCTGAACGAGATGGCCTGCATCAACTGCGGCCAGTGCATCACCGCCTGCCCCGTGGGCGCTCTGCATGAGAAGGACGACACCGCGAAGGTCTGGGCCGCGCTGGCGGATCCGGACAAGCATGTGGTCGTGCAGCCCGCTCCCGCCGTGCGTGCCGCGCTGGGCGAGGAATTCGGCATCCCGATGGGCACCTCCGTCACCGGCAAGATGGCCACCGCGCTGCGCCGCCTGGGCTTCGACAAGGTGTTCGACACCGACTTCGGCGCCGACCTGACCATCATGGAGGAGGCCAACGAGCTGATCGAGCGCATCACCAGCGGCGGTGTGCTGCCGATGATCACCTCCTGCTCCCCCGGCTGGATCAAGTTCTGCGAGACCTACTATCCGGACTTCATCCCGAACCTCTCCAGCTGCAAGTCCCCCCACGAGATGGTGGGCGCGATGGTGAAGTCCTACTACGCCGAGAAGGCCGGCATCGATCCCAAGAAGATCGTCACCGTCTCCGTGATGCCCTGCACCGCCAAGAAGTTTGAGGCCGCCCGCCCTGAGCTCGGCCACGACGGCATGGCGGACGTGGATATCGTCATCACGACCCGTGAGCTGGCCCGCATGATCAAGGAAGCCGGCATCAACTTCGCGATGCTGCCCGACGGCGACTTCGACAGTCTGATGGGCGAGTCCACCGGCGCGGCCGTCATCTTCGGCGCGACCGGCGGCGTCATGGAGGCCGCTCTGCGCACCGCGTATGAGACTCTGACCGGCGAGACCCTGGCGGACGTCGACTTCCACGGCGTGCGCGGCACCGAGGGCATCAAGGAAGCGACCGTGAACATCAACGGCACCGACGTGAACGTGGCAGTCTGCTCCTCAACCGGCATGGCGGCGAAGCTGCTCGACAGCGTCCGCGCCGGCGAGAAGAACTACACCTTCATCGAGGTCATGGCGTGCCCCGGCGGCTGCGTCAACGGCGGCGGCCAGCCCATCGTGGACTCCGACACCCGCGCCACCGTGGATGTGCGTGCGGTCCGCGCGAAGGCGCTCTACGGCGAGGATGCCGGCAAGGCCCTGCGCAAGAGCCACGAGAACGCCGAGATCAAGGCGATCTACGCGGATTACCTGGGCAAGCCCGGCGGACATCGTTCCCACGAGCTGCTCCACACCCACTACACCCGCCGCGAGAAGTATACCGACTGAGTTTCCAAAAAAAGGCTGTCTCCCCGGAGGCAGCCTTTTCCTTCTTTGATTGAGCCTGGCTCTGCTTCTGAGGATTCTTCAGCAAAGGATTTCGCGGCCTGCGGGCCGCGACCAGGTCCGCAGCCGGACTGGCGGCTTTCCGATCGCCCTGGACCTTCGGGAGCATGCCGCTGCCTGATTTGTATTTTCTTGAGAAAGAATAAAGGAGTGATTCTGTGAAGAAGCTGTTTGCGCTGCTGATTTGCCTTGCGATGCTGTGCGCTGTGCTTTCTGTGCAGGCTGAGGAGATCACGGTCAGCGGAAAGGTTATCGAGATCGAGAAGTACGGCCACGCGCTGCTGGACATCACCATTGAGGACTTCACCGCGGCCGGCTTCGAGCTGGGCGATGTGATCCACGTCACCGCCGGTACCTTCTCCGGCGATCTACCCTATTACAACGGCTACTATGTGGAGAAGGGCGACCCCATGGTCCGCGCCTATCCCGGTCACACCAACATCGCCGTGTGCATCAACTACGGCAAGTTCAACGAGGTCGCGGGCATCGACGTGGGCGACACGGTCACCCTGAGCCTCAAGGAGAAGGCCGGGATGCTCACGGTGCAGGAGATCAACAACCTGGTCTACTCCAACGAGCGCGCGGACTACGCCAGCGACGAGATCTTCGCGAACTTCCGCCCCGTCGTGATGGGAACCATCGCGGAAGGCAAGCTCTACCGTGCCGCCTCCCCCATCGAAAACCAGAACGGCCGTGCCGGATTTGTCAGCACGCTGATGGAGGCAGCCGGTGTGAAGGCCGTGATCAACATGGCGAACAACGAGGAGGAGCTCGCCGCCTGCTTCGCGGCGGAGGATTTCGCGTCCCCGTACTACAAGGAGCTCTGCGACGCGGGCAATGTGATCGCGCTGGGCATGCCGGTCAACTACTCTTCCGATGAATTCGCCGACGGGATCGTCAAGGGCCTCGTCTTCCTCGCCGAGCATGAAGGTCCCTACCTGGTGCACTGCACGGAGGGCAAGGACCGCGCCGGCTTTATGGCGATGGTGCTGGAGGCGCTCGGCGGCGCGTCCTGTGAGGAGATGGTCGCAGACTATATGCTCAGCTATGTCAATTACTACGGCATCGAGCCCGGCAGCGACAAGTACGAGATGATCGCCGAGAAAAACATCATGGACATGATCCGCACTGTCGCCGGGCTGGAGAAGGGCGCCTCCCTAGAGGGCGTCGATCTGAAGGCCGCCGCGGAGGCCTATCTGGCCGCCCATGGCATGAGCGCCGACGCCATCGCCCAGGTGGAGGCGAATCTCGCTCCCTGAGTCCTCTTTTGCCAAATTCTGATCTCATATTGCATAAAAGCTCCCCGCAGTCGGCTCAGGCTGCGGGGAGTGTTTTGCTGTTGTTTTATCTGATCTCAGTTTCCATATACCTACTGTCAGCTGAGAGATTTCGCGGCCTGCGGGCCGCGACCAGGGCTTTCCGATCGCCCTGGACCTTCGGATACATGCTGTTGCTGGATTTGTACTTTTCACATGAGTTTATCCGTTGGATCGAATGGCCTCCCACTCCTCCCGGGTCAGGGCGTAGACGCTCATGGGACCGTAGTGGAGATCGGTGTACTCGCTCTGCAGGTGCATGCCGTTGGCGCGGGCAGTGGCGCGGGAGGGCTCGTTCTCCGCATTCATGTACGAGTAGAGACAGGGATAGTCCGTATGGGTGAAGGCCCAGTCCCGCACCGCACGGGCGGCTTCTTTCGCGTAGCCCTGCCGCCAGCAGTCCTTGCGGATGTGGTAGCCGACCTCGGGCAGGGTCTCGCCATCGATTTTCTGCAGCGTGATCCCACAGTCACCGATCCACTCCCCCGTGTCCTTGCGGACCACCGCCCACAGGCCGAAGCCGTACAGCCGGTAGTTCTCGAACGACCAGTCCAGCCAGCGCTGCGTTCCGGCCTCGTCGTAGGGCTTCGGATAATAGCGCATGGTCTCCGGGTCGGAGAGCAGCGCGTACAGCGCCGGGTAATCCTCCTGCACATACTCCCGCAGAACCAGCCGTTCCGTCTCCAGGATCATTCCGCACACCTCTCATACTATTCTCAGTTTAATATGCTTATTTCAATGGCAGGATTTCGCGGCCTGCGGGCCGCGACCAGGGCTTTCCGATCGCCCTGGACCTTCGGATGCATACTGCTGCTGGATTTGCAGCCTTTACATGAGAGCAGTATCATCCCTTGATTTGATCTCATTATACCGGCTCAGACGGCGCTGTCAATGGGTTTGGCGGGTATGATGAGGCCGGGAGGCGCACAAAATCATAACAATTGTGAAAAATAGATGACAAATTCATGTTCTTGTGCTATAATCGGGAGGGCAGAATTCAAGAGCACACGCACGAGGTGAGAAACGATGAAAGTCATCCTGCTGAAGGACGTCAAAGGACAGGGAAAACGCGACGATATTATCAATGTCTCCGACGGTTATGCCCGCAACTTCCTCTTCCCGCAGAAACTGGCCGTGGAGGCCACCAGCGGCGCGACCAAGGAGATCCAGCTCAAGCGCGCGGCCGAGGAAAAGCGTGAGGCGGAGCGCCGTGCAGAGGCCCAGCAGAAGGCGGTTGCCCTCAAGGGCCACGTGATCGAGCTGAAGGCGAAGTGCGGCTCCACCGGACGCCTGTTCGGCGCCGTCACCTCCGCGGAGGTTGCGGAACAGCTGAAAGCACAGTACAGCGTCTCCGTGGACAAGAAGAAAATCGAGCTTCCCGAGCAGATCAAGCAGCTCGGCGACTATGACGTGAGCGTCTGGCTCTACGCCGGCATCACCGTCGCCATGCGCCTGCGTGTGACCGCGCTGACCTGAGACCGTCTGGAGGAATCGGAAACATGTCGGAGTTCAGAGGCCTGACCCCTCCCAATACGCTCGAGGGGGAGCGCTCCGTGCTGGGCGCCATGCTGCAGGACAGCACCGCTGTGCTCAAGGCCCTGGAGGAGCTGACGGCAGAGGATTTCTACCAGCCCCAGCACCGGGAGATCTTTGACGCCATGGCGCAGATCGCCCGTGCCCATAACCCGGTGGATCTGGTCACGGTGGACGCGGAGCTGTCGCGTCGCGGCACCCTCGAGGGCGTGGGCGGCACCGCCTACCTGATCGAGCTGAGCCAGTATGTGCCCACCACGGCCAACATCCGCGCTTATATCGAGCTCGTCTCCGAAAAGAGCACGCTGCGGCGCCTGATCGAGGCCTCGCAGGAGATCAGCCAGGAGTCCTTCAGCCAGCAGAATCCGCTGCAGGACATTCTGGGGCACGCCGAGCGCTCCATCTTCAACATCGTCATGAAGCGCGGCTCCGGCGAGGCACTTCGCCCGGTCCGGGAAGTCCTGCTGGACACCTTCGCCACCATCGAGGAGATGAGCCGCATCAAGGGCGGAATCAGCGGCGTCCCCACCGGCTTCACCGAGCTGGACCAGTATCTGACCGGCCTGCACGGCGGCGAGCTGATTCTCGTGGGCGCCCGGCCCTCCATGGGCAAGACCGCCTTCGCGATCAACCTCGCAACCTACGCGGCGGTGGCCGCCGGGCGGAAAGTCGCCTTCTTCAGCCTGGAGATGCCGCGGGAGCAGATCGCTCTGCGCATGCTCTGCGGTCAGGCGCGGGTGGATCTGCAGCGCGTCCGCAGCGGCAGCCTCTCCAGCGACGAGTGGCTGAAGCTCGCCAGCGCCGTCAATCCCCTTGCGAACGCCTCCATCCATATCGACGACACCGCCGGCATCACCCCGACCCAGCTGCGGTCCCGCTGCCGCCGGCTGATGATGGACAAGGGACTCGATCTGATCGTGCTGGACTATCTGGGTCTGATGCGCGTCGACGGCCGCGTGGAAAACCGGCAGCTGGAGGTCAGCGAGATCAGCCGCTCCCTGAAGGGGATCGCGCTGGAGCTGAAAGTCCCGCTGGTCGCCTGCGCCCAGCTCTCCCGCGCCGCCACCACCCGTCAGGACAAGCGCCCGGTCCTCAGCGACCTGCGCGACTCCGGCTCCATCGAGCAGGACGCCGACGTGGTGCTCTTCCTGCACCGCGAATACTATTACGACCACGCCAAGGGCGATCCAAACCTGGGCGAGGTGAATATCTCCAAGCAGCGCAACGGCCCGCTTGCCAACATTCCGCTGGCATGGTTCGGGGAATACGCCAGCTACGCGAATCTGGCCTCGGGACAGCGCCCGCCGGATAAACCTTAACGAGACAGGAAGGATGCCCGATGAATACGACAATTACGCAGCTCAAGCCCGGGGACAAATTCTCCGGAGCCCTGATGGTGCGTTCCGTGGAAACCCGCCTGGATAAGAAAGGCAACAGCTATCAGGATGTCTACTTCGGGGATCAGTCCGGCGAGATCAACGGAAAGATCTGGGCCGCCAACCCCAAGCTCAACGCGGGCGACATCGTCCGCATCGAGGGGCTGATCGAGGAGTTTCAGGGGCGCCATCAGCTGCGGATCGGCCGCTGCGACCCCGTCTCCTCCCCCGAGGACGACACGCTGCGCGCACAGCTGATTCCCTCCGCACCGGAGCCCGTCAAGGTCATGCGCGACAAGATCCGGGAGACGCTCGCCTCCTTCCGCAGTGAGGAGCTGCGCAAGCTGACCACCAAGCTGCTCAACGACGCCGGGGCCGAGCTCAACTGGTTCCCCGCCGCGCAGCGCATGCACCACGCGGAGCTGGGCGGTCTGTTGCACCACATGACCAGCATGCTCACCGTGGCGGAATACCTCTGCGTCGCCTACCCCTTCCTGAACCGGGAGCTGCTGCTGGCAGGCGTCATCATCCACGATTTGGCGAAGATCAAGGAGATGAAGGCGGACTCCCGCTTCGGCACCGTCAGCGACTACAGCCGCGACGGCCTCCTGGTGGGGCATATCAACCGCGGCATGGCGGATCTCAGCGAGGCCGCGGCTGCCCTGGGCATGGCGCCCGACAACGAGCTGAAAGTGCTCCTGGAGCACATGATTCTCAGCCACCACGGCATTCCCGAGTACGGCAGCCCGCGCCTGCCCATGTTCCCGGAGGCGGAGGCGCTGCACTGGATCGACACGCTGGACGCCCGCATGAACCAGATGCAGAGCGTTCAGGACCGGACGCCGCCCGGAGGCTTCTCCGAGCGCATTGCCAGTCTGGATAACCGCCGGATGTACCACCCTGTCTTTACCGCCGATCCGAGCAACGGCGAGACTCATCCCTGATTTCACGAATTGGAGGAAGATCATCATGTCCAAGAGGTTCAGGATTCTGGCGCTGCTGGTTCTCTGTGCGCTGCTGCTCTCGTCCTGCGCGGGCCAGCAGGAGCGCTTCCCGGTCAGCCAGGGCGTGGCCAAGCCTGTCCAGGCGAACAGCAGCAGCAACACCGGGTCTGGAAACAGCTTCGGCGCGGACTACGACTATGACACCGGCGACTACGACCCCACCACCGAGGAGGGCGGCGACGTCGAGTATCTGAACCAGAGCCCGGTCACCGTCTCCGATACCGAGCCGGTCTACACCATCGCTCCGGTGCTGACCAGCGAGTACGCCGGCGCGACCCCCGTGGTGATCGACCCCATCGACAAGCCGACCCCCACCCCGGCGCCCGCGCTGACGATCACATCCTATCAGACCTTTGACGCCACCAAGATCCGGCTCTCCTTCGAGGGCCCGACCGGCTGGACGGCGGACGACTCCAAGTCGGACTCCTACACCATCACGAACCCGGATCCCTCCATGTCCTTCCCGGCGCAGCTGACCGTCAGCGCGCGCTCGGTCTCCTCGGAGTACACGGAGACCGACCTCAAGCGGGAGGTCAAGTCGGTCATCAACGGTCTGAAGGGCGATTACACGAACTTCTCCGCCACCCAGACCGCCGGCAGAACCCTGTTCGACAAGAGCGGCATCTACGAGGACTTCACCGGCACGCTGAAGGGCACCGAGGTCAAGGTGTGGGGCCGTGTGCACGCGGTCACCGTCAACAAGACCCTGGTCACAGTGCTGATCCTCACGCCCAACGAATACTCCCGGACCTACAAGAACACGCTCTACAACCAGTTCCGCCACACGGTCAAGTTCACCCACTAATCGGGTCTTTTCTCCCCTCTCCGGTTCCGGAGAGGGTTTTTCTATGCAAGAATTCAAGTCATACTGATCTCAAGTAAAAGCTGCAAATCAAGCAACAGCATGCATCCGAAGGTCCAGGGCGATCGGAAAGCCCTGGTCGCGCCCGCAGGCGCGAAATCCTTCTGTTGACAATAAGCATTCTAAACTGAGATTAGTATCAACAAATGTTTGCATGCCCGAAGAGTCCAGAGGCGATCGGAAAGCCTCTGGTCGCGCCCGCAGGCGCGAAATTTTTTTTGACATAATGCGAGCATCCTACGAAAAAGAGTCACGACAAATGTCGCAACTCTTGCATTTCCGGGATAAAGATTCTCTTGCAGGAAGGGATTCGCGCCTGCGGGCGCGACCAGGGCTTTCCGATCGCCCTGGACCTTCGGGATGCCCCCTCTGTTGGAGATGTCTGCTGTCCGGCAGAAAAGAGGATCAGATCTCCTCTTCCTCGGCATCCTCATCCAGCTTCGCGCTGGCGATCTCGATCAGCTTCGCCTCGAGTTTCTCGTCCTCGATCGGGATCAGTTCCTCCATCTCCTCGCCGTTCTCGTCGGTGAAGGGACGCACCTGCACCACAAAGCAGTCGATCACGTCCGGCTCGGCGGTGTTCTCCTCCTGGGGCACAACGCCCAGAATCACATACTCCACGCCGTTGTAGAAGAGGTTGTCCAGCTCCCGCACCAGGATCTCGTTGCCGTCCCCGTCGGTCATGGTGAACAGATTCGGCTGCAGTTCCTCGCTCATGGTCATTCGCTCCTTTTTAATTCAGTTTCTTTTTCAGCGGCTCCCGGGTTCCGTCCGGCCGCTCGATCACAACACCCTCCAGCATGGCGCGGACGCCCTCCCGGAACTCCTTCAGGTACTCCTGCCGCAGAGCGGCCTGCTCCTCCACCTCAACGGAGGAGAGCCCGATGGTCCGCTGCTTGCGGGCCAGTTCATTGATACGCTCAATCTTTTTGTGTTCCACGCCCAGTCTCCTCTCAGCCGCGGTCCGCAATCCGCTTGAACTCCAGCGCGATGAAGCCCACCACCAGCATGCAGCCGGCCATCACGCCGTAGGCCAGCAGCAGGTTGCCCCAGCGGTCCACGCCGAACTCCGCGAGAATCGCGCCGCCGATCGCCGCCGCGGTCACGATCCATCCGATTGTCAGCGCGGGATGCCGGCCGGGCTTGCGGGCGCTGACCACGCTCCAGTGGATCATGACAGCCACCGGGATCACGATGGCCACCACCTGCTGGATGTGCACGAAGTGCTCCACCATGTGGTCGTCCGCGCGCATGGACTCCAGCAGCACCTGGGTCAGGCCGAAGAGCACCAGGAAGCCGCGGAGCAGATTCCCCTCGTGCTTGTGATCCAGCAGGGAGGCGATGATCATGAGAATCAGCAGAATGCCCGCGACGATCGCCTCATAGAGGTACACCGGGTGCACCGGATCGCCCTCCACCAGCGGGCAGATGCCCAGGCCGATCAGCCAGGAGCTGCCCACAATGCGGCCTTCGCCCAGCCCGGTACCGGCCTCAAAGAGCCGTTCCACCAGGATCGCCGCCGGGATGCCGACCGCCAGCGCGTCCCGCAGGGCGCCCTTGGGGCTGCGGCTCCAGAGCTCGGCGAGCTTGCCGCCCAGCACAGCGCCGATCACGGCGCCGGTCAGCGCGTAGCCGCCCTCCCAGAAATAGGGGACGTACTCGAGGCTCCGCCCGGTGTTGAGATCAAACATCGCCTCCAGCGGTGTCATCACCAGGTCCGCCGTCACATAAACCAGCCGGGCTGTCAGCCAGGCGCAGGGGATCACGCACACGCACAGCCGGATCCAGGCCCCGTAGCCCAGGCCGCGCCGCGCGATCACCGGGCCGGTCATCAGCAGGCCCACCAGCGCCGCCAGCGCGCAGCCCAGGCCGAAGCGCGTCAGCAGCTCCGTCTCCCCGATCGTCAGCAGGAAATCCATTTCCAATCTCCCCCTGTCACTCCGCACTGATCGCCGTCGCGAAATAGATGATATCGGAGACAGAACGCTCCTCGTTGAAGGTCTTGTCGGAATAGTTCTCGCCGTGGAACACCATCAGGCAGCTGTTGCCGCCGTCCAGGTTGTATGCCTCGGTGCAGCCACGCTCCTGCATGAACCTCGCCAGCGTCGCGCAGGTCGCGCCCTGCCCGTTGTTGCGCGCATGGTGCTCCAGCGTGTCCACCACCACCAGCAGATACTCCAGGGGGCCCACCTGGCCGATGGCACAGCGGGGCTCCGCGCCGTTGGGGTTGAAGCTGTAGTTGTCCGGGATCTCGCAGAGCTCCCCGTCGCGGATCAGCGCGGGGCCGAAGTCGAAGACGTTGACCAGAGTATGCTCCGTCCGGAGCGCCTCAATGTCCTCCTCGAACGTCTCGTTCACCTTTTTCTTCTTCTCATGTGGGTCGCGCAGGCGCAGGATGATGTGGAAGTCGCCGTTCTCGTCGATGCACAGCAGGTCCCGCGTCTCGTAGGGGGTCTTGCGCGGCTTGCGCTTGTTGCCCTGGATCTCGCCCATGCGGATGATCAGGCCGCCCTCATCGCTGGCGAAATACTCGCCGCCGATCGCAATGACCGCGTTGTTCTTCCGCGCCAGGGTGGAGATCTTGTTGGTCTTGCCATTGGGGGTCACCGCCGTGCGCAGCTGGCTGGCGTCCGCGATCTTCACCCGCGCGACACAGAACACCGCCAGATCCGTGGTCACCTTCTCGACCTGCACGGAGATACTGGCGTCCTCATAGCTGCTGTCGGTATAGTTCTCCTCGGCGGCGACGGGACCCGGCGTGAAATCCATCGGCAGCGGCTGTACCGGGGTATCCTCCGCCAGCGCGGTGCTCCCCAGCAGCACGATCAGGCACAGCAGCGCAAAGCATTTCTTCATCATATTTCTCAAGTCCTCCCTTTCGTCCTCACAGCATCTGCCCGCTGGGAATCGCCAGGGCAAGCCCCACCAGCAGCAGGACGGCCAGCGCCGTCAGCAGCGCGTTTTTCATGGATTCGGCGCCTCCTTCTTCTTCTCCTCCGCAAACACCCAGGACTGCTGGATGCGGTAGCTGACAAAATACAGCAGGAAGTCACAGATCAGCTTGGCCAGCCAGGGCGCCATGCCCAGGAGGCCCAGCGCCTTGATGCCCAGCGTCGACAGGATGATGATCACCACGCAGGTGGCCGCATAGCGCCAGGCGGTGCCTTTTCTCCCCTTGACCTTGAAGACCAGCTCCTCGTTCAGCTTGAAATTCAGGATTGCGCTGAACAGGCGGGCGGTGTAGTTGGCCAGAGAGGTGTTGTCCAGCGTCATGCCGAGCGGCAGCTTCACCTGGAGGTGGAGTCCCAGCAGCGGGAAGAGCCAGCTCCGGAACAGGTTGAACAGCAGCTGGTCCACTCCGAAGCAGATCAGGGACGAGGCCATGAACTTGAAGAAGTTGCCCAGGATCACCTTGTAGATCCGCCAGGAATCGCGGATCGGGTGGAAGTGCGTGCCCTCGTTATTGTTCTCGTAGATGGTCTCGATGGTGATCGCGTGGATCGGCAGCTTCCTGCGGGCGCAGGCGATCAGCACGTTCATCTCGTACTCGTAGCGCGCGCCGGGCACCTCCGCCATGAAGGCCAGCTCCCCGCGCGGGAACGCCCGCAGGCCGGTCTGCGTGTCGGGCAGCCAGACGCCGTAGAGGAGCTTGAACACCAGGGAAGTCAGTTTATTGCCCGTGCGGGACTTCGGCGGGATGTTGGGCAGGTTGAAGTCCCGGCTGCCCAGCCAGAGTGCGTCCTCACCGGAGCGGAGCGCCTCCGCGAGCTTCAGGCAGTCCGGCACCGTGTGCTGGCCATCCGCGTCCGCCGTGAGCACCCCGATGCAGTCCGGCTCGTGCTCCAGGATCCAGCGGTAACCGGTTTTCAGCGCCTCGCCCTTGCCCTGGTTAACCGCGTAGCCCAATACCGTCGCGCCCAGCGTGCTGATCCGGTCAAAGATCGGCTGGTAGGACGGGGCGGAGCCGTCGTTGACCACCACCACCCGTGAAAAGCCGTTCTCCATCAGCTGTGTGATATAAGCAGGAAGCCTGTCGTCCGGTTCCAGTGAAGGAATCAGAACCACCGGCATGCGTTCGTCTTTCATTCCCTTCGAGCACCCCTCTTCCATGCCGGGATCGTATATCCCGACACTATATCATAGCACGCTTCCCGGAGAATTGCAATTTTTCGGCAAAAATATACAGGCGTGACAGAACCGCTGTCCCATGCTATAATGTCCCCCGTGAACCCACTGACTCTGAACAGGAGGTTTTCCATGCGCCACGACGTCATCATTGCCCTGGATTTTGAAAACCGTGCCCGTACCCTCTCTTTCCTGGACCGGTTCGGCGCCGAGCAGCCCTTCGTCAAGATCGGCATGGAGCTCTTCTATGCCGAAGGCCCGACGATCGTCCGGGAGCTGAAGCAGCGCGGACTGAAGATCTTTCTGGATCTCAAGCTGCACGACATCCCCAACACCGTCCGCAAGGCCATGGCCGTGCTCTCCGGGCTGGATGTGGACATGACCAACGTCCACGCCGCGGGCACCATCGCCATGATGCAGGCTGCTCTGGAGGGGCTGACCAGGCCCGACGGAAGCCACGCGGATCTCCTGGCCGTGACCCAGCTGACCTCGACCGACGAGGCCCGCATGCGGGAGGAATTGTGGATCGACAGGCCCATGGATCAGACCGTCCTGCACTATGCCGCCAACGCCCGCCAGGCGGGGCTGACCGGCGTCGTCTGCTCTCCGCTGGAGGCCGCGCAGGTCAAGGAAGCCTGTGGCGCCGGGTTCCTGACCGTGACGCCCGGCATCCGCTTCGCGGACAGCGCCGCCGATGACCAGCGGCGGATCATGACCCCAGCAAAGGCGAAAACCCACGGCTGCGACTGCATCGTCGTGGGCCGCCCGATCACCGCGGCCGCGGACCCCGTCGCCGCCTACCGCCGCTGCCTGGAGGAATTCCTGGGCTGACGCAAGGAGGAAAATGCCATGTCTGAACGCACCATCGCACACGACCTGCTCTCCATCGGCGCGGTCTTTCTGCGCCCCGACGATCCTTTCACCTGGGCCAGCGGCATCAAGAGCCCGATCTACTGTGACAACCGCCTGACGCTCACCGCGCCCGCCGTGCGGACCCATGTGGAGGAGGGCCTCAGGAGCCTGATCGAGACGTACTATCCCGGCGTCGAACAGCTGGAGGGCACCAGCACGGCCGGCATCGCCCACGCCGCCATCACCGCGCACCTGATGGGGCTGCCCATGGGCTATGTCCGCGGCGGGCAGAAGGACCACGGCCGCCGCAACCAGATCGAGGGCAGCCTGAAACCCGGACAGAAGGTCGTCGTTGTGGAGGACCTGATCTCCACCGGCGGCTCGGTGCTCGAGGTGGTGGACGTGCTGCGCGAGGCCGGCGCCGAGGTGCTGGGCATCGCCTCAATCTTCACCTACGGCATGCAGCGCGGGCTGGAGCGGCTGGCTGCCGCGAATGTGGAGAACCACAGTCTGAGCAATTTCGACGTGCTCTGCAAGGTCGCCGCGGAGGAGGGCTATATCCAGGCTGCCGACATCGAGCGGCTCCTGCGCTTCCGCGCCAATCCCTCGGATGAGAGCTGGATCCACGCCTGATACGATTCTCAAAAGAATTGTCATACCGCAGCAGGGGGATTTCGCGCCTGCGGGCGCGACCAGGGCTTTCCGATCGCCCTGGACCTTCGGCCACATGCTGTTGCTGAATTTGCAGTTCTTACTTGAGATTGGTATGAAATCTTGATCCAGGATTCGTATGAGGAGGTTCTATGCGAAATCTGATTGACATTGCGGATCTCTCCCCGGCGGAGATCGACGACCTGATCCGGCTGGCCGGGGACATGCGCGCGCACCCGGCTGACTACCGGGAAAGCCAGCGGGGGCGGATCCTCGCGACCCTGTTCTTCGAGCCGAGTACCCGCACGCGGCTGTCCTTCGAATCCGCCATGCTCTCCATGGGCGGCGGGGTTCTCGGATTCGCCTCCGCGGACTCCTCCTCCACCGCCAAGGGCGAGTCCCTGCAGGACACCATCCGTACCGTCTCCTGCTACTGTGATCTGATCGCCATGCGGCATCCGAAGGAGGGCGCGCCCATCGCCGCCTCCCTGAAGAGCGAGGTGCCGATCATCAACGCCGGCGACGGCGGGCATAACCATCCCACCCAGACGCTGACCGACCTCATGACCATTCACCGGGAGAAGGGCACCTTCTCCGGGCTCACCGTCGGTCTGTGCGGCGACCTGAAGTTCGGCCGGACCGTCCACTCGCTGGTCACCGCCATGAGCCGCTACCCGGGCGTCCGCTTCGTGATGATCTCCCCGCAGGAGCTGCGGCTCCCGGGCTACCTGATCCAGCAGCTCGCCGTCCAGGGCATCCCCTACGCGGAGGTCGAGCGGATGGAGGACGTGCTGCCGGAGCTGGACATTCTCTACATGACCCGTGTCCAGCGCGAGCGCTTCTTCAACGAAGCCGACTATGTGCGCCTGAAGGACACCTACATCCTCACCCCCGAGAAAATGCAGCTTGCCGGACCGAATCTGCGCGTCATGCATCCGCTGCCCCGCGTCAACGAGATCTCCCCGAAGGTGGACGCGGATCCCCGGGCGGTCTACTTTGAGCAGGTGCGCAACGGCCGCTATATCCGCATGGCCCTGATCACCCGCTTGCTGGAGGAGGTGCAGTGAATGAATATTGATTCCATCCACCGCGGCATCGTACTGGACCACATCCAGGCGGGCCGGAGCATGGAGATCTACCAGGCGCTGAACCTGGGCGACCTCCCCTGCTCCGTCGCCATCATCCGCAATGTCAAGAGCCAGGCCATGGGCAAGAAGGACATCATCAAGATCGACGACGACATCGACATCGACCTGGATGTGCTCGGCTACCTCGATCCCGGCATCACCGTCAACATCATCGTGGACGGTGTGATTGCGGAGAAAAAACACCTGGCCCTGCCGGAGCGGCTGGTCAATGTCGTCAAATGCCGCAACCCGCGCTGCATCACCACTGTGGAGACGCAGCTGGACCAGGTGTTCCGTCTCGTGCATCCCGAGGAGCGCGTCTACCGCTGCGCCTACTGCGACGCGGAGCAGCGTCAGCGGAAGTAATTCCGGTCTCAGTATTGTGTACTGAATGTCGGAAGAGAGGTTTCGCGGCCTGCGGGCCGCGACCAGGGCTTTCCGATCGCCCTGGACCTTCGGTTGCATACCGCTTTCTGATTTGCAGTTTTACCTGAAATCGGATAAGCTCTCACTCCGGCCAGATCCAGGGCGCAAGGGGCAGACCGGCCGCGCTGCGAAGATCCGTCTCCGGATAGTTCGCCCAGGCATAGCGGATGCCCAGGGGGTCTCCTGGGAGAATGATCCGGTCGTCCCGCAGAAGGGCTTCGGCCTTCGTCCATCCGCCCTCTGTATCCAAGATTTCAAAGCCGATCGGGTTTCCCGTCACCGGCTCGCTGAGCCGCAATTCAATCTCCCCGTCCCGGTGGCAGAGGCCGGTGATGCGGGGCGCCTCCGGGGCCGGACGTCCGTCCGCCACCCGCAGCGCCTCGTCCGCCAGCCGCTCGCCCACCGGGCGTTTGTCTGTCGGATGGATGTTCGCGCGGTCGCCCACGTCCAGCGCCACCGCCATTCCGGTGCCCCGCACCAGGCGGTGCACCCGCTCCTGCTGCCAGCGCAGCCGTGCCCAGGCCTCCGGCTCCCCGCAGCCGTCCCAGCCGGGCAGCTGCACGAACAGGAAAGGCAGCTCCCCGTCCCCGAACCGCCGCCGCCACAGCGCAATCAGCTGCGCCATCAGCAGGTCATAGCGGTCCGTGCGGCAGGTGTCCTCCTCCCCCTGATAGTAGAGGATGCCGCTGAGCGCGGCGGGCACGACCCGCTCCAGCATGGTGTGGATGACCCCCGCCGGCCGGTACGGCGAGCCCGGTCCCGCCGGCGGATTCCAGGGGCAGAGCCCCGCGATCGCTTCCACTGCCGCCCAGGGCGCGTCGGGCGGCAGTTGTTTTTTTGCCTCCTCGACTTTTTTGTTCCAGACCGCCAGGTCCTCCGTGAAGCGCCGCTCCGCCTCGAGGTACATGTCCATCGTGACGCCCCGCGCGTTCTCCTCCCAGGAGGTCAGGTAGGCGGTTCCCACCGCCGTCTGCCGCAGGGTCTCCTCGTCCAGCCAGCAGCTGATCGAGGTTCCGCCCCACCAGCAGTCGATCACGCCGATGGGCATCTCCGGCCAATCCGCGCGCCGGCGTTTCGCAAACCAGTACGCCACCGCGCTGACCCAGCCTGCCTCCCCCGGCTTCACCCGCTGCCAGCGGGTCCGGGCAAAGGCCTCCTCCCCCTCCGGGCAGAAGCGCGCGTATTTGGGCACCTCGAAAAAGCGGATCAGCGGATCGTCGTGCGCGGCAGTCTCCTCCGCCCCGCCGTCGGCGTTCATCAGCGGCAGCTCCATATTGCTCTGTCCTCCCGCCAGCCAGAGTTCGCCGACGGCGACGTCCTCCGCGCGGAAGGTCTCCGCGCCGCAGACGATCGTCAGCACACAGCCCACCGCCGGCTCCTGCGGCGGCAGATACAGCAGAAAGCGCCCCTCCCGCGCGGAACCGGACGCCGCCCCGAGACAGACGCCCTCCCGGTCTGTCAGCCGCGCCTTCACCCGGGCGCCGCTGTCCGCCTCGCCGAAGACCGCGATCTCCCGTCCATGCCGCAGTACGCATCCGTCGGTAAACAATGGGTTGGGTTTGAACATCCGAGCCTCACACCTTTTCTCTTTTCTGTCCCCAATTGTAGCACAGATTCCTCCAAAAGGGCATGGAGCACGACAAAAAAAGAGCTGCCCCGCTCAGAGGCAGCCCCGAAGTTCACCGCCGGCCCAGCTCCGTGTCGGTGCCGGAGAGGCGGCTGTTTGCCTTGATATAGTCGATGATCTCGTCCACATAGCCGAAGGCCAGGCCGACATAGCTGTCCGCGCAGCCGTAGTAGATCGCGACGCGGCCGGTGTCCGGATCCTGGAGCGTGGCGCAGGGGAAGGTCACGTTCGGTACGAAGCCGCGCTCCTCATACCACTTCTCGGGGGTCAGCAGCCAGTTTGCGCTGCGGTATTTCACACGGGAGGGCTCGTCGATGTCCAGGATCGCGCCGCCGATGGAGTAGACATAGCCGTTGCAGGTGCCGCTCACGCCGTGGTAGAACAGCAGCCAGCCCTCGCTGGTCTCAATGGGCGCGGCGCCGCCGCCGATCTTGAGGCTCTCCCACCAGTTGCCCGAGCGGCTCATCACATGGCGATGCTTGCCCCAGTATTTCAGATCCGGGCTCTCCGAGAGGAAGATGTCGCCGAAGGGCGTGTGTCCGGAGTCGGACGGACGCGAGAGCATCATGAAGTTGCCGTTGATCTTCCGGGGGAAGAGCACCGCGTTGCGGTTGAAGGGCAGGAAGGGGTTCTCCACCCGCACGAAGGTCTTGAAGTCCTGCGTCTTCGCCAGGCCGATCGCCGCGCCGTAGAAGTCCTGGCACCACATGATGTAATAGGTGTCCTCGACCTTCACCAGGCGGGGATCATAGGCGTAGATGGGCTGGAAGGGGTTGCCGTCCTCGTCCACGAACTGGATCTTGTCCGGCTCAAACTCCCAGTGCACGCCGTCCTCCGAGTGGCCCAGGTAGATAAAGGAGACGCCGTCGCACTGCTCCCCGCGGAACACGCCGATGTACTTGCCCTCATAGGGCATCACGGCGCTGTTGAAGATCCGGGCAACGCCCTTCAGGGGATTGCGGCCGATGATCGGGTTCTCCTCCCAGCGCCACAGCGGGGAGTTGGAGGGCTCGTCCGTGCGCTCCTGCCAGGGCATGTTGTCCAGCTTCGGCGCGAGAATCTGATACTTGCTCATGTATACAATTCCTCGTCTTTCTGATCAAAGAAGGGGCTGCCCGCACGGGTGTACGGGCAGCCGGGATATCCGGAGAGAACTCAGTTGTTGAACAGGCTGTCGAGCATGTCCTGCACAACCTGCTTGTAGGTCTCCTGCAGCTGAGCGGGGGTGATGTCGCCGTGCAGCAGGCCCATGAAGTCGATGTCATTGATGCACAGATCCAGGAAGTCGACGGTCTCGCGGGAGCCCATCTTCATCATGACGTCGAAGTTCCACTCCTGCAGATCCAGATCGCTGGAGGTGGACTCATACCACCAGTCATCCACCTGGTCGCGGAGCTCGATGTCGTCATGATACCAGTTCTGATAGGCGCGGAACACGTCGTAGACCAGCTTGGGATCCTCGACGCCGGCGGGGATGAAGTAGTAGTTGGAGGCAGCCTTCTTCATCGCGTTGGTCTCGGGGTTGCCGCTGGGGCCGGTCGGATAGTCGACGAACACCATGTCGAAGTCCAGGGGGCTGTCGCCGGTGTAGTCCTTGTAGTTGTCCAGAATCCACACAGCGGTGGTGGCGAAGGCAACCTTCTTGTCACGATACAGCCAGCGGCACACGTCCCAGCCGTTCTCGGCGGGGATCGGGTACGCGCACTGATCGGTCACATACAGATCCTGCAGGAACTTCAGGGTCTCGCCCACCTCGGGAGAGGAGAGGTTCTCCTGTGCGGTCGCAGCGATGTAGGTGCCGTTGGAGAAGCACCAGTAGAGCAGGAAGTCGCCCATCCAGCCGCCGTAGCCGTACACGTCGGTGACGCCGTCGCCGTCGAGGTCGCGGGTCAGGATGTTGCAGTACTCACGGAACTTGTCCCAGGTCCACTCGCCGCGCTCCACCAGGGCACGGGGGTCTTCCAGGTTGGCTTCCTCGATCATCTGGAGGTTGAAGGCCAGCGGATAGGTCGCCTCGATCTGGGTCTGAGCGCCCTTCACAGCCAGCAGGGAAACAGCGCCGTTGGGCAGGGCCACATAGCCCAGCACGGGATCCTCACCCTTGAGCAGGGGATCGTCGGGATCCAGCACGTCGCGCATGTCGGTGCCCAGGCCGTTCAGCAGGGCAGGCACGCCGAAGCCCAGCTCCGCCATGTAGACGTCGCAGTCGGGCTCGCCGGCCAGGATGGAGTTGTTGATGGAGTCGACAATGCCCTGATAGGTCAGGTTCTCCCAGTCGTAGGTGACGCCGTAGGTCTCCTCGATCTGCTTGACGTTGTCGAACATCGCATAGTCCTTATCGGTGCCGGTGCCGCCGTTGGCTTCCACCGACTCGTCAGAGGAATCGTAGTAGATCTCCCACCAGGTGCCGAACACCAGGTTGCGGTCCGCGCTGGCCACGCCGACGATGGACAGCAGCATGGACAGCGCCAGGGCAATCGCGAGAATTCTCTTCATGAATGGGTTCCTCCTTATTCTTTTGTCTCAGGGGATGCGGGATGCGCTCCCGCATCCCCGTTGAATCTCCGCTAAGGATTGAGAAGGCTTATTTGATCGCCTGGCCCACAGCCACGCTGTAGACCGTCCAGTTCGAGGAGCCCTCGCACTGCATCATGGCGCCCCAGGTTGCCTTGTCCTCGCCGCACACCGCAGCGATCTGCTCATAGGTCACCTGCGCGATGTGGCCATCCGCCACGTCCGCGCCGTCGTTGCCCACGCGGCTCCAGCCGGCGGAAGCCCAGGGCATCACGATCCAGATGTTGCCGTCCTCAGACTCGTAGTTGATGGTCACCACGGAGCCGGGCACCAGCGCATCCACGATCTCCTGCGGCATCTCGACGCCGTCCTGCGCCCAGGCGCCGGCAGACTTCTCGAAGCCCGGGAAGGCCACCAGATCGGTCAGGCCGTAGAACTCGCCCTTCTGGCCCACGCGCACGCCGTACACGGTCCAGGGAGCGGAACCCTCGGCCTGCATCATGGCGCCCCAGGTGGACTTGTCCTCACCGCAGACTTCCACGATCTGCTCATAGGTCACATAGCACTTGTCGCCCACGATGGTCGCGGCGTTCTGGGCCACGCGGCTCCAGCCGGCGGCCGCCCAGGGCATAACCAGCCAGAGGTTGTTGTCCTCGGACTCGAAGGTGAACTCAATCACGGAGCCGGGCACCAGCGCGTCCACGATCTCCTGCGGCATCTCGAGGCCGTCCTGCGCCCAGGCGCCGGCGGACTTCTCAAAGCCGGGGAACTCGACCGCGTTCTTCAGCACGATCTGGTTGCTGGGCATGCCGACGCGCACCGCGTACACGGTCCAGTCGGTCTGCGCCTCGCACTGGAACATCGCGCCCCAGGTGGACTTGTCCTCACCGCAGCCCGCCACGAACTTGTCGTAGGGGATCTGAGCGGTGGTCTTGGAGTTGTTGATCGCGGCCTGGCCCTGCGCCACGCGGATCCAGCCGGCCTGCGCCCAGGGCATCACGACCCAGATGGTGCCGTCGGCGCTCTCATAGTCGATCTCCACCACGGAGCCGGGCACCAGCGCGTCCACGAACTCCTGCGGCATCTCGAGACCGTTCTGGCCCCAGCCGCTGCCGGTGATGCCAGAGAAGCCCGCAAACTCAACCGCGTTGGTCAGAACCACCAGGTTGCTGAGATCGCGGCCGGTGTCCGCAGACACATACTCCGCGGAGAGGTCCACGGGGATGGCGTTGCCCTCAGCGTCCATGAACTTCACGTTGTCCAGATAGAAGGCCACGGGATCGCCGTTCGCCTGATCTTCCTTGGACACCATGATGTAGTTGCCCGCTCCGGCCACGAAGGGCGCGGCGAAGGTCGTCACGACGGTGCGGGGATTCTTCTTCTCCATGTACACGGACCAGCCATACTTGGTCTCGGCGTTGTCCTCGCCGGTATAGCTGTACACGTTGCCGGAGATAGCGTGGAACTTGCCGTCCGCGCCCATGTCCGCGCCGAACTCAATGCTCACGGAGGCCAGGTCGGCGAAACGGTCGCCCAGCAGGCCTTCCACATTGAACGCCACATAGGGGGCTTTGCCCGCGGGGGTCACCTTCAGGGCGTTGGAGCCGTTGTACTCCACGACCTCGAGCGTCGCGGAACCGTCGGCGTTGCCCTTGGCGGTGGACAGGCCCACAAAGCCGTAAGCGCCGTCCTCGAAGTCGATGATCTCAGCCGTCACGGGGGCAGCAGCCTCCTCCACGGCTTCCTCAGCGGCCTCTTCGACAGCCTCGGCGGCTTCCTCGACAGCCTCGGCGGCCTGCTCGACGACTTCCTCGGCAGTCTCCTCGACGGCCTCGGCGGCCTCTTCCACGACCTCGGCCACTTCCTCAGCGGCTTCCGTCCACGCGCTCACCGAGCGGATGGTTCCGCTGTTGCCCACGTCCGCGGACGCCACAGCGAACATGCTGATTGCCATTGCCGCAATCAGCAGCCAGGAAATTACCTTTCTCATTGGGGTACCTCCTTTTATATCATTGCCCCCTCGGGCAGAGGAAACGGAAGGGGAATCAGCCCACGATGCCGGAGCGCTCCACGCCCTCGATGAAGCGGCGCTGGAGGATCACATAGATCAGCACGATGGGCACCAGAACCAGCACCACGCCGGCGTTGAAGTACAGGCGCTGCTCGCGCAGGCTGTAGATCTTCTCCGCGTTGGCGATCCGGTCCACCAGGCCTGCCAGCTTCTGCGTGATCAGGACGGAGTCCGGGATCGTGAAGTTGCTAGCGAAGAAGGAGTCGTTGTACTGCCAGACGATGGAGAACACCGCGACGGTGATGACCGCCGGCGTGGCGTTGGGCATCATGATCCGGAAGTAGGTGTAGAAGGTGCCGGCGCCGTCCACCAGCGCCGCCTCCTCGATCTCCTTGGGCAGGCCGCGGAAGAACTGGTTGAAGATGTAGATATACAGTCCGGAGCGCAGGCCGCAGCCGAAGATCGTCATGATGAAGGTCGGCCAGACCGTGCGGTGCAGGTTGATCGGCACCGAGCCGCCGTCTATATACTGCTTCGCGAAGATCGCGGCAGCCGCCACAACCGCGGCGCCCGCGGCGATCGTGACCCACTTGGAGATGCTGTTGCGGGTCCGGATGCCCATCACCAGGAGGAAGATGCCGAACGCCGCGGCAATCCCTGCGTAGGGCAGCACGTTGAAGTACCGGAACGCCACATACAGCGGGAACTGGATCGTGCTCATCGGGACCACGATCATCACCACCACAAAGGCGAAGAACACGCCCTTGAGCGGGAAGCGGTACCGCGCGAAGCCGTAGCCCACCATCGAACAGATCAGCAGCTGCGCCAGCGTGACGCCCGCCACGTACAGGAGCGTATTGCCCAGGATGGGCAGATAGTCCATGTACTGGAGCACCTTCTCGTAACGCTCCAGCGTCGGGGAGATCGGGATCGTGAACACCATCGGGTTGACGGAGTCCGCCTCCGAGAAGAAGGAGCGGGCGATGATCTCGATCACCGGGGCCAGAATGATATAGCTGATGCCCACGATGATGATCAGCCGGAAGAGCGCGAGGAAGAAATTCTTGGTTCCGTTCAGCGTTCGGCTCTTCTTATCAAAATACTGCGGAGAGGCCTTGAATTCCTGCCAGCTGAACTTCTTTTTTTCAACTTTTTGCATGCCTCACACCTCCCTCAGTTGTAGTAGAACGCCCGCTTGTTGAGCAGGTAGACGATCAGGCCGAGAATCGCACAGGTGATCAGCGTGGAGATCACCGAGAAGGCGGAGGACAGGCCGTAATCGTAGTACTGCCGGTAAGTCCTCGAGGCCAGCGCCACGATCTCGCTGTTGGTGAACCGGTCCACCAGGGTGTAGATCGTGTTGGTGATGATGTGCGGCATGGTCATCGGGATCGTGACTTTCCAGAGTGTCTCGTAGCCGGTCGCGCCTTCGATCCTTGCCACCTCGTACAGGGAGCTCGGAATCGACTGCAGCGCCGCGATGAACAGGATGGTCTGCACGCCGAAGCCCCGGATGATGGAGGCGATGCGGTTCACGGCGCCGACGATGTACTCCAGAATGTTGTCCGGCAGCGCCAGATCCCCGAAGAGCTGAATGTAGTAGCTGATGGACACCGTACCCGCCTGGGCGGTCTCCAGCTCGGAGGAGGACACGCCCGCCGAGACCAGCTCCGCCGCGCGGTTGATCGCGTCGCCCACCGCGTCCGCGCTGAGGATGATCGGCAGGAAGAAGATCGCGCGCACCAGCGCGCGGCCCTTGAACTTCCGGTTCAGGATCAGCGCCACGAAGAGGGAGAAAAACACGATCATCGGCAGGTCGATCAGCATGTCCATGATCGAGGAGGTCAGGGTCTGCTTGAAGGACGCGTGGCTCGTGAAGGCCGTGATATAGTTGGCGAAGCCGACGGAATTATGGGTCATGCCCGTGTTCGGATCCATGGTGATCTCCCAGAAGCTGAACTGCACCAGCTGCCCCAGGGAAACAATGTAGAACATGGCAAAGCCGATCAGCCAGGGCAGGATGAAGCTGTAGCCGCGCACCGCGTTGCGCTGCTCATAGGACAGACTGATGCCCTTTTTCTTGGGTCTCACGGTCATTGCTGCTCACCTCCCACAACCAGGTAGCTCAGCGCGGGAACGCTCACGCCGTCCGCGGACGCCTCCGACTCGGAGCTGTTGACGTAGATCGTCACGCCGTTGTCATAGCGGACGCGGGCGAAGCCGTTCTCCAGGCGCGTGTGCTCCACCATCGCCGCGCCGCTGACCCCGTGCAGCGCACCGTTGACGAAGCGGTACGCCTCCACCGCCTTGTCCTTCCAAGTGGAGAAGGTGGTGGCGAAGTTGTTGTTGACGCCGGTGTACTTCATATCCGCGGCGTCCCGCCAGGTGAAGGTGTAGTGCGTGGAAGCGCCGATCTCGATCAGGTGCAGCAGGTCCACCTTCTGGTTCTCGCTCTGGGTCAGGTTCATCGCGCTGCCCGCGTAGCCCATCGAGCCGTGCACCACCATCTCCCACAGCGGGATCTCCTCATCCACGATCGGGAAGATCGTCGCCATGACCGGCGCGTTGATCACATGACTCGCGTAAGGCAGGCTGTAGTCATTGCCGCCGGCGACCATCACCGAGGCGTCCGTGGAGGCGATCTGTCCGAAGGCGTTGCGCACCACATCCAGCGCCGCCTCCCGGTTGATGAGGTTATTGCGCCGCTTGTCGGAGTGCAGCTCGCTGCCCAGGTCCCGCAGGCTGACGCCCTTGAGCTTCAGGCGGTTGACCGCGTCCCGGAGCCCCGCGATGTGGCGCGGCAGGAACTTCGGTGAGAGCAGCAGATAGCCGCGCTCCCGGTATCCCAGGGTGGCGGTTCTCCGCAGCGTTACCGGGTTGATGACGCCCAGCTCCACCGCGTAGCCCTCCGCGTAGTAGCGGCTGGCCTCCTCGCTGACCCGGAAGCCCTTCGCGATGTCCGTCACGAACTGAACCGAGGCGTCGGGATAGAGCATGCCGCCGCTGCGGAGCAGGAACTCCTGCAGGTCGCGGAGCTTGCCCTCTCCGCCCAGCTGGCCCAGCACCCTGACCTTCGTCACCGGATCGTGGTAATAGCCGCCGTTCATCCAGCCCTGAAGGTTCATGCACTGGTTGGAGATGCCCTCCCGCTTGAGTTCCGCCGCGATGCTCTGCGCCTGGTCGAAGGAGGTCATGCTCAGCACGCGCAGGTACTGCACGCCGAACCAGTGTGCCGTCTCCTTCACGCCGCCGATCACATCGTAGTAGAAGGGGATGTCCCCGCTCTCACCGCCCGCCTGCCGGAGCTTGCCCTCGCTCAGGAGCCGTTCCCGGTAGGCCCGGGCGAGGCCGCTGTAGCCGGTGTAGTCCTTGCCGAGCAGCGTGTAGCGCACCGTGCAGTCCACCGGATAGTAGTCGCGCTCCGCGACCGGGGCCTCCTCGCCGGCGATCAGCAGCGTGTCCGTCCGGCGCACGTTGAAGGTGAAGTACGCGTAGTTGTAGTTGTTGTAGCGTCCCGCCACGTCGGCCACCACGTTGGCCAGCGAGGCGCCGCGCTCGCAGGTCGCCAGGATCGTCTCGTTCTCGCGGCAGATGCCGAAGAGCGGCAGGCGCGCCGGCTGAATGTTCTGCGTGGCCACCAGGTCGCTGTCCACCAGATCCATCTCATAGATGCTCTGGGTGTATTGAGAGAAACTGTTCTTGCCGTTGTTGAAGCGGATCAGCGCGCCGCTGCCGTCGGGCACCACCATGGCGCCCGTCTCCTCGCTGCCGGCTGCGCCGAAGAACGGAGCCAGCTGGATCGAGCGGATCTTGCCGCCGCCGTACTCCTCGATCCCCTCATAGGGAACCGTCACCTGGACACCGTCCGCGTTGAGCCGCCAGTCGAGCGTCACAACGAAGGAGAGGGCTTCCTCCTCCTCGGTCTCCTCATCCTTCTCCTGCAGGGCCTGCATCTCTTCATAGTCGTCCAGGGAGAAGCCGCCCTTGCGCAGCGCCGCGTCGATCTTCTGCGTCGTGCGGGTGGTGAGGCCGCGGGTCTTCAGCTCGTACAGACCATTCTCCTCATTGAGCACGTAGTTGCTGGTGACGTCCTTGACCCCGTCGAACTGCGAGTACCAGGCCTCGTTCAGCTGGTCCGGCACCAGCAGCATCTTCTTGTTGGAGAGCGTGTAGATCACGCGCAGGCCGTCCGGGATGGACTGGAACTCCACCTGCTCGTTCTTGACCGCCTTGGCGTTGGAGCTCCAGGCGACGCCCTCCTGGTCCGCCGCGTTCAGATAGCTGAGGATGAACTGGCTCCGCAGGTTCTCCTGGTTGGAGCCGGACTTGGCGATCGGGTCGCTGCCCGCGTCCTGGGGGTTGGAGTAGACCACCGTGCCGTCCCGCTTGTCGCGGACCGCGATCTCCGCCGTCTCGCGCTTCAGGTAGAGCGCCATGGTCTCGTTCTCCGCCGCCAGTTCGAATCCGGGAAGGCTCTCCCCGGAGGTGAGCTTCTTGAACTCCGTCCCCTCCGCCAGCTCCCGCGGAGCCTGCACCATCTCCCGGTAGACCGTGTAGTTGCGGTACTTCGCCACATACCACCAGACGAAGCAGCCCACCGCTACCAGGGCCACCGCCAGGATGCTCCAGAGAATCTTCTTGAGCTGGGGCGGTAACTGATAGCTTTCGTTGGTATTCTGCATGCTGCCGTCCCCCTCTCAGAATCGGAATATCAATTCCATATAGATGTTGTGCAGGAAGCTGTAGACCTGGGTGATCAGGTTCAGCACCAGAAGCGCCAGGAAGATGATGATCAGCACCGCGATCACGGTGATGAACAGCGTGATCAGCGTTTTTCCGATGGTGTAGTTGTGGATCTGCATGATGCCGACCAGCATCATAATCACCGAATAGGCGGTACCCACCCCCATGAGGATGGTGTAGAACGCCTCCTCGTTCTCCGCGACCAGCTGGGAGACCAGCGTCGCGAGGATGGTGGTGACCGTCATGGGGAGCAGCGAGTAGCCGATCGCAATCAGGATATCCTTGAAGCGGCCCTCGCCCTCCATCAGACAGGTCACGGACCAGTTGCCGACGCAGAGGATGAAGTAGAGCAGCGCCACGCCGGCCAGCTCCGCCAGCAGGTTCACCGTGCGCGGCTCAATGTCGTTGACGATGAAGCTCGCGTAGATCCGGTTCATGGAGAAGGAGATGCCGTAGGCGAGCACCAGCAGGATCGCGATCGCAATGCTGCCCCGGTCCTGGTGGCGGATCCAGTAGAAGCCGTCGGCCGGATGGCTCACGGTGTAGAAAAGGAACTTCCACCGCTCCTTGCTGAACAGTCGCTTCATGTGGCTTTCCCTCCCCTCGCGGCGATCCTGGGCCGGATCAGTTTTTTCCAGACCACGCCGAGCACCACAAGCGCGATCACCGCGCTGAGCACCCAGCTGATGTTGTCGCGCAGCGCGTCATTGCGCCAGCGTTTGTACGCCACCGAGTAGTAGGCGCGGTTCATGCCCCGGCGGAGATAGATCAGCGCCTTCTCGTTGTCGCCGGCGGAGAGGTACGCCTTGCCGATGCCGGAGTTGGCCAGCTCGTTGTTCTCGTCCAGCCGCAGCACGCCCTCCCAGAGGGCCACGGCCTCGCTCTCGTCGCCGTCATAGCGCAGGGCGACCGCCTCGTTGATCAGCCGTCCGTACTCGGTCTCGGTGAAGATCATGACGTTGGCCTGCTGGGAGTCGAGCACCAGGAGGTGGTTGCCGATCGACTCAATCGCCGCGGGCGTCCGGAAGGTGCCCTCCTGGCTGCCCTTGCCGCCGAAGATGTAGAGCAGGTTGCCCTCGTGGTCGTAGGTGAAGATGCGGCCGCGCAGGAGGTCCAGCAGCGAGTAGATGCCGTGGTCGCGGTAGACGACGTCGACGATCTGGCTCGGGCCAGCGTAGTTGCCGGCCTGGCCGAAGACGCGGTCGCCGCCGAGGTTCTCCATCGGGCCCTTGCGGATGACGTCCTCGCCGCGGGGATTCAGCCGGCGCACCGCCTGGAGGCCGTCCGTGTCCTTGCTGGAGGCGTAGACGAAGCCCTCGTCATCCACGTCGATGCCGGTGAACTCCGTGGGGATGAAGAGCTGCTGCTTGGAGCGCTCCTCCTTGGTCGCGATCTTGCGCCAGAACTTGTCCCACAGGCTGATCTTGACGCTGATGGTGCCGAAGAAGCCCGTGAAATCGCCCTCCGCCGTGAAGACCATGATGCCCTGGAACATGTTCTGCGCCACGCAGTACACGCGGTCCGCGTAGTCCACGGACACCTTCCACGGGGTGAAGACGAAGCCCTCGTCCAGCACCTCGCTCTGCGGATTCTGCACGTACTTGACGAAGCTGCCGTCCAGCTCCAGCACCACGATCCGGTGGTTCTGGGAGTCGGCGATGTACAGCTGCCGGTTCTGCGAGACCGCCACGCCGTAGGGCGCTGAGAAGGTCTCGGCCTTGCCGTTCGCCTCAAAGCCGGTGATGACCTGCTTGACCGTCTTCAGGTCCCCGCTGAGCACCACGATCCGGTTGTTGCCGGTGTCCGCCAGGTAGAGGTCGCCGTCAGGCGAGACGCAGAGGTCCTGCGGCGTCCGGAAGGCGCCCAGCGGCGCCCCCTGCCAGGTCAGCGCGGCGCCCGAGACGCTGCCGTCCGGCACATAGGGCGCGGGAGTGTAGAGGATGTTGTTCCAGTGGTCGTAGTTGTAGCAGTCATAGGGAAGCGAATCGTTCGCCTGCGCGCAGACCGCCGTGAGACATACCGCCAGGAGCAGGCACAGGGCCAGGAGCCGCCGTTTTCTCGTTTTCATTGCGCTCTCCCCCCTTAATCCTTCATGCCCGAGGTGGTCATGGTCTCCAGAATCGAGCTCTGGCAGATCAGGAAGAATGTGATCGGGATCGCCGCGATGATGAAGGTCACCGCCGCGGCCGCGCCGGCGCGGCTCACGCCGCCCGCCGTGATCTGCTGCAGCGCGTACTGCAGCGGCTTGAGCTCCTCGGAACGGAGGAACATGCCGCCGGTGTTGCCCCACATCTGCTGGAACTGGAAGATGGCCAGCGTCAGCCAGGCGGGCTTCACGTTCGGCATGATGATCTTCCAGAAGATCTGCCACTCGTTGGCGCCCTGCAGCCGTGCGCTCTCCATGATGGAGTCCGGCAGCTGCTCCATGAACTGCTTCATCAGGTACAGGCCCATGCCAAACGACCAGGCCGGCAGGATCAGCGCCGCGTGCGTGTTGTTGATTCCGAGCCAGGAGATGATCAGGTACTGGGGAATCTGTGTCACCGTCCAGGAGAACATCATGGACAGGACGACCATCGAGAAGAGGATGTTCCGGCCCGGGAACTTGTGCTTCGCCAGCGGGTAGGCCGCCAGGGACGCGATCACCACGTGGCCGATCATGCCGCCCAGGGTGATGATGATCGTGTTGAGCACGTACCGGGACAGCGGCACCCAGCTCTCATTCATCAGCACAAACAGGTCGCTGAAGTTGGACAGCGTGGGGTTTCGGACGAAGATTCTCGGCGGGAACTGGTACAGTTCGTCGAGCGGCTTGAGGGTGTTGTTGATGATCATGACCAGCGGCAGCGCCATAAACACGCCGCAGATCCCCATCAGGAAGAACAGAAGCGCGTTGCCGGCCTTGGAGCGGTTCAGCTTTTTCTTGCCGGACTTGTGCTTCATCTTGCGCTGCATCTTCTCGATCCGCGCGCGTCGAAGCTCCGCCTCCTGCTCCGGGGTCAGTTCCTCCTTTTCCCGGCCGTGGAAGATTGCCTTCATCATCTCTTACTCACCCACCCTTCTGAGCAGCCGCTGCACCAGCTTGTTCGTGCCGACCATCAAGAGGAAGAGGATGGTGGCAATGGCGGAGGCATAGCCCATGTCCAGACGGGTCGAACCATAGTCCAGCAGGTGGGTCACGATGGTCGCGCCCGCGTAGTTGACCGAGGGGTTGCCCGCCAGGTAGATCGAGATGTCCGCCACCGCGAAGGACTGCGTGATCTGCATGACCGCGCCGAACATCAGCTGCGGCTTCATCGCGGGAAGGGTGACGAACCAGAGTTCCTGCCAGCGGTTCTTGACGCCGTCGATGGCCGCCGCCTCGTACATGCCCTTGTCCACGGTCTGCAGACCGGCGATGAAGGACAGGAAGCCGGTGCCCAGCGAGAGCCACAGCTGCACGACGATCAGCACGGGCATGATGTAGCGCTCGGTCTGCATCCACAGGATCGGCTGGTTGATCAGATCTAGGCGCAGCAGGATACCGTTCAGGTAGCCGTAGCGGTCGCCGGTCAGGATCAGGTTCCAGACCATGTAGGCGTTGCCGCAGATGGAGGGCGCATAGAAGATCAGCGTCAGGATCGTGCGCACCTTCGGGGTGAACTCGTTGATGATCCACGCGAAGATCAGGCACAGCAGGTAGCTGACCGGGCCGGTGATCACCGCGAAGAGCAGCGTGTTGCGCAGGGAGATGATGAAGATATCATCCTCCAGCAGGAGCTTGATGTAGTTCTGCCAGCCGACCCAGCGCGGCATCTCCAGCATGTTGAAATACGTGAAGGAGAGGTAGACCGACATCAGCACCGGCAGCACCGTGAAGAGGAAGAAGAGAATGAAGTAGGGCGCCATCAGGAAATAGGAGGCGCGATTCTTCCAGATCTCATGGCGCAGGGTGAAATCCTGCGGCTTCTTGGGATTGATCACTGTCTGGCTCATCTTACTCCCCCTCTCCCTGCGTCCTCACCGGCAGGCCGAACTCGAGGCGCTTGTAGGTGATCTCGGCGTTGATGTAGAAGATCTTGTCGGTCAGTTCCTCGCGCGGGGTGTTGCCCGACTCGTTGCGGCCCTTGCTGGCGTTGTCCGTGGTCACGGCGTAGAAGGCGTTGTTCACGTTGCGCCAGGTGTAGTAGCCGCCGGGCACCTGCGGGATGCCCTTGATGCTCTGGAACTGCGCGTAGAGCGCGCGGTAATCGCGGATCGGCCAGGACAGGTTGCCCAGCGCCTCGATGTTCGCGGTCGCCACACGGGCGGAGGAGCCCATCAGGGACTCCATCTCGCGGCCGTAGAGGGTCTGCGTCTCCGCGCTTGTCCACCACTTCAGGAACTCCCAGCTGGCCTCCGGCTCCTTGGTCGCGCTCATGATGATGTCCGCCAGGCCGGAGCAGCCGGTGGTCGTCCGGATGCTGCCGTCCTCCTGCACCGTGCCGGGCACGTGGGTGAAGTCCCACAGGCCGTAGATGTCCGGCGCGGAGACCTGCAGGTTGTTGTAGGTCGTGTAGTCCGCGATGATGATCGGGCACTCTCCGGTACGGAAGCGCTCCTCCACGCTCGTGGCGCGGTCCAGGCGGTAGTCCGTGTAGAACTCGCAGTAGCGGCGGAACACGTTGATGGCCACGTCGCTGTCCAGCGCGGAAGCGTCGCCGTTCTCGGTGTAGTACTCGCCGCCGGCCTGGAACAGGAGCATCGCGAAGGTCTGCTCGCCGGGCAGCATGCCGAACTCCATCTGGTTCTTGGAGAGCACCGACATGGCGACCTTCACCTCATCCCAGGTGGTGGGCACCTCCAGGCCGATCTCCTTGAGGATGTCCTTGCGGTAGAACATCATCGGGAAGGTCAGCGTGTCGGGCAGCGCATAGGTCGCGCCGTTGAAGCTGAAGGGCACCAGCGCGTCATTGTCGAAGCGCTTGATGACCTCCTCAAAGTCATCGAACTGCGTCAGGTCGAGCACAGCGTGGCGCAGGCCGTAGTTGACCGGGGTGTCGTTGCCGGTGTTCATGACCGCGCCCGCGATGCCGGTGGTGTTGGCCACCTGGATGGCCACGTCCGGGCCCTGGCCGGAGAGCGTCGCCCGCAGCAGCGTGTTCATGTCCACCAGCTGGACGTTGACGTTAATGCCGGTGTTCGGGGTGAAGTCCTCGTCGATCAGGGACTTGATGACGTTCGCCTGGTCGCGGCCCGTGCCGATCCACAGCGTGATAACCGTTCCGTCGGAGCCGGTGGCCACGTTGCCGACCTGGTTATAGTCGATCACGAAGGAGTTGAACAGCCGCTCGGTCTCGTGGGAGAGTCCGGGGAAGAAGCCGCCGTTCTCCGCCGTGGGCTTGATGTCCGCGGTGTGGATGTAGAGGCGGTCCACCTGCAGCGGCTGGCCGAGCACCTGCGTGATCCAGTTGCCGCACGCGCGGACGTTGGTCTTGTAGGAGGCGAGCACCTCCGTGAAGCGCTCCTGGTCCTCGATCAGCTCGCCGAGCTGGTCGTCCATGGTCTTGAGCACGGTCAGCTTGTCGCTTGTGTGGCCGGCAGTGACCTCCAGCGCGGAGATCGCCACGCGCAGGTCCTCCCGCACGTTCACCAGATCCTGCCTGAGCTCCGGCAGGGAGCGCTCGATCTGGTAGTCGCGGTACTGGTCAGGCGACACGCCGGTGATGTAGAGCACCTTGCGGTAGATCTCGTTGAGCTGCTGGACGCACTGCTGCACCTGGCTGATGATGCCCGCCATCTCGCCGAGCACCACCTCCATGCGCACCGTGTGCTGTCCGGCCTTGAGGTGGAAGCAGTAGGGGCTTCCGCCCTTGACGCCGAGCGTCTCCATGCGCCAGTTCTGCCCGTAGGCGAAGTGCATCGCGCCGAACTCCTCGAAGGGCACCTTGCCGTCGATGAGGATTTTGCGGTACACGTCGATGCCGCGGACGAAATTCTGCTTGTCAAACAGCGTCAGGCAGTAGTCGCCCTCCTGCTTGATCTCGAACTCCCACTCGATCCACTGGCCGGCGTTCTTCCAGGCGTTGCCGCCCATGGTGTTGTTCAGGAGGTAGCGCGCGCTGGCCGGATAGACCGCCGCGCTGGCCTGGTCCTGCACCGGATAGAGCATCTGGGAGGAGGTGCGCTGCGCGGTCTCCGCCTCGATGCGGATCACCTGCCCGCTGGCCTGCGCACCCTCGCCGATCCGCGTCTCGGCGTACGGCAGCGGCTTGCCCTCGTTGCGGAAGGTGAACTTGCGCACCAGGAGCGGCTCCCGCAGCGAGAGCATGGAGAGCGTGTGCCGCCCGGGGGTCAGATAGATGCCGAGATTGTCGGTGATGTAGCCGTTGCTGTCGTGGATGGCCGTTTCAACCCACTCGGGCACCTCCCCCGGGGAGGGCTTGAGGTCGTTGAGCTGGTTATCCTTGCGCCAGCGGATCACGTTCACGCCCTTCTCGTCGGTCACCCGCTGCACCTCGGGATGCAGGTCGTTGCGCCAGACGCGCGTGAAAGCGATCAGCGCCAGCTCGTCGTAGGGCAGCTCGCCGTCGATGAAAAACGCGCGCTGAATCTCGGAGTTCTTGCCCGCGTAGGGGTAGTAGCTGACATAAAGGTCATACCAGCCCTCCTCCGCAACGTCGAACTCCCACTCCGCGAGAGCCTCCTCCCCCGTGAGCAGCGAGACGCCCGGCATGCCCTCGTAGTCCGGGAGCAGCTGCCGCTCCTCGGTGCCGTCCGCCTCGATGTAGCGCACCACGTCCCCGGCGTCGATCTCAATCTGCGCGTCCGGACGCTTCTCGTCCTTCGACGCCTGATAGTCGCTGTAGATCGGGTTGCTCTTCTCGATGGAGTAGGTGCTCACGATCTCCTCGTACTCCGGCAGGGTGATCTCCGTCACCGCCGCCGCGGTACTGGCCACCAGGATCAGCGCCCCCGCCAGGGCCAGTCCCAACCACTTTCTCATCCGTCCGTCACTCTCCTGTCGCCGCTTCTTCGCCGGTTCCCCGCAGGTCCGGAATGTCCTTCCGGGTGATCACCCGCTCGTCCGCATAGAACTTCTTGAGCATCTCCGTCTCGGTATAGCGCTCGCTCGGTCTGTTCAGTTTGTTGTTTCTCAGGACGAACTCGCCGCCCCAGGTGCACCAGCTGCCCCAGACGGTTCCGTCCCGGAAGAGGAGCTCCGGGTCCGGCACGCAGCCGTTCTCGGAGAGAATGATCATCTTGCGCGCCGGGGTAACCCGCATGCACTCCAGGAAGCTCGAGCTCTGGGAATCATAAACCCGCTCGCCCGGATAGATGTCGATGCCGATGATGTCCACCTCGTCGTCCCCGGGATACCAGGCCGCGTCCTGTCCGTTCCAGACCCAGATCAGGTTGTTGAGCCCGTACTCGTTCGTCAGCCGGTCGTAGAGCAGATGGTAGAGCTTGAGATAGGCTCTCGCACCGGATGCGCCCCACCAGAACCAGCCACCACTCGCCTCGTGCAGAGGCCGCCAGAGAACCGGCACGCCCGCGTCCTTTAGGCGGGTCAGCTGCGCCGCGACGGCGTCGATGTCCCGCATCAGCAGCCGATAGCCTTCCTCATCCCTGCCGTCCATGATCTTCGCCAGGTCCAGCGTCGTGTACTGCGTATAGAAGCCGGAATACCACGGATCCTTCAGATAGGGCTCCGGGGCGTTCCAGTGCCAGCAGAAGGTCACGATGCCGCCCTTCTCCCAGTACTTGATGGCCTCGGGCACGGTGTGGTCCCGCTCCCCGCCCATGGCCACCCGGGAGGGCGAATAGTCCATCATGTCCAGCCCGAGGAGCGCCGGATACACGCCGGTCGTCCGCCAGATCGCCTGGTTCTCCAGCCCGAGCATGCCGCCGTCGCAGTACTGGCCGGAGATCACCTTTTTGCCGTAGCAGTCGCAGAGCCAGTCGAACAGCCGCTGCGCTTCCGGGGACGGGTTCGGCACGCTCAGCGTCCGCGGCACCTCGTACAGGTCCTCCGGGAGCGGCTCCGAGGGGGTCAGCTCCACCGCGTCCACCTTGATCCAGCCCCAGCTGGTGCCGATCGTCAGCTCGTGGGACCCCGCGCCGAAGTAGATGTGCTGCAGCGTGCTGCGGCCGAAGCGGGTCTTATCCGTGACGATCTGGCCGATGCCCACGCCGTCCAGCAGCACCGGGTTCTCCTTGTGTCCGCCGGCGGAGGCGAGCAGCACCGACACGTCGTAGAAGCCCTCCTCCGTCTCGACCGGAATGCGCACACGGTCGGTCTCCGGCTTCTGGAAGCCCTCCACCCAGAGGGTCGATCCCGACTGCTTGACCTGCGTGTTCCCCTCGAGCACGCCGTCCTCCGCCTCCACGCGGAGCGCCGCGGGCTCCGCCAGTCCTGCCGAAAACACCAGCAAAAGCGCCATCAGCGCCGCCAGACACCTGTACAGGTCTCGCATGGTACCTCCTCCAGCTATTCGGATACTCGTTTATTGCGATATTTCGCTCAATTTTCGCTTTCTTGATAAAAGGACAGATGTATTATGCCCTCATTCACACAAAAAATCAATGCGATTCGCATAAAAAACAGCCGAAATCCATCAAAATTCACAAAAATTATATAACAAAATATTGCGAAATTGTAACAATCCAATGATTCACGCCTTTTGTGCCTATGATCTGACGGCGACTTTTGTCCCCGCGGGTACAAAAAAAGCCCCGCTGCATGAGCGGAGCTGCTTTGGAGGTTGGCTTTTTCATGGGAAATCTGGTACAATGACCAGCAAGGAATCCTCGACATCCAAAAGAAGGTGAATCGCATGATCACAGTCAATCTCTATTACAGGGGAACTCACGGCTCTGCCAGGGCTTTTGCCGAGGAGATGGAGTTCTCCGGGATCGCCGCCGCCATCCGGGCGGAGGAGGGCAATCTTCGCTACCAGTATTTCCAGCCGCTGGACGACCCCGAGACCATCCTGCTGATCGACAGCTGGCGGGATCAGGAGGCCATCGACGCGCACCACACCAGCCCCATGATGGTGCAGCTGGCGGCCCTGCGGGAGAAATATGATCTCCATATGACCGTGGAGCGCTTTGTCAGCGACGATCTCGGGGCGGACGAGCGCTTTATCCGGAGATAGAGGACGTTTTCGAATAATACTGCTCTCAAGTAAAAACTGTAAATCAAGCAACAGCATGCATCCGAAGGTCCAGGGCGATCGGAAAGCCCTGGTCGCGGCCCGCAGGCCGCGAAATCTCACTGTTAACAATAAGCATTTTAAACTGAGATTTGTCTAAGAATGAGGTGATATCATGGGAAAGAAGATTATTGTGGTCAACGCAGGTCCCCGGAAGGGCTGGAACACCGACACGCTGCTCTCGGAGGCAGCCCGGGGCGCGGAATCCGCCGGAGCTTCCGTCGAGCGGTTTGATCTGTTCCGCCTGGAGAAATATACCGGCTGCATCTCCTGCTTCGGCTGTAAGCGGGAAAAGAACAAGGGGCACTGCATCTGCCGCGACGGACTCACGCCCGTGCTGGACGCTATCCGGGATTCGGACGGCCTGATCATCGGCTCACCGAACTACCTCAGCGAGTTGACCGCCTCCTTCCGCGCGCTGTACGAGCGGCTGATCTTCCAAAATCTGACCTACAACCTGGAGACACCCTGCTGCAACCAGCGGCCTATCCCGGTTCTGCTCATCATGACCAGCAACGCGCAGGAAACCGCCTACCTGCCGCTCGTGCAGAACTACCAGCAGACCCTGACCCGTTTCGTCGGCCCCACGGAAATCCTGATCAGCGGAGACACCCTGCAGCTGAAGGATTACAGCAAAACGGACTGGCCCTGGACGATGTTCGACCCGGCCGCAAAGCAGCACCGCCACGAAACCGTTTTCCCCGAAGAGCGCAAAAAGGCCTTTGATCTGGGCGCAAGACTGTTTCTGTGATCAGATCAACAACCGCCACAAACTTTTCGCTAACCAATCGCCCTCTCCAAAAAGGTGCACTCCCGAAGGTCCAGGGCGATCGGAAAGCCCTGGTCGCGCCCGCAGGCGCGAAACCTCCTTCATAAATCCCCATACTCTATAGAAGAGAATCAGCATACCATTCCGGGGACGGTGAACACCATGAGCACCCTGCGTTTTATCTTTGTCCACGGACTGTCCGGCTGGGGCAGCTATGACGACGCCTATCGCAGGATGCCCTACTGGGGCATGCGCGGCGGCGACCTGATCTCCTTCCTCCGCGAGAAGGGCTTTGACTGCTGGGCCGCGTCCGTCGCACCCACCGGCAGCGCCTGGGACCGCGCCTGTGAGCTCTATGCCCAGCTGGCCGGCACCCGGGTGGACTACGGGGAAGCGCACTGCCGCGAATACCGGCACGACCGCTACGGCCGCGACTTTTCGGCCTGCCCGCTGATTCCCGACTGGAGCGCAGACACCCGCCTGGTGCTGCTGGGGCATTCCTTCGGCGGCGCGACCGTGCGCATGTTCTCGGAACTGCTGGCCCACGGGGACGCACAGGAGCGTCTCACAACAGCGCCGGATGCGCTGTCGCCGCTGTTCGTGGGCGGAATGGAAAAGCGGATTCACAGCCTCGTGACCCTCGCCTCCCCCATGAACGGCACCACCGCCTACGATCTGTTCAGCGACCCGTCCTTTGATCCGTCCTCGGTGAAAGTTTCCTGGTGGAGCAAGCTGCTGGCGAAGATGATGTCCCGGGGAACAAGCCCCCGGCAGGACGGACGCGACACGCGGGATTACGCGGGCTGGGACATGCACCTGGACCGCGCGCAGGCGCTGAATCAGCGGATGCATCCCCTGCCCGGCGTGTATTATTTCTCGGTCCCGTGCAGCGCCACCGTCCGGAATCCCGACGGGACCTGGCGGCCCGTGCGGGGCATTGAGCCCCTCTTTGTCGCGCGCGCCAGCCAGATCGGCGCCTATGCCGGCAAGACGGCAGGCGGCATAACCGTTGACGAAGCCTGGCGCGAGAACGACGGCCTGGTGAACACCCTGTCAGCAGCCGTTCCCACCGGCGCGCCCTCCAAGCCGCTGGACCGGGCACACATTGAGCCCGGTCTCTGGAACGTGTTTCCCACCGTAAAGGGCGACCATATGTGGCTCCAGGGCGGCCTGCTCCACCGGCACGACATCAGGGCGTTCTATCTGAACTTAGCGGAGATGATCAGCCGGTTGGCATAGAGGCAGGGGGAAATTGGCGTCTCAGCCGTAATACGCTTTGTACCACTCCGCAAACTTCCGGAGCCCTTCCCGGATCCCGATCATCGGCCTGAAGCCGTAATCCTCCTCCAGCCCTTTGCTGTCCGCATACGTCACGGGCACATCGCCCGGCTGCATCGGGACAAGCTTTTTGTGCGCGCCGAAATCATAGTCCTCCGGCAATACACCCGCGCGGACAAGTTCTTCCTGCAGCGTTTGGATATAGTCCAGAAGGTTCTCCGGTGTCCCGCCGCCGATGTTGTAAACCGCATAGGGCGGAATCGGGAGGCCATCCTCCCCGTTGGCAAATCCTCATTCCTTGGTCGGTAACGACATTCAGGATATCCTCTTGGATTGCAACCATGACGAGAAAGAGATGTTGGTCAGAACTCTCAAGTTCCTGAAAGCACTTCTTTCTGAATTCGGCATTTAAACAAAAAACGGTTCTTCACGAAAAATTGGGAAAGGGATGGAAAGGAACCTGACAAGCGTGAAGAAGAAATGGTTATCCCGGTACCCATAAGCGAGACGCTTGGCGACCTTGATCTTGTTGTTGAAACCTTCAAGTTTGCCTGTTGATATCGAGCCTGTGAAATAAAGTCTGCAAAAAGCCAAATGGCAGAGGCCTTCTGTGATAGAATAAAAAAGTACAGGAGGCTTTTGCAATGGCGAACAAGAAGAAGGAGTACTACAAGCCCAAGCCCATGACCGAGGGGAAAAGGAACATCATCCAGGGACTGCTGCAGGAGTACAACATCGAAACAGCAGCGGACATCCAGGAAGCCTTGAAGGATCTGTTGGGCGGAACCATCAAGGAGATGATGGAGTCAGAGATGGATGAGCATCTGGGATACGGGAAATCCCAGCGTTCAGACAGCGATGACGCCCGGAACGGGTACAAGAGCAAGCACATCACGACCAGCTATGGCGGGATGGAGATTGAGGTGCCGCAGGACCGGAAGTCAACCTTTGAGCCGCAGGTGGTCAAGAAGCGCCAGAAAGACATATCGGATATCGACCAGAAGATCATTTCCATGTACGCAAAAGGGATGACAACCCGGCAGATCTCCGACACGCTCATGGACATCTACGGATTTGAGGCCTCGGAGGGTTTCATATCCGACGTGACGGACAAACTGCTGCCTCAGATCGAGGAGTGGCAGAAACGGCCTCTAAGCGAGGTATATCCGGTCATCTTCATTGACGCAATTCATTATTCGGTTCGGGATAGCAACGTGATCCGAAAGCTGGCAGCGTACGTCATTCTGGGGATTATTGATATACCAATAAAAACTTGAAAATAACAGGCGTTTGTGGTATACTATTTCCGTGGAAAACGAGCTGAAGTCCGATGCACTGAACATCGGATCCAAAGGACAACACGACCTCCGCAAAACGATCATACGGATGCTGAAGGACGGCAAAAAGGGCAAGGAAATTGCAAAAGACCTGGGTGTGAGTGTAGGACACGTCTCGAACGTCAAGAAGTTGTATGAAACGGGCGGAGCGGCGGCGCTGAAACCGAAGAAACGCGGCAGGCCTGCCGGGAAGAACAAGGTACTGACACCCGAGCAGGAGAAGGAGATTCAGAAGATCATTGTGGACAAGACACCGGAGCAGCTGCGCTTCAAGGAGTGCATGTGGACGCGGAACAACATCCGG
>JAFWQU010000003.1 GCA_017508975.1 Clostridia bacterium | reverse complement strand
GGCACTGCCGTCAACGTGCAGTCCATGGTGTTCGGCAACATGGGCGAGACCTCCGGCACGGGCGTTGCCTTCACCCGCAACCCCTCCACCGGTGAGAAGAAACTCTATGGCGAGTACCTGCTCAACGCCCAGGGCGAGGACGTGGTGGCTGGCATCCGGACGCCTTCCCCCATCGCTCAGCTCGAGGAGCAGATGCCCGACGTGTACCGGCAGTTCGTCGAGACGGCCACCAAGCTGGAGGCCCACTATCGCGACATGCAGGACATGGAGTACACCATCCAGGAAGGCAAGCTGTTCATGCTCCAGACCCGTAACGGCAAGCGCACCGCGCAGGCGGCCCTCCGCATCGCCGTGGATCTGGTGGACGAGGGCGTGCTCACCGAGGACGAGGCCGTCCTGAAGGTGGAGCCCAAGCAGCTGGATTCCCTGCTGCATCCCGCTTTCGACGCCGATGCGCTCAAGAAGGGCGCCAAGATCGCGCAGGGCCTGCCGGCTTCCCCCGGTGCCGGCGCCGGTGCCATCTACTTCACCGCTGAGAAGGCGGCGGAGCACGGCAAGAAGAAGGAAAAGGTTATTCTGGTCCGCAAGGAGACCACCCCTGAGGATATCGAGGGCATGGATTTCTCCCAGGCCATCCTGACTGCTTTCGGCGGCATGACCTCCCACGCGGCGGTCGTGGCCCGCGGCATGGGCCGCGCGGCTGTCGTCGGCTGCGGCGACCTGAAGTTCAACGCGGATGAGACCGCTGTGACCATCGCGGGCAAGGAGTACCACGAGGGCGACCTGATCTCCGTCGATGGCTCCACCGGCAACGTGTATGACGGCCTGATCCCGACCGTGGAAGCCTCCATCTCCGGCGACTTCGCGCGCTTCATGAGCTGGGCCGACAAGGCTCGCCGTCTGCAGGTCCGCACCAACGCGGATACCCCGCGCGACACCATCCAGGCTGTGAAGTTCGGCGCCGAGGGCATCGGCCTGTGCCGCACCGAGCACATGTTCTTCGAGGCTTCCCGTATCGCCGCGGTGCGCGAGATGATCCTCGCCGACACCAAGGAGCAGCGTGAGAAGGCCCTGGCGAAGATCCTGCCCATGCAGCAGGGTGACTTCGAGGCCATGTACAAGGCGCTCGAAGGCCGTCCCATGACCGTGCGCTATCTGGATCCGCCGCTGCACGAGTTCGTGCCGCACCTGGACATGACCGCCGAGATCGAGGAGCTGGCCGCCAACCTGGGCCGCACCGTCGAGGAAGTCAAGCAGAAGATCAACGCCCTGCATGAGTCCAACCCCATGATGGGTCACCGCGGCTGCCGTCTGGCCGTCACCTATCCGGAAATCGCCGAGATGCAGACCCGTGCGGTCCTGCAGGCTGCGATCAACGTGAAGAAAGAGTGCGGTTATGACATCGTGCCCGAGATCATGATCCCGCTGGTCGGCTCCCGCAAGGAACTGGCCTATGTGAAGGCGATCGTGGACGAGACCGCCAAGAAGGTCTTCGAGGAGAAGGGTGTCACCCTGGAGTACCACGTGGGCACCATGATCGAGATTCCGCGCGCCGCCGTCACCGCCGACGAGATCGCTCAGGAAGCTGAGTTCTTCTCCTTCGGCACCAACGACCTGACCCAGATGACTTTCGGCTTCTCCCGTGACGACGCCGGCAAGTTCCTGGGCAGCTACTACGACGCCAAGATCTTCGAGAGCGATCCCTTCGCCCGTCTCGATCAGGACGGCGTGGGCAAGCTCGTGAAGATGGCCGCCACCCTGGGCCGCCAGACCCGCCCGAACCTGAAGCTGGGCATCTGCGGCGAGCACGGCGGTGATCCGAGCAGCGTCATGTTCTGCCACCAGGTTGGCCTGAACTATGTGTCCTGCTCTCCCTTCCGCGTGCCGATCGCCCGTCTGGCTGCCGCGCACGCCGCGATCCTCGAGAAGCAGGCCAAGGCCTGATCCTCCGGATCCGGAAACCCGCAATCCCCGGCGCCCCGTCTCCCAACAGGAAGGCGGGGCGCCTTTTCGCGGATAAAACCCAACCCAACAGAAAAGCTCCCCCTGAAGCGCACCGGTATTCTGCTTCAGGGGGAGCGTTTTGATGCTTATCGGATCTGGTATCGGATGTTCATCTTTTTGCAGTAGTCTTCCGCATAGCTTCCCGCAGGAACGTAAACCGGGTTATTGGGGTAGTTTTTTAACGAATTTTCTCCTATACTCGATAACGCCGCGTTGAGATAAAGACTTTCCAAATGATAACAAGCATAAAAGTTGAACTCTCCTATCTCTGTGACAGTATCAGCGACGGTCACATCGACAAGATTGTGACAGGCATAAAACGCGCCGTCCGCGATCTGCTCCGTGCCTTCCGGAACCTGATAGGACTTTTTCTTGCTTCCAGCTGGATACGCGATCAGTTGTTTCCCGTCCGCGCTGAAAAGCACGTCGTTCACAACCTTCATGGTCGGATGAGATTTGTCAAGATTGAATCGGCTGCCTGTGCCCATAAACGCCTTCTTTCCGATCTCTGTGAGGCTTTTCGGCACATAGATGGAACTCAGTTTATTGCAAAGTGCAAATGCCCCTTCTCCAAGATAAACCAGCTTTTTCGGCAAACTCAGAGTTCCTGTGAGTTCTGAACATCCAAAGAATGCTCTGTACTCGATCCGTGTCACGGAATCCGCAAATACAATCGACGTAAGCTGTGAGTTACTGTAAAATGCATATTCACCGATTGTCTCAATTCCAGAAGGAATCTGGAATCTTCTGGTTGTCTTTCTGCCATAGGGATAACAGATCAGCCGCTTTTCTGTTTTGTCGATCAGCGCGCCGTTTTTGACCTGCAGGGCCGGATGGTTTTTGCTGACTCTGATTTCATTTAAATGATACTCGCCATGGAACGGATTGGAGTAAAGCTTTGTCACAGTATCAGGAATCGTTATGTATGTCAGCTCTCCTCCCCAACTCCAATCGTATATGGTTCCAAGCTCCGTCACCTGTCTGCCATCCAGCGTCTCCGGGATGGTCAAGTTGCTCAAAGGACCAGAATACCCAACTATCCGAACTGTTCCATCATTCAGAATAATATAACTGTAAGTACCGTCATTTTGCAGCTTTGCCTTAATCTCATCAATGGACTCAGATTCTGTCTCGATACCCGCTGCCGGTTCTTGCGTCACCGCCGAGAGACGCACCGGTTTCACGGTTGCGGAGGGCGCCCGGGTCGGGGATCCGGTCGGAGCGCGGGTGGGGGCTGGGGTGGGCTTTGGGGTCGGTTCCGGCTCCGCCGCAACATACGCGATATTGTTCTCCTGGCAGTACTGCTCTCCATAGCTGCCGGGAATCACTGTGACAACCAGCCTTTCACCGGCGCTGAGGGCAGTCTCCCCGATGTTGACGACGCTTGCCGGGATGTTGACACTGGACAAGACGAAGCACGCGGAGAACGCGTCCGTTCTGATCCGGACCAGCCCTTCCGGCAGCGTGATTTCCGTCAGCAGGCCGCAGTAGCTGAAGGCTTCGTCTCCGATCTGGGTCACGCCGTCCGGGATGACCAGGCTCCCCTGCTTCGCGGCCGGGCAGCTTCTCAGAACGAACACTTCCTCTATGTGGTTAACCCCGTCGATCAGGACAGGGATCGTGCCCTTGCGGTACAGGAGCCCGTCGATCGAGACGAAATTCCGGTTTCCCTCTGCGACGTCGATCTCCGTCAGGCTGAGGCACGCGGAGAACGCCGCGGTTCCGATGCTGGTGACACTGGCGGGGATCGTCACCTGTGTCAGACCCATCATATTATAGAATGCGCGGTTCCCGATGCTGACGAGGCTCTCGGGCAGGACAATCTCCTTCAGACAGTTGTTGCACTGGAAGGCTTTTTCCGCGATCTGGGTGACGCCCTCCGGTACCGTGAAGCGCTCGACCGGCCTGTCGCCGGGATAGGCGAGCAGCGCCGTTCCGTCCTTGCTGTACAGGACGCCGTCGACGGACGTATACGCGGCGTTCTCCGCCACTTGGATACCGGTCAGCGTGGCGATGCGGGACAGCGCGCCGTTCTCCATGGCGATGAAGCTCGCCGGCAGGGTGATCTCCGTGAGCTCAAAACAGTCGTACAGCGCGCCGTCTCGGATCCGCGTGACGCCCTCCGGCACCGTGAGGCTGCCCTCCCAGGCTTTCGGGCAGCGCAGCATCTCCGTCCCGTCCTTGCTGTAGAGCACACCGTCCACCGCGGCAAAGGCCGGATTCTCGCCGTCCACCAGGATCTCCTTCAGCTCGAAGCACGTGTCAAACATGCTGGAATTGAGGTCGATCAGACCCTTGGGGAGGACGAGGGTCGTGATGTTATTCAGATCATAGAGCGCGTATTCGTCCAGCGCCGCGACGGTCCTCCCGCCCAGCGTCTCCGGGATCACCAGCGTCCTTGCGGAGCCGGTGTACCGGTTGATCCGGACAGTCCCGTCGGACTGCACGGTATACTGGAAGGATTTCTCCGGCTCGGGGCTCGGCAGAGGCGTGGGCGTCGGGACGGGATCGTCGATCACGCAGGCCAGCTTGTTGTCCCGGCAGTACTGCTCCGCGCGGCTGCCGGAGCGCGTCGTGACCACCAGCTTCGGGCAGTCGTTGAACACGCCGCGGCCGATGTCGGTCAGGCTCGCCGGGAGCGTGACGCCGGCCAGGTTCTTGCAGTGGGTGAAGGCGTAGGCATCGATCCCGGTCACGCCCTCCGGAAGAACGGCGGCGGTCAGTCCGGCACAGTTCTCGAAGGCGTACGGCCCGATACTCACGAGCGACGCCGGGAACTCCGGGCTCGTCAGCGCTTCACAGCCGCTGAAGGCCTTCTCCCCGATGTGGGTCAGGCCGGCGGGCAGGCTGACGCTGGTCAGATTCCTGCAGCCGAAGAACGTGAACGCCTCGATGCGGGTGACCGCCTCCGGGAACTCCACGGCGGTCAGCAGGTCGCAGCCGCTGAAGGCGTATTTACCGACGCTCGTCACTGCCGCCGGGAGCCTGAGGTTCGTCAGCATGTCGCAGTCGAAGAAGGCGTACTCGCCGATCGCGGTCAGGCTCTCCGGGAGCGTGAGGTCTCTCAGGTTCGCGCAATGGATGAACGCGTTTTTGCCGATCAGCCGTACACGGTCGGGGATCAGGACGCCGGTCAGCATCCGGTTGTTCTTGAAGGCGTCCGCGCCGATCTCCGTCACGGGCTTATCGCCCAGCGTCTCCGGGATGGCCAGCTGTTTTTCCGACCCGGTATACCGGTCGATCCGCACGGTGCCGTCGTCCAGAACTGTGTACTCGAAAGCAATCACCGGGGTCGGTTCAGGGGTCGGTTCCGGTGTGGGTTCGGGCGTGGGTTCCGGAGTAGGCTCGGGCGTGGGTTCCGGAGTCGGTTCGGGTGTGGGTTCAGGCGTGGGTTCCGGGGTCGGTTCGGGTGTGGGTTCAGGCGTGGGTTCCGGGGTAGGCTCGGGTGTGGGTTCAGGCGTGGGTTCCGGAGTAGGCTCGGGTGTGGGTTCAGGCGTTGGTTCGGGTGTGAGTTCCGGAGTCGGTTCCGGTGTGGGCTCCGGCGTCGGTTCCGGCGTCGGTTCAGGTGTGGGTTCCGGCGTCGGTTCCGGTGTAGGTTCGGGAGTCGGCTCGACGGTCGGTTCCGGCGTCGGCTCCTCGGTGGGACGCGGGATCACGGTGCTGACAATGCCCGCCTGCCGGCAGTAGTCCTGCGCGGCGCTGCCCTCGTCGACCGTGGTGATCAGGCTCAGGGAGTTGAAGAACACGCGCTGGCCGATCTCCGTCACCGAGGCGGGGATCTTCATCTGGCTGAGCTGCGGGCACATGGCGAAGGCCTCGTCGCCGATCTCGGTCACGCTCTCCGGGATCCGGATCTCCGTGAGATTCCGGCAGCCGTAAAAAGCGCGCTCCCCGATCCGGGTGTAGCCCCAGGGCACGTCGTACTCCGTCTCCTCCCGGCCCATCGGATAGCTGATGAGCTCCTTGCGCTCGGTGCGGAACAGCGCGCCGCCGAAGGAGGTCAGCACCGGGTGGTCGTAGGAGACCATGATTTCTTTCAGGTTTTCGCAGCCGATGAAGGGGTTCACGCCCACCTCCGTCAGACTGTCCGGCAGCTGGATCGTCGTCAGCCCAGAACAGCGCTCGAAGGCCTCGTCCCCGATCCGGGTGATGCCCTCCGGCAGGTGGATCGCGGTGATCTGCTGCTGCCGCTGGAAGGCGCGCTCCGCGATGGCGGTCACCGGGAGCCCCTCGATTGTGTCCGGCACCGTGACCTCGCCGCCGACGCCGCGGTAGCGGGTGATCTCCGCGGTGCCGTCCGTCAGCGTCCGGATCGCAAACCGGTGCGGCTGCTCGGTCGCCGAGACGGTGGGCGCGGGCGTGGCCCCCGGCGGCAGCAGATGGCCGCGCAGGAACAGCCCGCCGACCGCCAGCAGCACGGCCGCCAGCGCGATGACTCCGACGATCCAGCGGGGCTTGCGGCGCGGTTCCCCGCTCTCCCGGGCCGCCGACGCAGCGGAGGCCTCCGGCGCGGGCTCCCCGCGGCCGACCGCCTGCAGCGCCGCCTTCATCTCCAGCGGCGACTGGTAGCGGTCCTCCGGCCTCATGGCGCAGGCCTTGAGGATGACCGCGGCCAGCGCGTCCGAGGCGTTGCGCGGCGGCGGCAGTTCCTCGCCGTTGATGCGCCGGGTGAACGCGTCCAGCTCACTCTTGGGGGTGATCATCTGGTCCTGCATGAAGGGCAGCTGCCGGTCGTTGGAGAGCCAGTAGAGCACCAGACCCAGCGAGTAGATGTCCATCAGGGAGCCGCTCTGGATGTCCGTGAAGTTCGCGGTCCGGTGGTAGAGCTCCGGCGACATGTAGTTGGGCGTGCCCCGGCGGGTCAGGCTCATGGTGAGATGCTCGAGGATCCGCGCCTCGCCGAAGTCCCCCAGCTTAAAATCCCCGTTCCGGTTGACGCAGATATTGTCCGGCTTGATGTCCCTGTGGATGATCTTGTTTCTCCGGCAGACGTCCAGCGCGGAGCAGAGGTCCATGCCCAGCTTGATCACGTCCTGCTCGTCGAGCGGTTTCTGCGCCATGTACCTGCGCAGGGACGTCAAAAGCTCCATCCGGATGAGAATCACCCAGACAGGTTCATCGGGCATCTGATAGATAAAGTGGTCCTCGATCGAGACGATGTTGGTGTAGCCCTTCACCGTCTCCATCATCCGGATCTCCTCGGCCAGGTAGCGGACGACCCCCTCCAGGTAGGAGGCGGAGCGCTCGGGCGTCTCCTCGTCCTCCTCCAGATCCTCGTCGGGCTCCTCCTTGGGGATCCGGATCACCTTGATGGCGGAGTAGGTGGTTACCCCGGTCAGGTCCACGCGCTTGGCGCGGTAGACCGTCCCGTAGGAGCCGCTCCCCAGCTTTTCCTCCACCGTCCAGTCCGGCCAGAAGCGGTGGATCAGCTTCGCGTAGTCGGTCATAGCGATTCATCCCCCTGGGATTCCTGGAAGGACAGCTCCCAGACATCCGCATAGGTGCCCAGCGGGTCCTCCGAGAGCATGCACATCAGCACGAAGCACTCATAGGGGTTGGCCAGATAGAGGCTGCCCATGCTGGAGTCCTCCAGCAGCGCGTTCGTGCTGTTCACAAAGTCACCGTAGCGCGCGATGACCCGTTCCTCCGGGTCCGCTTCCATCGCGCAGCAGTAAAAGTTCAGGGTGATCAGGTCAAAGCGCGTCACCGCGGCCTTGCCGGCCAGGATGTCGTGCATGTGCTTGCGGTGGAAGCGCTTGCCCTCGAACTGCCGGTACAGCTGGGATTCCTTGATCGGCAGGTAGTTGCCGTCCTTGCGCATCGGGATCGAGGAGCAGAAGACCTTCTCCATGTCCGCCGGGCTGATCTCGGCAGGCGTCCAGGTCCTGCGCCGCTCCTGCAGGTGCTGCACGCGGTCGCGCTTCTGGTCCTCGTACAGGCCGTCGTCGCGGTCCAGCGCGTCCTGCAGGCGGTTCACGGCGATGTCCATGTCCTCGGCGGCCATCGTATTGTAGAAGTTCGCGGTGAGCGCCTGCGCCTTGGCATAGAGCTCACCGAAGTGCAGCCGCGCGGTGGTGCCCCGCGTGCCCTCCGCGTGGCTGGCCATCAGCCGCTCCAGGTACGCAAACAACTCCCGGTCCGTCTGCACGCCGCTCACCAGGCCCTCGAGCTTCCGGGTGGCCTCGAGGCCGGCCCCCTCCTCCGTGGGATTCAGCAGCCGGAATTGCTGATACAGCACGTCAAAACGGTCGTAGTCCAGCCGGTTCTGGTAGCAGTAGCGGCAGATGACCTCCATCGGGTCCTTCGGGCTCAGCCGGTGCTCATGCAGCGCCTTGGTCAGAAACTCGTTGACCTCCTCCACCGTCATGCGCAGCCCGAAGCCCAGCAGCAATACCACCTGCCGGCTCACGGTCTGCTGGGTCAGCCAGTTCTTGGCCATCGCGCGCAGCGAGGTCCGCCCCTCGCCGAAGGAGGCCGGCGTCTCGTTGCTGCGGAAGTTCGTCACGAGAATCTGCTGGTACTCCGAAACCGGGACCGACTCGAAGTCCTCCGTCATGCCCGCCTTGCCGTAGATGTACCGCCGGAGGTACTCGCCGAACAGGATCGGCCGCAACTCGCGCTGCAGCGCCTGGTAGATCAGGTTCCGGTCCTCGCTGTGAAACAGCGGGTCATCCACCACGTCATAAAACCGCTCCTCCGCGTCGATGGTGAACTCTCTCCCTTTCACGCCGCGATCCCTCCGTCCGTGCTGTGATACTTGTTACCACTATATCACAATCTGCTCCCGTCTGAAAGTCCCGGGCGAAAAATCACAGGTCCTCCACAGGCGCGCCGCTCACGGAGATCATCAGCTCAAAGGAATCGCACAGCGTCTCCCCGCGGCCGGTGTTGTCGTCGTCCCACCAGCGGATCCGCTCACCCTGCCGGATTCCCCGGAGGACAAAGCTCTGCACGTCGTCCGACTCGGTAAACTCCGCCGACTGCACCGGCTCGCCGTCCTCGCCGCAGAAGCGAAGGCAGAAGCTCGGGTTCCGGCTCAGCTCGGACACCCGCACCGAGAACACATAGTCCCCGTCCGCCGGCGCCGTCAGACAGAACCAGCCGCACACCCGGACGACCCGGCCCAGGTCCTCCCCGGAGAACTCCGCGCCGTCCTCGGAGACCATGGTTTTCGCGGGAGCGGTCCAGACGGGGATCTCCACCAGTCCGGACGCCTCCCCGTTCACCGCGGACACCAGCATGGTGGGCATTCCGCCCTCGCCCAGCGCGCCCAGCGGCACCAGCAGCACCAGCAGCATCAGGATTCCAAACATGCGTTTCATCGGAATGCCTCCTTCGTCTGTTCTCTGACACTCCCAGCATATCCACCCCGCGCGCGGTTCCGTAATCCGGATTCATAAAAACCCCTTCTCCCGAAATCATCGACAATACTGCGATGTATTATCTCTGTTCAGGAGAAGGGGTTTGGAAAACGGTCTTATACTGTTCTCAGTTTAAAATGCTTATCGTCAACAGTGAGATTTCACGCCTGCGGGCGCGACCAGGGCTTTCCGATCGCCCTGGACCTTCGGATGCATGCTGTTGCTTGATTTGCTGCTTTACTTGAAATCAGTCTTATTCTCCCATCTGCACCTTCAAGTTTCCCAGGGCGGTGGCTTCGATGGGGAGGGCGATGACTTCCTTGCCGGTGGCCTCCGCGGTCAGGCGGTTCAGGAAGGCGTTCTTCGCGCCGCCGCCGACGATGTAGAGCTTGTGGCAGGAACGGCCGGTGGCGCGCTCGATGTCGCCGATGGCCTGCCGGTAGGCCTGGGCCAGGGAGCGGTAGGCGCAGCGGAAATAGCCCGCGGCCTCCTCCGGCGGCGGCGTCAGGCGGCTGTCGAAGGCCTCCCGCATGCTCGCCGGGGCGAGGAATACGGGGTCGTTGGCGTCCACAAGGCCGTCGAAGGCGCTCGCCTCCGCCGCGGCGGTGATCTCATTCCAGGGCTTGCCCGGGCAGAGCTCCTCGCGCAGGCGGTTCACCAGCCACATGCCCATGATGTTCTTCAGATAGCGGTTGTAGCCCACGCCGCCCTCGTTGGAGTAGTTGGCGGCGAGGCTGGCCTCGTCGGTCAGCGGGTGCGGCGTGCGCATCCCCAGCAGGCTCCAGGTGCCGCTGGAGAGGAACAGCTCGTCCGGCTCCATCGGGATGCCCTCGACGGCGCTGCCGGTGTCGTGGGTGGCGCAGAGCACCACCCGGATGCCCTTGTACCTGCCGATCACGGTGCCCGGGCGCTGCAGGGGCCTGAAGAACCGCTCCGGCAGCCCGAGCGCGCGGATGATCTCCCCGTCGTACTCGCCTGTCGCGGCGCTGACCATGCCGCCGGTGGTGGCGTTGGTGTACTCGTGGCTCTTCTCGCCGCAGAGCCGGTACAGCAGATACTCCGGCATCATCAGGAAGTCCGTGGCATCCGTCAGGCGGCCGGCCAGCTGATCGGCGTACAGCTGATAGATCGTGTTGAAGGGCTGGAACTGGATGCCCGTGCGCCGGTAGAGCTCCGGGAAGGGGATCTTCCCGTGCACGAGCGGGATCACGTCCCTGGTGCGGCCGTCGCGGTAGGCGTAGCAGGGCAGGATCGGCTCAGACCCGTTCATCAGGACGTAGTCCACGCCCCAGGTGTCGACGGAGAGGCTCTCCAGCCCCGGCTCGATTTGCAGCGCCTCGTCGATGCCCCTGCGGACATGCGCCTCCAGCGCCTCCAGATCCCAGGTCAGATGGCCGTCCGCCTCCGTCACGCCGTTGGGAAAGCGGTAGACCTCACGGGTTTTCAGGGTGCCGTCCTCCATCCAGCCCAGCAGGTGCCTTCCGGAGGACGCGCCGATATCGATGGCCAACGCGGTTTTCATGCTTACTCTCCCTGTTTGTCGTCCGCCGCGGGATTGGTCTGGTTCTCCTCCACCAGCTTCTGCAGTTCGGACATGAAGGTCGTCAGGTCCGTGAATTTCCGGTAGACCGCGGCAAAGCGGACGTAGGCCACGTCGTTGACCTGCTTCAGCTCGGCCATGACCATGTCGCCGATGCGCTGGCTGGAGATCTCCGCGTCGCCGCTGTTGTAGGCCGCCTGTTCCACGCGGTCGGCGATCTCCTGCATCTGCTGGGCGCTGACCGGCAGTTTGCCGCAGGCGTGGAGGATGCCCGCGCGGATCTTCTGGGGCTCGAAAGGCTCGCGGCTGCCGTCGCGCTTGATGACCATCAGCGGCAGCTGCTCAACCTTCTCGTAGGTGGTGAAGCGCCGTCCGCAGCGCGTGCACTCCCGGCGCCTGCGGATGCAGTTGCCCTCCTCCGTGGGGCGGGAGTCGATGACTCTGCTCTCCAGGCAGTTGCAGACCTGACAGCGCATGCGAACCCCTCCTTATTGCCCGTCCTCCGGGGGATTATCCGTCGTCTGTTCGGCTTCCGGGGGAATCTCGATCATCGGAATCTCGGGCTCCTCGACCTGGATCGTGGGAACGGCGGCCACGCGCTCCTCGGGGACGGCGGTGTCCACGGCTTTCGTCTCCACGGGCTGCGTGAACTGCGACACGAAGCTCTGCAGGCGCTCCTGCACGGTCTGTACGCCGGTGTTGATTTTCTCCTCGACCTTCGCCTGGTCGATCGCGTCCTGCACCTGGCCGCGCAGCTCCTGCGCGCCCTCCACGATGGGCTTCTGGATGGCGCGCTCGGTCTCGTCCAGCGCGTCCAGCAGGCCGGACAGGCCCTCCTTGGCGCTCTGCACGCCCGCGGCGATCTCATCCGTGTCCGTCCGGTCCAGCAGACCCTGCACGCGCTCCTTTACGCCCTGCACGCCCGCGACCAGCTTCTCGTCCAGATCCGTCTGGTCCAGCAGCTCCTGGACCTTTTTCTTGGCTTCGTCAAAAATTCCCATGCGCATCCTCCTTCCGGCATCTCATCCTGCAAATCAAGTCCTCGCGAAGGGGTCCGGGGGCGATTGACACGCCCCCGGCCGCGCCCGCAGGCGCGGAATCCCCCCGTCTCACTCCGCCGCGGCCAGGGCCTTGAAGACCTGCTTGTTGGCGGGGTAAAGCTGACGGTAGACGTCATAGAACTTCCGGTACTTCTCCTGATCCTCCGGGATCGGGTCCTGGGCGGGATTCTTGTGGATCATCGCATGGCAGGCCTCGGGCACCGACGTGTACAGGCCCGCGCCGACGCCAGCCAGAATCGCGACGCCCAGGGCGGGGCCCTCGGTGTTCACGGTGGTGGCCACCGGGCAGCCGAACACGTCCGCCAGCATCTGCCGCCACAGCGGGGAACGTCCGCCGCCGCCGCAGGCCAGCATCTCCGCCGGATCGACGCCCATCTCATGCAGGACGCCCAGACAGTCGGCCAGGGAGTAGGTGACGCCCTCCATCACCGCGCGCAGGAGATCCCGGCGGGTGTGCATGGCGGAGAGGCCGAAGAACATGCCGCGGCAGTCCGCGTCCAGGTGCGGAGTGCGCTCGCCCATCAGATAGGGGGCGTAGAGCAGCTTGTTCGCGCCGATGGGCGACAGGGCGGCCTCCTTGTTCAGGAGATCATAGGGATCCACGCCCATCTGGTTCGCGGCGTTCTTCTCCGCGCCGCAGAACTGGTCGCGGAACCATTTCAGGGAGAGGCCCGCGCCCTGGGTCACGCCCATGACGTGCCAGGCGCCCGGCACCGCGCAGCAGAAGGTGTGCACGCGGCCCTTGGGGTCGATGGCCAGCTGGCTCGTGTGCGCGAACACCACGCCGGAGGTGCCGATGGTCGTGAAGGCGGTTCCGTCCTCCACCACACCCGTGCCCACGGCCGCGGCCGCGTTGTCGCCCGCGCCGCCGACCACCAGGGTCGCAGTGCTCAGGCCGGTCAGCTGGGCCGCCTCGTCGGAGATGTGGCCGGTGACCTCGGGGCTCTCATAGACCTTCGCCAGCAGGCTCTCGTCGATGTCCAGAATCTGCAGCAGCTCCTTGGACCAGCAGCGGTTCGGCACGTCCAGCATCTGCATGCCGGAGGCGTCGGAGACCTCGGTGGCGTAGTCGCCGGTGAGCATGAAACGCACGTAGTCCTTGGGTAGCAGGATGTGCGCGCAGCGGGCGTAGATCTCGGGCTCATGGTTGCGCACCCAGAGCAGCTTGGAGAGCGTGAAGCCGGTCAGCGCGGGGTTCGCGGTGATCTGGATCAGCCGTTCCCGGCCGACGCGCTCATGGATCTCGTCGCACTCCTTCTGCGTGCGCTGGTCGCACCAGATGATCGAGCGGCGCAGCACCTGGCCCTGCTCGTCGAGCATCACCAGGCCGTGCATCTGGCCGGAGATGCCCAGGGACACGACGTCGCGGGGATCGACGCCGCTCTTCTGCAGCACCTGCTTGATCGTGGAGACCGCGGCCTGGTACCAGTCCTGCGGATCCTGCTCCGCCCAGCCGTTGTGCGGCTGATACATCGGATACTCCACCAGCGCGGAGGCCTGCGCGCGTCCCTCCCGGTCAAAGAGCACCGTTTTGGTGCCGGAGGTTCCAAGATCGATTCCAAGGACGTATTTCATGGCAATCTTCCTCCCTGTCGTTTTGAATGGATACACGCTTCCTTCATTATATCAATTCGGGAAAAGTTGTCAACACGGCGGTTGCGCGCGGGGGAAAAATGGGGTACAATGTCGCCAGCGAAATAAGGAGGTGGGCCGGGGTGATCCGAGAAAACGTCCCCCTGAGCGCCTGTACCACGCTACGGCTGGGCGGGCCAGCCGATTTTTTGGCGGAACCGGGGAGTGAGGCGGAGCTGCGGGAGGCGCTGACCTGGGCGCGGGAACGGGGCCTGCCGGTCACGGTGATCGGCCGGGGCTCGAACCTGCTGGTGCGCGACGGCGGCATCCGCGGGCTGGTGATCCGCATCGCGGGCAGCCTGGGCGGTCTGACAGTTGCCGGCGAAACCCTGACCGCCGGGGCGGGCGCCGCGCTGACGGAGGTGTCGCGGCTGGCCGCGGACCGCGGGCTCGCGGGGCTGAGCTTCGCGGCGGGCATTCCCGGCAGCGTGGGCGGCGGCACCGTGATGAACGCCGGGGCCTACGGCGGCGAGCTGTGCCAGACGGTGGTCTCCGTCGAGGGCCTGCGCCCGGACGGCACGCCCTTCCGGTATACCGCGGAGGAGCTGGGCTTCGGCTATCGGGAGAGCCGGCTGCAGCACGAGGAGGTCCTGCTGACTCGCGTGGAGATGCGGCTGACGCCCGGAGACCCGGAGGCGATCCGCGCCGAGATGCGCGAGTTCAACCGGCGGCGCGCGGAGAAGCAGCCGCTGAACCTGCCCAGCGCGGGCTCGACCTTCAAGCGCCCCGCGGGCGGCTTCGCGGCGGAGCTCATCGACCGCTGCGGCCTGAAGGGGCTGCGGATCGGCGGCGCGCAGGTCAGCGAGAAGCACGCGGGCTTCCTGGTCAACCTCGGCGGCACCGCGGCGGACTTCGAGGCCCTGATGAACGAGGTGGCGCGCCGGGTGCTGCAGGAGACCGGCGTCGCGCTGACGCCGGAGGTCCGGATTCTGGGAGAGGCGGTGCGCGCATGAAATACCTGCTGCTGACCGGCATGAGCGGTGCCGGAAAAACCCTGGCGCTGCGGTCGCTGGAGGACCTGGGCGCCTTCTGTGTGGACAACCTGCCCGCGGGCATGATCCCGGGGCTGATGGAGAGCTGCGAGAGCACGGCCATGGCGGCGCAGGCGGCGGCCTTCTCCGTGGACGTGCGCAGCGGCGCGTCCTTCAACGCCTGGCAGGTCAGCCAGACGCTGCGGGACGCGCAGGATACCGGCCACGGCGTGCAGATCCTCTTCCTGGAGGCCAGCGACGAGGTGCTGCTCAGCCGCTTCAAGGAGTCACGGCGCGAGCACCCGCTGTGCGCGGACGGTATCACGCTGACCGAGGCGATCGCCCTGGAGCGCGCGCGGCTGCAGCCCTTGCGGGAGGCCGCGGACTACCTCGTGGACACGAGCAATCTGCGGCCCCGCGGCCTGCAGAGCCGCATGGCGGAGATCCTGCAGGAGCTCACCGGCGGGCGCGAGCCGCCGCTGCGGGTGGAGGTGGAGTCCTTCGGTTTCAAGCGGGGCCTGCCCCGCGGCGCCGACCTGGTGCTGGACGTCCGCTTCCTGCCGAACCCGTTCTATATCGCGGAGCTCTGCCGGCACTCGGGGCTCGAGGCGCCGGTGCGGGACTTCGTGCTGGGCCATCCCGTGACCCAGACCTTTCTGGAGAAAGAGGAGGATATGCTGGCCTATCTGCTGCCCCACTACCGCGAGGAGGGCAAGCGCCGGCTGGTGATCGCCGTGGGCTGCACCGGCGGCGCGCACCGCTCGGTGGCCATCGCGGAGGCGCTGGCGGACTGGCTGGAGAAACAGGGATACCGCGTGGAGCGCAATCACCGGGACGTCGAGCTGGAGCAGGCGCGCTGGCTGGTCCGTGAGGAGAAGGAGGAGACACCATGAGCAATATTCCGCAGGGCAGAACCCGTCAATCCCAGGGCACCGGCCAGATGGGCCAGCGGCAGGGCGGGGGCCTCGGCACCGGTCCGGTCCGCCGTCCCGCGGCGGGCGGCGGCGGTTCCGGCAGCTCCGGCGGCACCGGGAGTTCGGGCGGCGGCGGAGTCGGCGGCGGCTACAACGGCGGCCGCCGGATGAACCGCGGCAGCATGGGCGGCGGCCGGAACGGCGGCGGTTTCAACCCCATGCTGCTGATTGTCATCGCGGTGGTGCTGCTGCTGGGCGGCCGACTGGGCTTCAACGGCGGCGACGGCGGAACGCCGCAGGCCACCGAGGTCTGGGTCACCACGGCGCCCCAGGCGCAGGTCACGGCCACCGCCCGTCCGCGGGTTACCGCGACCCCCAGGCCCACGGCGAAGCCCACCGCCACCCCAAAGGCGAAGGCCACGCGCAAGCCCGCGGCCACGGCCCAGAACGCCACGGTCTGGGACCTGATCGGCGGCGGCAGCGCGCAGACGGCCTACTCCGAAAGCACGGACAACCAGGCGGTCTCCACCCAGGTCGCCGCGGGCGCCCGGGAAAAGTTTACCCGGCTGAAGGGCAACGGCAGGGACACGGTCACGCTGATGCTCTACCTCTGCGGCACCGACCTGGAGAGCCGCAGCGGCATGGCGACCCGCGACCTGCAGGAAATCCTGAAAGCCTCCTACGGCGACAACGTGAAGGTGATCGTCTACTCGGGCGGCTGCTCCCGCTGGCAGAACAACGCCTTCTCCACCTCGCAGAACCAGACCTGGCGGCTGCGCAACGGCAAGGTCGAGGCGCTGGGTAGCGAGCCCGCCTCCGCCATGACCAACCCGGACAACCTGACGAACTTCATCCGCTTCTGCGCGGAGAACTATCCGGCCAGCCGCTACGGGCTGATCCTCTGGGACCACGGCGGCGGCTCGGTCTCCGGCTACGGCTATGACGAGAAATACAAGTCCTCCGGCTCCATGTCGCTGCCCTCGATCAAGCGCGCGCTGAGCAACGCCCGGGTGCAGTTTGACTTCATCGGCTTCGACGCCTGCCTGATGGCGACGGTGGAGACCGCGCTGGTCTGTTCGGACTACGCGGACTACCTGATCGCCTCCGAGGAGACGGAGCCCGGCGTGGGCTGGTACTACACCCACTGGCTCACCGAGCTGGGGAAGAACACCTCCATGCCCACCACCGAGCTGGGCCGGATGATCTGCGACGACTTTGTCCAGGCCTGCAGCACCCAGGCGCGGGGCCAGAAGACCACCCTGTCTGTCGTCGACCTGGCGGAGCTGGCCGCGACGGTGCCCGGCGCGCTGAAGGACTTCTCCCAGACGGTCACCGGCATGGTCAAGCAGGGCGATTACCGGCAGATCTCCAACGCCCGCCACGGCGCGCGCGAGTTCGCCACCTCCTCCAAGATCGACCAGGTGGACCTGGCGGACCTGGCCAACCGGGTGGGCGGCGAGAGCGCTCAGGCGCTGTCCGAGGCGGTGCGCGGCGCGGTGAAATACAACCGCAGCGGCTCCCTCTCGGGCGCCTACGGCCTGTCCATCTACTTCCCCTACCAGAAGACCTCGAACGTGAACCGCGCGATCTCCAACTACCAGTCCATCGGCATGGACGACAGCTACGGAGAGTGCATCCGCGCCTTCGCCTCCCTGGAGGCCGGCGGCCAGGCGGCCATGGGCCACGCGACTCCGGTGCAGAGCCTCGGCGGCGGCGGGTATGAGAGCTTCTCGATGGACTCCATCAGCGACCTTCTGTCCCTGTTCCTGCGGAGCAATCCCGACCGCGCGGGCGGCATGGACGCGCAGGAGCTGACCGGCTATATCGGCCAGAACGCGCTGGACGGCGCGTCGCTGGTCTTCGAGCGGGAGGCCGCCGGGCTCGTGCTGCGCCTCTCCGCCGACCAGTGGGCGCTGGTGCAGGACGTGGACCTGAACCTCTTCTACGATGACGGCGAGGGCTATGTCGACCTGGGCGCGGACAACATCTACCAGTCGGACACCGCGGGCGGCCTGATCGCCGACGAGAGCGGCGTCTGGGTGGCCCTGAACGGGCTGATCGTCCCCTACTACCGCGAGAGCGGCACGGCGCTGGAAACCTGGGGCTACATTCCGGTGCTGCTGGACGGCGAGCGCGCGGAGATCCTGACCCGCTGGACGCAGGACGGCGGCTATCAGATCGTCGGCGCGCGCCGGGTCTACCAGAGCGAGACCGACACCGTCGCCAAGGCCGTGGAGGCGATCGAGCCCACGAGCACGATCCAGGTCGTCTGCGACTACTACACCTACAGCGGCGAGTACCGGGACAGCTACCGCTACGGGAATCCGATTTCCTGTGCCGACGGGCTGCGCATCCAGGAGCTGGACATCCCCGAGCCGGAGAAGATCCTGTGCACCTACCGGTTGATCGACCTCTACCGGCAGAGCTGGTGGACCAACGCGTATACGCTCGGCGCGGGGGCCGGGAGGTGACCCCATGTCCTTCTCGTCCGACACCAAGGCGGAGCTGATCCGCCTGCCTTTGCAGCGCCCCTGCTGCGTGCTGACGGAGCTCAGCGCCCTGACTCAGACCACCGGAAGCCTGAACCTTCTGGGCGCGGGGCGCTTCCGCCTCACCTGGCAGGTGGAGCAGGCCGCGCTGGCCCGGCGGATCTTCCGCATGCTCAAGGACAGCCTGGGCCTGAGCCCCTCGCTGCACTTCGTGGAGCACAGCCGCCTGGGCGGCCGCCGCACCTGCGTGCTGACCGTCGAGGGTGAGGACGCCCGCCGGCTGCTGGTGGCGCTGCGCATGATGGACCCCCAGGAGGGCTTCCTGCGCCGCATGACCCCGCGGCCGCAGGTGACGCGGCAGTGCTGCCGCCGGGCATACCTGCGGGGCGCGTTCCTCGGCGCGGGCTCCGTCACGAACCCCGCCCGGGGCTATCATCTTGAAATCACCACCCGTGAGGAGGGCCTGCGGGACCTGGTGGAGCGGCAGCTGGCGCACGCCGGCATCCCCGCCCGCCACCGCGAGCGCCGGGGGGTGGAGGTCGTCTACCTCAAGGACGGCCAGGCCATCGCCGACGCACTCGCGCTGATGGAGGCCTCCGGCGCCATGCTGCAGCTGGAGAACCAGCGGATCACCCGGCAGATGCGCGGCGCGGCCAACCGGGCGCTGAACTGCGACGAGCACAACAGCGAGCGGCAGCTGACCGCCGCCGAGGCGCAATTGACCGCCATCCGGCGGCTGAACCTCTCCGCCCTGACCCCCGCGCTGCGCGGCATGGCGGAACTGCGGCTCGCGCACCCGGAGCTCTCCCTGGAGCAGCTCGGCGCGCTGCACCGGCCGCCCCTTCAGAAGAGCGCCGCCGCCAGCCGCATGCGGAGACTCATGCAGGCCGCGGCGGAGCTCGAAATCGAAAATACAGAACAGGAGACGGAATCAACATGAAGAAAACCCTTTGCGCGCTGCTTGCGTTGAGCCTGTGCCTGACCCTTTGCGCTTCCCTCGCGGAGACCGCCGAAACCGCCGAGACGGCCGAGACCGAACACCCGGTGGTGTGCATCTCCATCGAGGGCTACGGCGACGTCTACGCCGAGCTCTATCCGGAGATCGCGCCGATCACCGTCGAGAACTTCCTGAAGCTCGTCGACGCGGAGTTCTACAACGGGCTGACCTTCCACCGGATCATCTCCGGCTTCATGATCCAGGGCGGCGACCCGCTGGGCAACGGCACCGGCGGCAGCGACGAGAACATCAAGGGCGAGTTCACGGCCAACGGCGTGGAGAACAACCTCAAGCACTCCCGCGGCGTGCTCTCCATGGCGCGCGCCCAGGACATGGACAGCGCCTCGAGCCAGTTCTTCATCATGCACGCGGACAGCAGCCATCTGGACGGCCAGTACGCGTCCTTCGGCAAGGTGCTGGCGGGTATGCCGGCGGTGGACCGCATCTGCGGCATGACCCCGGTGGAGGACACCAACGGCACCGTCGCGCAGGCGAACAAGCCGGTCATCACCGCCATCCGCCGGAGCACCCGCGAGGAGGCGGAGATCGCGGCGGCCGAGGAGCGCCTGAACGGCCAGAGCGGCGGCACCTTCACGGACGCGGGCACCCCCGTGACCTTCCCCGTGCCCGAGGGCTGGAACCTCGCCGCCCAGGGCAACAACCAGAGCGTGTTCACCGACGGCGCGGAGGGGCAGATCCGGCTGGAGACCGTGAACTGGTGGGCCACGCTGTCCCCCAATTACCGCGCGTACTACATGCAGAACGGCCTGACCCGGGACCAGGTCGAGACCAGCGGCTTCGGCACGGCGAGCATCGCGCAGATGATCGGCGAGGAGGAGGCCAACCTGAGCGAGGAGACCCGCGGCGACCGGATGTACTACACCTGCGAGTCCGAACTGCCGGACGGCACCCGCGCCACGCTCTGGGTGGGCGTGCGCAACGGCATCTTCGTGCTGCTGACCCAGAACGCCTCCCGCGAGGACGCCGACGCCAGCCGCGCGATCCTGGACAGCCTGACGATGAAATGAGAGGAGCACGATCCATGAGAATCCACGCTTTCGCGGATGAGGCCAGCCCGTCGCTGGCCGGACAGATCACGGCCATGAAGCGCAACGGCCTCCAGGGCGTCGAGATGCGCAATGTCGACGGCGGGAACGCCACGGACCTGCCGCTCGCGCGCGCCCGGGAGATCCGGAAAATCCTGGCGGACGAGGGCCTGTGCGTGTGGGCGCTGGGTTCGCCCATCGGCAAGATCGCGATCGACAGCGACGCCGCCGGCCACGCGGCGCACCTGGACCGCTTCCGGCACGCGCTGGAGGTGACGGAGGCGCTGGGCAGCCGGCGCATCCGGATGTTCTCCTACTATATCCCGCAGAATGACGACCCCGCGGCGTGGAAGCAGGCGGTGCTCGACCGGATGGGCGAGCTCCTGCGCGCCGCCGAGGGCAGCGGCATCCTGCTCTGCCATGAGAACGAGAAGGGCATCTACGGCGACAACGCCGCGCGTTGCGCGGAGCTGCTCGGCGCGATGCCGGAGCTGCACGCGGTCTTCGACCCGGCGAACTTCGTCCAGTGCGGTCAGGACACCTGGGAGGCCTGGGAGCTCCTGCGGGACCGGATCGACTATCTGCACATCAAGGACGCCCTGGCCAGCGGCGAGGTCGTTCCCGCCGGCAAGGGCATCGGGCACGTGAAGGAGATCACGGCGGACTGGATCGCCCGCGGCGGCGACGCGGCCACCGTCGAGCCGCATCTGCGGGTTTTCGACGGCCTGGCGCAGCTCGAGCGCGGCGGCGAGCGCTCCGGCATCAGCCAGAGCTATCCCACGCCCGACGCCGCCTTCGACGCGGCCTGCGCGGCCTTCCGCGCGATTCTGGGGTGATATCGATGCAGGAAGTTCGTTTGGGGGTTATCGGCATCGGCCATATGGGCTCCGCGCACGCCCGCGGCGTCCACGACGGGCTGATCCGGGACGTGCGGCTGACGGCGGTGTGCGACGTGCGCCCGGAGCGGCTTGCCTGGGCGCGGGAGGCGCTGCCCGAGGCGCAGGGCTTTGACGACTGGCGGGCCCTGATCGCCTCCGGCTGCGCGGACGCCGTCCTGATCGCCACGCCGCACCCGCTGCACGGCGAGATCGCCGCGGCGGCCATGCGCGCGGGGCTGCATGTCCTCAGCGAAAAGCCGGTGGACATCCGTGTGTCCCAGGCGAGGCTCGCGGCGGAGGCCGCCCGGGAGACCGGCCGCCTCTACGCCGTCATGTTCAACCAGCGCACGGAGCCGCTGTTCCGGCGCGCCCGGGAACTGGTGCACAGCGGCGCGCTCGGGGAGCTCAAGCGCTCGGTGTGGCTGATCACCAACTGGTACCGTACGCAGCACTATTACGACAGCGGCGACTGGCGCGCGACCTGGAGCGGCGAGGGCGGCGGCGTGCTGATGAACCAGGCGCCCCACAATCTCGACCTGTGGCAGTGGATCTGCGGCATGCCGGTCTCGGTGTCCGCACGCTGCGACTGCGCGCGCTTCCACCGGATTGAGGTCGAGGACGACGCGACGCTTCTCACCCGTTTCGCAAACGGCGCCACGGGTCTCTTCGTGACCTCCACCGGCGAGTACCCCGGCACCAACCGTCTGGAGATCTCCGGCACCCGCGGCAAGCTCGTCCTTGAGCAGGGGACGCTGCGCTGGTGGGAGCTGGAGCGGGACGAGCGCGAGGTCTGCTTCAGCTCCGAACAGAGCATGCCGGAGATTCCGATGCGGGAGCAGGTCTACACCCCGGAGGCTCCCGGCACGGCCCACGCGGGCATCCTGCAGAACTTTGTGAACGCGATCCTGCACGGCGAACCGCTGATCGCGCGCGGCGAGGAGGGGCTCGCGGAGCTGAGCCTTTCCAACGCGGCCTATCTCTCCGCCTGGCAGGGCGGCCGCGAGATCCCGCTTCCGCTGGACGACGCCGCCTTCGACGCGGCGCTGCGCGAGAAGCAGGCCGCCTCCGTTGCGCGAGAGTCCGTCAGCGGCCCCGCCCCCGATGCCACCTACAGCGAGCGCTGGCAGGTGAGGTGGAACTGAGGGAAGGCTCCTCTGCCGCTGTCGCGGCATCGCCCCAGCAAGCTGGGGAGTCTGAAGAGAGGTTCCGCGCCTGCGGACCTAGTCGCGGCCCGCAGGCCGCGAAATCCCTTTTATTGAAGGACAGTGCCAGCCGTCCGGACAGCGCGGGCGGCTTTCTCTTTCTCAGACAGGCAGGTGATCGGATTGGAATTTGAGCTGACGGAGCTGGGGCCGGAGACTGCGGAACAGCTCCGGGAGATCGACCGCGGGGATGTGCCGGAGGCCTTTGTCGGCAGCTGTGAGACCATGCAGGCGCACATCGAATACGGCGCGGAGCACGGCTGCGTGGGACACTCCTACGGGATCCGGCAGAACGGAAAGCTCGTCGGCTTTATCCTGCTCGGCGAGGCGATCCCCTGGGAGACGGACCCGCCCGAGATGCAGGCGCGGCCCTTCTACCGCCTGATGCATTTTGTCCTGGACCGGCGGGTTCGCGGCCAGGGGCTCGGCGGGGCGGTGCTGGAGGAGACCATCCGCGCCGTCCGGCGGGACTTCGGCGACCGCCCGATCGCCGTCGGCTGCCATCGGGACAACCACGCCGCGGAGCGCTTCTACGCGCGCCACGGTTTCCGGAAAACGCCGTACATGGAGAGCGAGGACTGGTACTGGATCCGGGAGATCCCGTGATTCCACCGTTTGCGATTTCGGAAAACTGTGTTATACTGCATCTCGTAACGATTTTCATCAAGAGGAGTGGAACCGGATGGATATGCTGACCCGGATCGCGACGCTGACGGCGGAGACGATCGCAAATACCTGGCCGGACGCCCAGGGGCTGCCTGCGGCGGAGGAGCTGCGGGGACTGCTGGCCGTGCCGCCGAACCCGGAGATGGGCGACTATGCCTTCCCCTGCTTCCGGTTGGCGAAAACACTGCGCATGGGACCGCCCATGATCGCGCAGAAGCTGGCGGCGGCCTGGCCGCACGCGGAGGTCGCCCGGGCGGAGGCGCTCAGCGGGTACCTGAACTTCTTCCTGAACCGCGCGAACTTCGCCAGGGAGACCCTGGAGGCGGTGCTGGCCGCCGGGGAGCGCTACGGCGCAGGGGACGAGGGCGCCGGCAAGACCGTCTGCCTGGACTACTCCTCCATCAACATCGCCAAGCGCTTCCACATCGGCCACCTGTCCACCACCATGATCGGTCACAGTCTGCGGCGGATCTACGAGTTCCTCGGATACAAGACGGTGGGCATCAACCATCTCGGCGACTGGGGCACGCAGTTCGGCAAGATGATCTGCGCCTACAAGCTCTGGGGCACGAAGGAGGAGGTCGAGGCCGGCGGTGTCGACGCGCTGGAGGCGCTCTACGTCCGCTTCCACCGGGAGGCGGAGCAGGATCCGACCCTCGAGGACCAGGGCCGCGCCTGGTTCAAGCGGATTGAGGACGGCGACCCGGAGGCGCTGGAGATCTTCAACTGGTTCAAGGCGCTGACGCTGAAGGACGCCGCCCGGGTGTACGATCTGCTGGGCGTGTCCTTCGACAGCTACGCGGGCGAGAGCTTCTACATCGACAAGATGGAGCCCGTGATCCAGGAGCTGCGGGACAAGGGCCTGCTGACCCAGAGCGAGGGCGCCTGGGTGGTGGACCTCTCCGAGGACAACATGCCCCCCTGCCTGATCCTCAAGAAGGACGGCGCGACGATCTACGCGACCCGCGACATCACCGCCGCCATCTACCGGCAGAACACCTACCATTTCGACAAGTGCCTCTATGTCGTGGCCTACCAGCAGGACCTGCACTTCCGGCAGGTGTTCCGCGTGCTGGAGAAGATGGGCTACGACTGGGCGAAGGACTGCGTGCACGTCTCCTTCGGCATGATCAGCTTCGAGGGCCAGGCGCTCTCCACCCGCAAGGGCAACACCGTCCATCTGGACGACCTGCTGCGCGAGGCGGTGGACAAGGCGCGGGCGATCATTGAGGAGAAGTCCCCGAACCTCGAGAACAAGGACGAGGTCGCCCGGCAGGTGGGCATCGGCGCGGTGGTCTACGCCGACCTGTCCAACAACCGGATCAAGGACATCGATTTCTCCTGGAGCCGCGCGCTGAACTTCGACGGCGAGACCGGCCCCTATGTGCAGTACACCCACGCGCGCTGCTGCTCACTGCTGCGCAAGGCGGCGGAGCAGAGCTGGCCGGAGCCGGACTTCTCCACGCTGACCGACGACGAGAGCCAGGCGCTACTGCGGCTGATCGGCCGCTTCCCGGACGTCATCCGGGAGGCCGCCGCCCGCTATGAGCCCTCGCTGATCACCCGCGCGGTGACGGACATCGCCCAGGCGTACAACAAGTTCTACTACGAGCACCGGATCCTCGATGGCGAGCCCGCCGCGGCCTCCGCCCGCATCGCCCTCACTGACGCCACCCGCAGCGTGATCCGCACGGGCCTGCGCCTCATCGGCATCGAAGCCCCGGAGCGGATGTAAAAAGCCCTTGCAAACCTAAGCGGACGGGCGTATCATAGAGACTCGAAGGGAGTTGACTCACCATGCTGGATATCAACCTGCTCCGGACGGACCCGGAGCGCGTGAAAGAGAACATCCGCAAGAAGTTCCAGGACGCGAAGCTGCCCCTGGTGGACGAGGTCGTGGCCATGGACCGCGAGTGGCGCGAGACCATGCAGCGCGCCGACACCCTGCGCAACCAGCGCAAGGTGCTCTCCAAGCAGATCGGCGGCCTGATGGCCAAGGGTCAGCGCGAGGAGGCCGAGGCCGTGAAGAAGCAGGTCGCCGACGCCGCGGATGAGCTGGCCGCTCTGGAGGCGCGGGAGGAGGAGCTGCAGGCGGAGATCCGCAAGCGCATGCTCGTGATCCCGAACATCATCGACGACTCGGTGCCGATCGGCCGCGACGACCGTGAGAACGTGGAGCTCGAGCGCTTCGGCGAGCCCGTTGTGCCGCCGTACGAGATTCCCTACCACGTGGACATCATGGAGCGCCTGAAGGGCATCGACCTGGACGCCGCGCGCAGCACCTCCGGCAACGGCTTCTATTATCTGATGGGCGACATCGCGCGCCTGCACTCGGCGATCCTCTCCTACGGCCGGGACTTCATGATCGACCGGGGCTTCACCTACTGCATCCCGCCCTTCATGATCCACGGCAACGTGGTCAGCGGCGTCATGTCCTTCGCGGAGATGGAGAACATGATGTACAAGATCGAGGGCGAGGACCTGTACCTGATCGGCACCTCCGAGCACTCGATGATCGGCAAGTTCATTGACACGATCCTCGACGAGAGCCAGCTGCCGCAGACGCTGACGAGCTATTCCCCCTGCTTCCGCAAGGAGGTTGGCGCCCACGGCATCGAGGAGCGCGGCGTCTACCGCATCCACCAGTTCGAGAAGCAGGAGATGATCGTGGTCTGCAAACCCGAGGACTCCCCGATGTGGTTCGAGCGCCTCTGGCGGAACACCGTGGACTTCTTCCGCTCGATGGATATCCCCGTGCGCACGCTGGAGTGCTGCTCCGGCGACCTGGCGGACCTGAAGGTCAAGTCGCTGGACGTGGAGGCCTGGAGCCCCCGCCAGCAGAAGTACTTCGAGGTCGGCTCCTGCTCGAACCTCGGCGACGCCCAGGCCCGCCGCCTGCAGATCCGCGTGAAGGGCCCCGACGGCAAGAAGTACCTGGCCCACACGCTGAACAACACCTGCGTCGCCCCGCCCCGGATGCTGATTGCTTTCCTGGAGAACAACCTCCGCGAGGACGGCCGCATCCACATCCCCACGGTGCTTCAGCCCTACATGGGTGGCAAAGAGTGGATCGGCTGAGGCCGCCCGCCGCTCCAAAGAATCATTTTCACAGATCGCCGTCTCCCGAATTCCGCGGGGGACGGCGGTTTTTCTAAACGCTTCTCCAGGGAAGTCGATAGAAAATCCAGAGGGGACCGCCCCCTCTGCCGCTGCGCGGCATCTCCCCAGCAAGCTGGGGTGACAGAGAGGTTCCGCGCCTGCGGGCGCGGCCAGAGGCTTTCCGATCGCCTCTGGACTCTTCGGGGATGCACCTTTTTGGAGTGTTCGGGTCAGTGTTGTTCAGTAACCTGTGCCGCCCCAGCTTGCTGGGGAGGTGCCCGAAGGGCGGAGGGGTCGTCCTCTCCCATGCTATCCCCGAACCACCAAAAGAGGATGCTGCCGAAGGTCCAGGGCGATCGGAAAGCCCTGGACCTTCGGGTGAACCTCTTTGAAAAATCCTTGCTTTGGACAGAAACCATTACCGCATGGCCTGCACCTTTCTGCGCGCCAGGTCCGCGTATTCATCTAACTTTCCGCAGTCCGTGTGGCTGCTGAGCCACTCGACGGCCTCGTCCACCGTCTTTCCGTCGTACTTCACGAGGTTCAGAATTGTGTTGATCCGGTATTCCTTCTCGTTCTTCGCCAGGGACACCGTGTAATGGACACCCCGGTCAAAGTAGAAATCCTGGTACTGCGCCTGGCTCTCAAAGTACTGATCCCACGACCAGAAGGCCTCCGTGATCAGATTGCGCTCATAGGCGCGGCCGCCCCAGGATCCGTTGGCCTGGATAATCCCGATCCCCTCCTCCGTAATCTTGGTGATGATGTAGGAGTGCTTGTTGTCGGAGGGCGTCCCGTTCTTGTTGCTGCTGGTCACATGGCCCATGGTCCGGATATGCGCGCCGACGCCGGCCGCGATGATGGCGGACTTGACGTTCGCCTCCCGCTCCGCGTTCCCTCCGCGCGCCTTCCACTCCTGGAGCGCCGTGCCGTAGGCCGAAGCGGGATTCTCGGCCTTCGTGTAATCCGCGTACAGAGGCCGCGGATCGCTTCTGTCCGCATGGTCAATATTGTAGTATGTCGTGTACTGCGCCTGCTTTTTCTGCTCCGCGATCAGGCTCTGGACATGGGTCGCGAAGCCATAGCACTCAAACCTCGATCCGTCCCAGTAATCATAGGAGCTTCTGCTCGTGTATGAGCTTTTCTTGTGTACGTAGTCCACGGCATGGCTTTGATGGTCGACCGTGAAATACTCGCCAGGCGCGAAATCGATCTTGCCAAGGCCCGCAAGCTGGTAGACGGTATTCCGCAGCTCAACCACGGAGGTGCTGACAATCGCCTGCCCCTCGGCGTCATAGGCGGTCACCACGACCACCAGGTAGCGGCCTTTCTGCAGGTCCTTCTGCGCAAAAGGCACGGACGGATCGCTGAAATCATCGTCATACAGCTTTTTGAGAACCGCCAGCCGGTGCTTCTCCCCGTCGAAGCACGGCTCATTGTTCGTCGTGAAAGCCAGCACATGGTAGTGCTGCGCGTTCTCCGCCGGGAAATGGATGGTCAGGCCGCCGGTGGAGCCGTAGTACACGGCACTCGCGCCCTCCTGCACGAGGTGATAGAGCAGCTTCGCCGCCTCCGCGTCCGTGGCCGCGTGGCTGCCGGCCACCGTGTAGCTGATCGCCGGCACCCCCATGTCGCTCCCCTCAACGGGCGTGGCGGGAATATACTGGAAGGCGGCCTGCACCGGCACGGCTTTGGGTGCGGGCGGCGGAGCCTGCTCCGTCTTGCCGCCGATCGAGATTCTCAGTTCATAGGGATCGATCAGGGTCCATCCGCGCCCCGTGTTGTCGTCGTCCCACCAGTAGATCGTCTGCCCACCCTGGACTCCCTCCAGGACAAAGCTCTGCACCTCGTCCGACTGGTTGATCTTTTCGGTCTGGAACTGCTTGCCCTCCTCGTCGCAGAAGCGGAATTGGAAGCTGTCGCTCCGCGTCAGTTCGGGCGCCCGCACCGAGAAGACATAATCCCCGTCCTCCGGCGCGTTCAGGATAAACCATCCGCCCACGCGGTCCTGAACGTTCACCACCTTGCCGAAGTCATCCGTGTTGAACTCAGTTCCGTTCTCGCACCGCGTATGGCCGTCCGAGTAGATGGTCTTGACCGGATCCGTCCAATCCTCCTCCGCGAGCCCCGCGGGAATCCACAGCATTGTCAGCGCCAGCAGCGCCGTCATCCAGCAAACGATCCAGTGTCTCATAGAACCCATCCTTTCTCAGTCTCTTTTCTTTTTGTGTTTTTTCCGCCGGCAGCTTCATCATACCGACCCGCCGGATAACGCCGTAATTCAGATTTCGGACGGAGAAAAAGCCCACCCGCCCCGCGGAATTCTGCTGGACAACTGGTGGACAAGCATCGCAAGATGTATTATAATAATTTCAGAGAGTCGTCCTGAAAGATGAAGTGACCGTTTTGACAAAGGAGGAAATCGCATGAGAGCGAGAAGCTGGCTGGCACTGCTGCTGATGCTGACGCTGCTGGCGGGACTGGTGCCCGCGGCGATGGCGGCAGACGGCGTGACGGATTGCAATCACTCATTCCAGAAGCACACCACCGCAACCTGCGGGGAGTGGGGATTAACCACCTACTACTGCCCGAAGTGCGGCTACGGCTACGAGGAGCGCACGCCGCCGCTGGGGCACGACTACGGCCCGCCGCAGCCGGATATCCCCGCGACCTGCACGGAACCCGGACGGGACGTGCGCGTCTGCCGGCGGGACAAGCACCACATCTGGTATATTGAGGTGCCGGCGCTGGGGCATGACTGGGGGGAGTGGACGGTCGTCGTCCCGCCGACCACCACCAGCGAGGGCCTGGAGCAGCGCGTCTGCGCCCGGGACCCGAGCCATGTGGAGGAGCGGGCGATCCCGAAACTGGAGCCCTCCGGCCCGCAGCTGACGCTGACCCTGGTCTCCGTCAGCCCGAACCTGCCCGCGTACCCGGAGAACAGCTCCGTCCATATGGAGACCCGGATTGAGAACACGGGCAGCATTCCGCTGACGAACGTCTATGTCCAGTATTACGACAGCGAGGGGCTCGTCTACGGGAACGGTTCGACGATGGACCTCGCGCCGGGCGAAGGCTTCAACGACACCTGGATCCACACTTTTGACAGCCGGGACGTCGGGCTGGAGAGCTTTACCTTCCTCTGGCAGGGCTACGGCATGGCGCAGACCAGTGCCCTCTTCCCCACCGGAACCATGGGCTCGGACGGCAACGATATCATCAGCGGCCTGGAGGCAACCCCGGCCGCCGGGGAGGGGATCGTCAAATCCAATGAGGTTGCCTTCCCCGTGCGCGTCCTGAACAGAGACCTCGCGGAGGCGACGCTGACCGCGGTCGAGGGATCCGGCGCAGGCGCGAAGATCGGCGACTGGGTCACCGCGGACATCACCGTCACCAACACCGGCGCGGTGGCGTGGAAGCACCAGAACAGTCATGTGATCTCCAGCGCCGCCGGCGTCCAGTACAAATGGGGCGACAGCACCAGCTACATGGGTACGGAATTCCAGCCGACACAGGGCTTCAGCTATCAGCTGGAAATTCTCGTCACGCCGGATGACGCGGCAAGCCACGCGGTGATCCGCACCGTCGAGGACATGGAGATCCGCAGCGATACCGGCGCCACTGTGAATTCCAACCAGGCCCGGATCGTGATCCCCCTGGACGAGGACATCGAGGTTCCGGAGGACAAGGTGCCGAATCTGAGCCTGAGCGTCCTCTGCACGGACCCGGAGCCTTTCTACTTCGACGCTGACGGCAAGACCCAGGAAATCCACTATGTCCTGACCGTCACCAACACAGGCAAGGCGGAGTGCCTGGATGTCAACCATGTGATCATCAACGGCTCCGACGTGACCACGGCCGTGGCGCCTGCGTCCCTGCTGCCCGGGGAGCACAAAACGCTCAACGCGTCCTATGTGTTCACGGATGCGATGCTCGGCACGGACGGCAAGCTGCCGATCGCCTTCCAGGTCTACGGCTATTTCGAGGACATCCAGGTCTTCTCGAACATTGTCGAACTGAAGCATCCCACAGACGTTCAGCCGCCCTTTGAGCTGGACGAGAACGAGGTGACCATCGTCAAGGAGGAGGCCGGGAGCTCCCTGAGCCCCAACGGCTATGCCGAGGGGGAGCAGGTCCGCTACAAGCTCACCATTACCAATCATCTGGACGTGGAGATTCCCTCCGTCACGCTCACGGATGACCATCAGGCCGACAGCATGGACCTGTACAACCTGCAGCCGCATGAGAGCCGGGTGCTGGAGTACACCTACACTGTCGTGAAGACGCCGGACGTGGACGACGGCGTGATTATCAACACGGCGGCCGTCTCCTGGACCAGTCCGCTCTACGGCATCCCGATGAGCTCCAGCGACTCCGAGCTGGTGTATACCACCGGAACCCCGCAGCCCGTGGTGTACGGCGTCTTCCTCGACAAGAGCGCAGACACGAGCACGATGGACGTCTGCTTCAAGCCGGGCGAGCCGATCACCTATACCGTCTATGTCAAGAACACCTCCGACAGGGCGCTGTACAACGTCAACGTCACCGACCCGATGGCGTCGCCGAGCCTGCTGGCCCACTATGATATGATGCCCGTGGGCGCGGAGGACTGGCTGCACTTCACCTATACGGTCACGGATCCAGACGCCGACGCCGGCGCAATCACCAACACCGCGACCATCATCGGCTATGACGAGGACGGAAACGCCTACGCCTACTCCGACGACTGCACGGTGCCCACCGGCCACCCGGTTCCGCCGAGGTCCTCCAGCGTGTTCATCTTCAAGGAGGAGATCAGCGCTCCCCTGGACCTGATCAACGGCTACGATCTCAATGAGCCCATCAACTACAAGATCACCGTGACCAACGACGGCGAGCTGCCCGTGACGAACGTGCGGGTCTACGACCTGGACGGCGGCAAGATCCTGCTGGGCACGATCGCGATCATGCACCCGGAGGAAAGCTATCTCTATTACTACACCCACATTGTCAATACCAATGATCAGGGCCACCACGAGGCCGTCAACCAGGCGATGGCGGTCTTCAACACCCGGACGGCGCAGGATGTGCCGCGGCTGTCCAACATCGTGCGCAGCCCCGTGAAGGGCAACCCGCCGCCGGATGACCCCGGTTCCGGCAAGGAGGTCAGCTGCATCACGACCCTGATCGGCAAGGGCGATGTGCTGGCGAAGTACGAATTGGATCCCTGCCCGGAGCACGGCGAGATCGCCGAGCAGATGGAGGAAATCCTGGACGCGGCGGAGACCGACGAACAGCTCGCGGCGGCCTGGGAGCAGGTCATCGCGCTGTGGCAGACGTCGCTGGACGAGCTCTATGAGCGCTACAGCAAAGCCACCGGCGGTGAGCTCAGCGCGGCGATCGTCGCGGACAGCGCGTACTTCAACCACTACTACAAGACCATGGAGCAGTTCCTCCCGACCCTGTTCCCGGACGACCCGGTCAGCGTCGGCCAGTTCAAGGCGGAAATGCTGATGCGGCAGGTGGCGGAGCTGTGCTATCTGGAGGGCTACGCCCCCGAGACCCCGCGGCCGGACAGCCTGCTGAACGGCACCTGCAAGGGCATGAGCGCGAGCAACGCCTTCGACTGCTGCGAGCAGCTGATGTCCCTCAATGTGGAGAACGGCAACTATGTGATCAGCCAGTGGCTGTGCACGGAGCACGTGGTACCGGAGACCAGCATCCTCACGATGCTGCATCGGTCGACCACCCGCGCGGAGTTCGCGGACGTGTTCAACCGCGGCCTGCGGCAGTGGCGCGCCTATCTCGATAAGGACACCAAAGCCCGTTTCGCGGCGATGGATACCGACGGCCGCGCGGTGCTCGTGCAGCAGCGGCGTGCCTTCGACGAGTGGATCCTGGCCCGGAAGACCCTGCTCGACCTCCTCTATCCCAGCAGCCCCGCCACCGTGGCGGAGGTCCTGTGCGAGATCGAGCGTGAACAGGTCCTGCTCCTCTGCGGAAAGTAATCCATTCCGGAAACAAGCCGAGCCGGCGCAATCGCGCCGGCTCTTTTCGGTGTTTCTGGCTGGTTGATCGGTATTGGGAGAACTCACCCCCGCAGTCTCTTCGACAGATACAGCACCAGTTCGTCGTCGTTGGCAATTCCTTCCGCATAGGGCTCGCAGGGTTTGTGCCGATACCACACGCCGGAGCCGTCCGGGATATAGCCGCGCTTGACGTACATCCGCTGCGCGCTGCCGTAGCCCTCGTGAAGACCCACGCCGAGCCACACCACGTCCGCGTACTGCCCGGCAATCTCTTCGGCGACATCCATCAGTCTGCTCCCGATGCCTCTCCTGCGGTACTTTTCCAGCACCCCGAAGTCCACGATCTCCGGAAGTCCCTGCCCCTGGAAGGCGCCGCCTAAGCCGGTCCGATAGACATTCACGTATCCGGCGGGGCAGCCGTCCGCCTCGGCAGCCAGGGCGACGCATTTTCCCTCCGCCTGGTCGCTCAGTCTCATCAGGAACTTGGAGATGTCCGTGTGCCATCCCTGTGCGATCTCCTCGTCCGTCAGGATCTGCGCATCCGACTGCCGCAGGTCCCGGATCACAAGATGCTCCTCCTGAACATAAATCATATCCGGATCCTCTCCTCTCCGATCAGGCTTTATGCTGATCTCGGTTGAGTATGCTTGTTGTCAGCAGCGGGATTTCGCGGCCTGCCGGCCGCGACCAGGGCTTTCCGATCGCCCTGGACCTTCGGATGCATGCTGCTGCTTGATTTACTGCTTTTACTTGAGATCAGTATCATAAACAATAGAAAAGAAAGCACCCGAAGCCCCAGGGGGATCGGAACACCCCGGGTCTTCGGGTGCGGTTTGGCTAGGATCTGTATGAGAATTACTCCTCAATCTGGTCCAGCAGGTGCGCGCACTCGGGCGCGAAACTGATGAAGACCTGCTCGCCGACCTGGAAGATCTCCTTGTTGATCGGGCAGTTGTCGGTGATCTTGACCAGGGTGTCGCCCACGCGCACATGGTAGTTCTGGTAGCTGCCCATGAAGCAGCTCAGCTCCACCGTGCAGGGCAGGTCGCCAGTGCGGCCGATGACGATGGCCTCGGGGCGCACTACGATCTCGCAGCGGGCGCCCTCGTCCGGGATGTGGTCCGCCTTGACCCGCGCGATGCCCGCGTCGAGCTCGACCTCGGTGATGCCCTCCCAGGTTTTCTTCGCGAAGCCCTTGAGGAAGTTGCACTCGCCGATGAAGTCCGCGACGAACTCGCTGTTGGGATGGTAGTAGATGTCCAGCGGGCTGCCCATCTGCGCGATGACGCCCTTGCGCATCAGGATGATCTGGTCGGAGATGGCCATGGCCTCGCTCTGGTCGTGGGTGACGTAGATGGCGGTGATGCCCAGCTGCTGCTGGATGCGGCGGATCTCCGTGCGCATCTGCACGCGCAGCTTCGCGTCCAGGTTCGAGAGAGGCTCGTCGAAGAGCAGCACGCCGGGCTCGACCACCAGCGCGCGGGCCAGGGCAACGCGCTGCTGCTGACCGCCGGAGAGCTGGTTGGTCATGCGCTGCTCCATGCCGGAGAGCTCCACCAGCTCCAGGATGTTCTTCACCCGCCGCTCGATCTCAGGCTTGGGCACCTTGCGCAGGCGCAGGCCGTAGGCGACGTTGTCGAACACGTTGTAGTGGGGGAACAGCGCGTAGGACTGGAAGACCATGGCGGTGTCGCGCTTGTTGGGGGTCAGGGCGTTGATGGGCTCGCCGCCCAGGTAGATCTCGCCCTCGTCCGGGGACTCGAAGCCGGCGATCATGCGCAGGGTCGTGGTCTTGCCGCAGCCGGAGGGGCCCAGCAGGGTGATGAAGCTGCCCGGCGCCATCTCCAGGCTCACGTCGTGCACGGCGTAGAAATTCTTGCCGGTCTTGGGATCCTGGTAGATTTTCGAGATATGGTCCAGTACGACGCCTTTCGGCTGCTTGACTTTCTGGGTTTCGCTCATGGCTTACTCGACCTCCTTGGTTTTTCTGCTGGTGCCGAAGAAGCGGATCACCAGGTTCATCAGCAGCACGGCGCCGTAGGTGATCGCGATCAGGATCGTCGCGAACGCGCACGCGATGCCGTAGGAGCCCTTCTCCGCGAACTCATTGATCTGCACGGTGATGAGCAGGTAGCTCGGCGTGACCAGCAGGATGATGGCGGAGATGGCCGTGATGGAGCGCACAAAGGCGGTGACCAGGCCGGAGAGGAAGGAGTCCTTGATCAGCGGCAGGGTGACGGAGGTGAAGACCTTGAGGCTGCCCGCGCCCATGTCGTAGGCGCTCTCCTCAATGGACTTGTCAATCTGCCGCAGGGCGGAGATGCCCGAGCGGGTGCCCGTGGGCAGCGAGCGCACCACGAACACGATGACCAGGATCACGCCGGTGCCGTAGATCCCCTGCAGGAAGCCGGTGTGGAACATGCCGCCCGCGAAGCCGCGGATATAGCCGATGCCCAGCACGGTGCCGGGAACGGCCATGGCGAGCATGGAGACCAGCTCGATGAAGCCCTTGGCCTTGAACTTCCGCTTCACGACCAGGTAGGAGATGATCATGGACAGCAGAGCCGTGATCGGCGCGGAGATGATGGACAGGACGAAGGAGTCCTGGAAGGCCTTGAGGCCCTTGTACTTGGTGAAGACCTGCTCAAACCACTTGGTGGTGAGGGTGAAGTCGCGGCCCCAGGTCTTGAACATCGCGCCGAAGGGCACGCAGACGTACATCAGAACCACGAAGAGCGCCATCAGCGAGCAGAGGATCGCCAGCGGGATCGTCACGCTCTTGTCCTCGATCAGCATGCGCATCCGGGAGGCCTTGCCGGTCAGGGTCGCGGCGGTCTTGCGCTCCAGCACATACTTCTGCACGGCGAACATCAGCATGGTGATCGCCAGGAGCACAACGGCCATGGCGCAGGCGCCGTTCTTGTCATAGGCGCCGGTGATCTGCAGATAGATCGTGGTGGCCAGGGTGTCGTAGCTGCCGCCGATGATCATCGGGTTGGCGAAGTCCGCGATGGACTCGATGAAGGTCACCAGGAAGGCGTTGCCGATGCCCGGCAGCAGCAGGGGCAGGGTGACGGTGGTGAACACCTTCATCCGGGAGGCGCCCATGTCCCGGGCGGCCTCCTCCATGGAGGGGTCGATGTTCTTCAGCAGGCCCCGGAACATCATGTAGCAGACCGGGAAGAAGGTCATGGTCTGCACGATCGCGATGCCCCAGAAGCCGTAGACGTCGTTGTCGTAGATGCCCAGCAGGTGCCGCGTGATGATGCCCGCCTTGCCGAAGAGCATGATCATGGACAGGGAGAGCACGAAAGGCGGCGAGACCACGGGCAGCATCGAGACCACCTTGAAGAGGCCCGACATGAACCGGGTCCGGACCTTGACGTAGACCTCCACGTAGGCGAACAGCAGGCCCACGCCCGCCGACAGGATGCCCACCAGGAAGCCCACCTTGAGCGTGTTCGAGATGGCCACGATGAAGCTGTATTTGCCGTGGACGCTGGCGTAGAGGAACACGATCATCAGCAGGTTGACCCCGAAGACCACCAGGCTCAGGATGACGTTGCGCATCAGCTGCTTATGCTGCAGCGCCTTCTCCTCTGCCGCGTCCCGGGCGGCGGTGACGGACAGCCGCGTGACCCCGTCGATGAGCCGGTAGCACAGCGGCGTGAGGATGACCGCCTGCACCAGGGCGATGAGCAGGCAGGCCCCGGCGCCGCCGTTGAACGCCTGCTGCAGGAAGACCGCCACGGAACCGCGGTTGTCGAACACCGCCAGGGTGTAGGCCGCCGCGGCCAGCAGCGGCAGGATCAGCCCCAGGGGCGGCATGATGCGGCAGAGGGACTGGACCGTGCCGTTCTGGGAGCTCTTCTCGGCGCGCGCAAGCGCCGAGCCGCCCAGGATGGACAAGAGCAGCGCCGGCACGCTGATCAGCAGCGCCTTCCACAGGGAAGTGGCGAACGCGCCCTCGCCGAAGATGCCGGAGAAGAACTGTGCCGTGATGCCGGTTTTGTTGGAATAGATGCTGTCCACCAGCAGGATGGCCAGGGGATAGAGAATGAACACCGCGAGAAAGACTATCAAGAGGATGATGGTGGAGACCATCACCGGGTCCGCAAAGAATTTTTTGCGGTCCAGACTGGCGCTCTGTTTCTGACTCATCGTCACTTCCTCCTCCGATGAAAACGGAGGAGGGCAGTTTCATGACTGCCCCCCTCCGCAGGGTGGCGGGATTATTTGGTCTGGAAACGATCGTCCGCTGCGCTGCCCAGGGCCTCCATCACCTCGGCGATGTAGGTGGTGATGTTCACCTTGGCGTCCTCGAAGTCATAGTCCATCACGTTCTCGGGATCGAGGCCGAACTGCGCGGCCGCCTCGGGCTGCTGCGCGTTGTCGATCACCAGGAACTGATAGGAGCCGTTCGGCACGCCCAGCTCGACGCAGTCGGGGCTCAGCGCGAACTCGATCCACAGCTTCGCGGCATTCTCATGCTTCGCGCCGCGGAAGATGGCGGTAGCGCCGATCTCGAAGGAGGTGCCGGTGGAGGGGATCACCAGGCCGATGTTGTCATAGCCGTTGTCCAGGATCTGATAGATGCCGTCATGCAGGAAGCCGATGCCGATGACGCACTCGCCGGTGCCCACGTTCTTGGAGGGGCCGGAACCGGACTTGGTGTACACCTGGATGTTCTTGTCCAGGTCCACCAGGTACTTGATGCCCTCGTCGTGGCCGTACTTCTGGATCATGGTGTTGATGACCAGCTTCGCGGTGCCGGCGGTGTTGTAGTTGGACAGCCAGATCAGGCCCTTGTACTCGGGCTTGAGCAGGTCCGCCCAATCCTGGGGGGTCTCCAGGCCCAGGCGCTGCAGCTCCTCGGTGTTCACCATGAAGCCCAGGATGCCCTTGTAGATGCCGTACCACTTGCCGTCGGCGTCACGGTAGGCCGGGCCCAGCAGGTGGGCGGCGTTCGCGGCCTCGTAGGGCATGAGCAGGTCTTCCGCCGCGCAGACGTTGTAGGGATCGGTGGTGCCGCCGAACCAGACGTCCGCGGAGGGATTGCCGGCCTCCTCCTCGATCTTGGCCTGCACCTCGCCGGTGGACAGGCGCTGATGGGTCACCTTGATGCCGAAGAGCTCCTCAAAACGGTCGCAGACCGCGGAGAGATACTCCTCCTCGCAGGAGCCGTAGACCACCAGCTCGCCCTCCGCCTTCGCAGCGGCGACCAGCTCGGGATCAAAATCGCTGGCATCCGCCATCGCGAAGGAAGCACAGCCCAGCAGCATCGCCAGAGCCAGCAGCATTGCCAACAGTTTCTTCATGGAAAAAGACCTCCTCAATATGCATATGCAGTTTTATGGACGAATCCATCTGCCGCTATTATAGCCGCGGGGGCTTGGCTTGTCAAGCCTCACAGGAGGCGGATCAGTTCCCAGAGCTTGGCGGGACTGCCCTGGACGCGGAGCTTTCCGAAGAGCAGCGCCTTGGCGGGGCTGAGCTTTCCCTGCACCACGGCGAGCAGGTCGCTCTCCGCGGCCTTCACGGAGCAGTCCACGGGGCTGTCGTCGGCGGGGGCGACGGTGAGCGCGCCGTTCTGCAGCGTCAGGTTCAGGCGGCGGCCCTCCTTCGTCTCCAGGCGGAAGCGGCCGTCATGGCCCTGCAGTCTCCCCCTGGCGCGCTCCGCCAGCGCAGGCATGTCGGCAATAAAGTCGTCGAGGTTGTCATAGGCTTTCATCAGGGGTTCCTCCTTCATGGTCTCTCTCAGCGGGTGTTCAGCGTCTCCAGCTTCTGCTGCACCGCGCCGAAATAGGTCTCCACCTCCGCTGCGGAGAGGTTCATCCGCTGCTGCAGCCAGGCGACGACCTTCTTCGGCCGGACGCGGGCGTAATACTTGGTGGCGTTGACATTCTTGCGCCAGTTTTTCATCTTGGGCGAGCCCCAGCGCTGGACATGCCGGGGCAGGAGCTGTTCGAGCGCGGCCTCCCACGGAGCGAAGTGCGCCTCCACGTACGGCCAGAGGAACGAGTGGTCCAGCACCTCCGCGAAGCGCCGCAGGAAGCGGTCCCGCATCTCCGGCACGGCGAGCAGCGCGTTGAGCGGCTCATGCCGGAAGGCGGAGTATTTCGCGCCCACATGCTTGATGTAGTTGTTCAGCGGCGTGGTGTCCGCGTCCGAGCCGGAGCCGAAGGAGGCTTCCACGTCGAACAGCAGCCACTTCCACTTCCCGCCGGGCACCCGGTAGACGCGCACGTTCGTGATGTCCGTGTTGCCGGCGATGATCTCGAAGGCCGCGTGGGTGAAGAGGTTGTCCACGTCCACCCGGTCGGTCACGTAGCGCAGGTTCTCCGGGTCGTTCAGGTCGCGGGTCTTGCAGAAGTCGCACAGCGCCAGCCAGTCAGCGTTGGAGCCGTTCTGCACCCAGCGGTCCGCGCCGGTCCGGGAAAGGAGGTCGATCCCGTCCACCGTGTCCTCATCGGCGAGATCCACGCCCTCCCACTGCGCGACCATGTACTTGTTGATCTTCTCGCGCAGGTTGTAGTGCCCCCAGTACGCGCCGTTCAGGAAGACCACGATCGGCCGGGCGTCCTGGTAGCACAGGTCCAGCCCCTCCGCCAGCGAGGAGAACACCGCGTCCCGCAGCCGCTCGGAGAAGGCATCGGAGTTCGTCGAGCGCAGGAGCAGCGAGTGGTAGCGCGTGTAGTCCCGATTCGGGAAGGGGTTGTAGTCGAAGAAGGCCGGCCCGAACGCCTTGCGGGCGTGCAGGGCGATGGATTTCTGCGGGTTCTGCCGCGCCGAGTGCCCGGAGGCGGTGAAGGTGCCCATCTGGTTGATGCGGCAGACACCCTCCTCGTCGAAGTACTCGATGTTCACCGGGTACTCGTAGGGCTTGTCGTAGTTGGGGACCGCGCCGGTGCCCTTGACCAGCGCGCCGTTCTTCTTCGCGAAGAAATAGTCGCTGTCCGTCACCAGGCTCACCACCGCCACCGGCAGGTCCTCGCCGAAGAAGTAGGTGGCGCTGACCGCCGCCGAGGGGATCGCGTCCTCCCGGAACGCCGCGACCCGCAGCACGGTGGTTTTCCGGAGCTTCAGCCCGCCCTCCGGAAACTTTTTGGACTTTGCGGTGGGCGTCCCGCCGTCGGTGGTGTAGCGCAGGGTGTCGCCTGGGGCCGCGTGGGCGGCCACGGTCAGCGTGCCGCTGTAGAAGCCGCCGGCGGTGTCGATCACCGGGGTCTCCGCGCGCGCGGCGCAGGCGGACGCGGCGTTCTTCGCGCCGGGGGTCGCCTGGGTCAGGTAGCCGTACGCCGTCCCGCCCTGGGGCAGACCCCAGCTGATGTTGCCGTACTGCTGCCCGAAGGAGAGCGTGCTCGTCTCGCCGCCGGGGGAGGTGAGCACCGCCTCGTCCCCGGAGGCGGAGAGCTTGAAGGGCGCGTAAAACACGCTGCCGGAGCCCGGGTCCAGCCCTGCGTCCCCGGTGCAGTAGACCAGCACATAGCCGTCCTTTTTCACCCTGCTGCCGGCGGGAAAGACGAATTTCGCCGGCTTCTTCGGGCTGTCGGAGAGCATCCAGCCGGACAGGTCCAGCATGCCGCCGCTGACGTTGTGCAGCTCCACCCAGTCGTAGGCGTGGCCGCCGGAGTAGGTGCCGTTGGAGGCCATCACCTCGCTGATCACCAGATCCTCCGCACAGGCCGCGCCCGCCAGCAGCGCCAGCACCGCCAGGGCCAGCCAGAATCTGTGCATGTTCATTCCTCCCCGCTCCGCAGTTCGACAAGCGCCGCGCACCAGGGCGGCAGCGTGACGCGCAGCACGCCGTCCGCCGACTCCGCCGCGCCCGGCAGTTCCCGGACCACGGGCGAGGCGCCCTCGATGCCCCAGACCCGGACCCGCGGATAGTCCCGCTCCGCGCCCCGCAAATCCAGCGTCACGCAGGCGTCGTCGTCCTCGGATTTGTTCGTCAGCGCCACGGTCAGCCGGCTCCGGTCTTCATCCGCCGCCGCCCAGGCGCCCGTCACCGCGATGTCCGAGGTCTCCGAAGGCAGCAGCACCGGGGCAAAGCGGGCGCCCTGCCCGTCGTAGTTCGTGTAGAGATTCAGCCCGGCGACGATGAAGCCCTCTCCGCCCCACAGCGCCGCGAAATACACGCCGGCGTCCGCGAAGGCACCCAGGGCCTCCACCTGCACGATGGCCCCCGAGGGATCCCCGTCCCCGCCGAAATTGTACTCCGAGATCGCCAGCTTCGTCCCCGGATAGTACCGGTCGATGGACGCCTGCACGGTCGGCAGCAGCGGCAGGTTCTGCCGGCACCACTGGCCGATCCAGCTGTTCTCGTAAAAGCCCGGCTCCGTGAGCGTGCGCGCGGCCTGCACGCGGTCCTCCGCGCTGACCCGCGCGGACTCGGAGTAATAGTGGATGTCGAGCACGTCCAGCAGGCGCACGCCCGCCTCCTCGCCGGCCTCCCGCATCCGGTCCAGATAGCAGTCCAGGAACCAGCGGTAGCCGTTGGCCCGCCGGATCCGCTTCCACTCCTGCTCGTCGGAGAGGTGATCGTAGGCGGTGTAGCCGTAGAGCGCCGGGCCGAACACCTCCGCGCCCGGATCCAGGCGCTTCACCATCCGCGCGGCGGCGACGGACTTCTCCAGCAGCTCGTCGACGCTCAGCGTTCCCGGGTGCGCCCGGACGTGGGTGTGCTCCCACAGGGCGGGCTCGTTGTCCAGGCTGTAGCCCCGGATGCCCTCCGGCGAGGACGAGTCCCCCAGCTGCGCGATCAGCCGGCCCACAAACTCGTCCAGATAGACGCGGCCGTCCGTGAGGTCCGGCTCGGCGCGCGCCGGGTCGCCGCCGTCGGGCAGTACCTCCACCCAGCGGGCGGAGGGTGCGGCCTCGCTCTCCCTCACGGTGCCGAGCCGGTCCGCCGCGGCGTAGCCCATCAGCTGGAGCGTCGCCAGCCGATAGGGGATGCCGAGCGCGGCCGCCTCCCGGGCCCAGCGGAGCACCGGCTCGGCGGGCTCCGCGGAGTTCGAGAGGTATCCGTCGGAGGAGTGGCGCCAGTCGCTGCCCGCGCTGGAGGCGTTGGTCTCCCAGTTGTAGGCGGACCAGCGGTTGCCGCCCTGCCGGATGGCCGTGGCGTGGGTGCTCCGCAGCCAGGTTTTCTCCCCGGTCTGGTTCACGCCGTAGATCAGCGGGCTGATCGGCTTGCCCGGGGCCGAGAGGTCCACTGTAACCGTGATCTCCCGGAGTCCCTCCGCCTGCGCCATGCCCATGAGACAGAGCAAGCCCGCCAGCAGGCCTGCCAGAATGCGCCTCATCTTCATGGATCCGCCACCCCTTTCCGTGCGTATCGCACATCAGGGCGAGTATACGGGAAATCCGATGAAAATGCAATGCCTCCGGCCCGCTGGCGGGCTTGGGATTCAACCGGGCATTACTGCCACGGCACGTACACGCGCTCGATCAGCTTCAGGCTGCTGTCCGCGTCGAAGGTGACAAAGACGTTGTCAGCGGCGAAGCCCACCGAATCGTTGTCCAGAAGCGCCAGGAACTCCTCGGCGTTCATCACGATCGGCTCATCCAGGAACTCGAGGGAGTCGCGGTCGATGTTGTCCTCGAAGACCAGGTTCTCGCTCACCGGCAGCGACAGCTCCGCGAGCACGACCTGCTCGATGGCGTCATAGAAGAAGGCGTTGTAGCCGCCCTCGCCGTCGGGGCGCAGCTCCACCTCGTCGTTGAGCACGATGACGCCCTCATCCTCCTTGATGGAGTCGATGACGATCGTCTCGCCCTCCAGCGCGAACTCGCTGCCCACGGCCAGCGCGGACACGGCCGCCTCGTCCCAGACGCGGGGCTCGCGGAGCTCCACCTTCAGCTCGTTATGGGCCTCGTCATAGGACAGGATGCGGGCGGCGTAGCGCTTGCCGGCCAGATTGGCCAGAGCCATGGCGTCCAGGTCGACCGGCACGAAGTCCAGCTCGCTCAGGTAATCGATGCACATCTGGATCTGTTCGTCGGTGAGGACGCCGTCCGAGGCCTCGCCGGGGAACATCACGAACTCCACGAAATATCCCTTGTAGACGCTCAGGAAGTCCACATAGCTCATGCCGGCCTCATCCTTGGTCTGGCGGGCGATCAGCAGGCGGGTGCCGTAGGCGGTCTCGCTGTAGGAGATGTCCACGGTGGGATCCATCTCGGTGAAGGTCGCCTCCAGGATGCCGAGCTCCTCCTCGGTGAGGTCGTTCATGCGGTCCACGTCGGCGTAGGTCTCGTCGAAGGCCACCGAAAGCACCATGCGGGGCCGGGCGGCGTCTTCGGCGGAGATGGTGGCGATGATCTGGTCGCGGGTCACGCTATAGGGCTTCACGGTGTAGCCGGTCGGCAGATCGCACTGCAGCAGGAACGCACCGTTGATGCTGATGGTTCCCAGAACTTCCTTCTCCTCCGCCAGGGCGGCGCCGCTCAGCAGCAGCGCGAGGCATAAAAGAGCAGCCAGTATTCTCTTCATATTTCAATCCTCCTGAATCCGAATGTAGGTCAGTTTCCGGGGACAAAAGCCTTGTTGACAAATCCGACGGCGCCGGTCACTGTGTCCGTCACCTGATACCAGTTCTTGGACTCTTGCAGCACGGTGAGCTGGTAGTTGGCCGGATAGGTGGCCATCAGCGGCGCGCTCTTGCTGGGCGCCCAGCGCAGGTTGACCCAGCCGGACACACGGGTCGGCCGCACGGTGATGACGTAGGGCGTCACCGGACGGGCGCTGTTGAACTCCGCGGTGATCTCGCTCCAGGCGCTGGTCGTGGTGCTGGGCGCAGAGGTCGTGGAGGGGTTGGTCCGGGGAGCGGGCTTGTTCTTCACCAGGAAGCGGCGGGAGACATAGCAGGCGTAGTCGCCCACGCCCACGCCGGGCATGTTGTAGCGGTAGATGATCATCGCCCAGTTGTCATCGGTGAACGCTTCCACATAGATCCGGCTGCCGTAGGGCAGGGAGCCCACTTTCTCGCCGCCGGGCATGAAGCGGACGTTCAGGCCCTTGCCGTTTTCCGTATACACGTAGTAATAGCCGGCTCCCGCAGCGGGCGTGTCGTCCACCGCCAGCGCAGCGGGGATGCAGGAGAGCGCCAGCAGCAGCGCCGCCAGCAGGGTTACAATGCGCTTGGTCATGGTTTCAGTGCCTCCTCATCAGTTAATCCTGTATTCCATCTTGGGACGGTTGCGCTCCCGGATCGTCTTCACCCAGTCGTTATCAATCTGGAAGCTGACAATCTTGGCCACAAACCGTGCAATCCGATCATTTTCCGGCCGGTGGTAGTCCGGGAAACTCCACTGGTACATATCCGTGGTCTTGCCGGGGCTCAGCGTGCGCTTGAAGGTGCCGGTGACCACGTTGGAGCCGTTCTTCTCGTTGATGGCGATCGGATCGTTGTCATCGTCGAAGGCCGTGATCTCCACCTTGATGTTCGAGACCGGCAGCGTGCCGACGTTCTTCACCTCGATCAGGAAGTCGTGCTTGCCGCTCATCTCCGCCATCACGAAGCGCAGGGACTTCTCCCAGTTGCCGACCTTCACGAGCATACTGGTCTGGAAGCCGCCGTCCTCGGTGACGCCCAGCAGCACCGTGTCGCCCAGGGCACGGCCGGTGATGCGCGCCTGGTTCGAATTGCCCGTGACGGTGGCGATGGCCGTATTCTCGATCTCCCAGCTCATGTTCTTGTTGCCCGCGTTCTCCGGCTCGAACACCGCGCCGGCCGTGGCGGTCTCGCCCACGTCGATGTAGGCGGTGTGGCGGCGCATATGCACGCCCGTGGCATGCGGCGCGACCTTGACGCGGATCCGGGAGCTGCGGCGGCTGCCGTCGGTGGCGGTGGCGGTCACATAGACCTCGCCGGCCTTCAGGCCGCGCATGATGCCCGCCTCATCCACGCTCAGCACGTCCGGCTTGGAGGAGGTGAACGCCAGGGTCGGGTTGGTGGCCGTGATGGGCTCCACGGACGCGGAGAGCTGCCAGGTGTCGTTGACGAACACCATCGGCACCTCGTTCAGGTGGACCTTGGTCACGGGCTGCTGCACATGGACCAGCGCGGTCGCCTGGACGGTGCCGGCCTCCTTGCTGGTGCAGGTGATCACGCAGCTGCCCACCCGGACGCCGGTGACCCGGCCGCCGGCGGAGACCTTCGCGATGGACTCGTCGGAGGAACTCCAGACCACGCTCTTGTCGTTGGTGTCGCGGGGCAGCACCGTCGCGGTCAGCATGCCCGTGCGGCTCACGTCGACGGTCAGCTCCTGCTTGTCCAGGGTGATCTGCTCGGCGCTCTGCACCACCTGCACACTAATGTTCGCGCGGACGCCGCTGCCGTCCGTGGCGCTGGCGATGATGCGGACGGTGCCGCGCTTGAGGCCCGTCACGACGCCGTCGGCGTCCACCGTGGCCAGCCTCTCATCGGAGGAGGACCAGGCGATCCCCGGAATGGTCGCGTTCGCGGGCGTCACCTCGACGCCCAGCGCAATCTGTCCGCCCACGGACGCCCGGGGGTTCTTCACGGTGGGCTTCATGCCGGTCACCGGCTGCACCACCAGCACACGCAGCTGCGTGTTCACCTCGGGATTCGACGCGCTGGCGACCGTCACCACGGTCTCGCCCGGAGCCGCGGAAGTGATCGAACTGCCGCGGACACGGGCCACGGTCTCGTCGGTGGTCGACAGCGTCACGCTGCGGTTCGTGGCGTCCTTGGGCTCGACCGTGATCTTGAGCTCCGCGCTCTTGCGGGTCGGGAGCACCAGCACCGGCAGCGTGCTGTCGCCGTCAGCGCTCAGCAGGCCGGCCACCTTCGGGTCGTCCGCCGTGTAGACCGCCAGGCGGGAGGTGTTCACCGACACGGCGGTCACCTTGCGCGCCACGGTCACGTTCAGCTGCGCCCGGTAGGTCTTCTTCTCGACCTGCACGGTGGCGGTGATGGTCGCCTGTCCCTTGGACACGCCGGTCACGACGCCGGCCTCATCCACGGTGGCAACCTTCTGGTTCGAGGAGACGTAGGTGACTTCCCCCTGGGCGGGACTGCCGCTGCGGTTCAGCACCGTCTGCAGCGTCTCACCCTCGAAGACGGTATTGACCTTGCGGTCAAAAGCCATGGTGTTTCCCTCCGCGGCCGCCGACAGGCTCACGAAGAGCATTGTCAGAAGCAGCAGGGGAATCAGGATCCTTTTCATTGCGATGACCTCCATTCAGCCAGGATCCGGCACGGGTGTTTTCCCGTTAACCGGGTATATCAGTATAACACGAATTATGCCATTTGTGTGAAGCACCTGTAAAAAATCATTCTGATCTTCCGCAGCGCCTGTTTCATCGCTGCATGGATAGATACGCATGGAGGACCGGGATGGCAGTCAGTCAAAGCGATTTTTGCTGTCTGCGGCAAAAACCGTAAACCGCAGCAAAAAATCTGTCCGGCCTACCGGCCGGACAGAAGAACGTTCAGACTGATCTCAAGCAAAATTTCAAATCAAGAAATGGCATGCAACCGAAGGTCCAGGGCGATCGGAAAGCCCTGGTCGCGGCCCGCAGGCCGCGAAATCTCTCTGATGACATTTAGCGCATAATACTGAGATTGGTATCAGACGCTTAGCTTGCGCTCCATGAGCACCGCGGTGACCACATACATCGCCGCGCCGAGAACGATCGACAGGCAGCCGCCCACCACGCAGGAGGTGACGAAGTCCGTCGGAATCTGGTTCATGATCAGCCGGATCAGCCAGTTCAGCGCGACATTGAGCGCCAGGAAGAAGAGCACGCTGATCAGCCCCGAGAAGCGCTTGCCCGCCAGCAGCGAGGCGGAGAGCACGTCCGCCAGACAGGCCGTCACCACCGTGGTGAGCCAGTCGGCGATCAGCATCCACAGGAAGGCCGCCAGATGCGGCGCGTCGATGGTCAGGTTCTCGTTGATGGTGCGCAGCATCTCCGACATAATCTGCCAGAGCCGGTCCAGCGCCTGCTCCTTGGCGAAGAGCAGCGTGATGTCCAGCGCGCCGAGGCCGAAGAAGAACGCGCCGATCAGCAGGATGGAGATCGCGTTCTCCAGCAGCTTCGCGCCCAGAATCTCGTAGCTCGAGTGGGGGGTCATGAAGAGCATGCAGCTCTGCTTGGTGTTGATGTCCCGGTGCAGGACGAACACCGTGCCCAGGCCGATGACCATGGTTCCGGTGGTCGCCAGGATCGTCAGCAGGAGAACGCCCGTCGCGGTCAGCGAGTCCTTCCCGCCCCACAGGCCGATCAGGAACACCGCCTCCGCCACCGCGGTCACCAGCAGCAGAATCGCCTTGAGATACCAGCTCTTGCGCAGTTCATATTTCATCAGGCGGATCATGCGATCACCTCCTTGCCGGTGTAGATCTGGCGATACAGGTCCGCCATGGACAGCCCGCGCTCGGTGCGCAGCTGCTCCAGATCGACAGACTCAATGAGCACGCCCTCCCGGATATAGACCGCGCGGTCCACCAGCGTCTCCATCTCCTCCACCAGGTGGCTGGAGAGGAGCAACAGCCGGTCCTCCCCGGCGCGCTCGACGATACACTCCCGGATCTGGTCCCGGGCCAGCAGGTCGATCCCGTTGAAGGGCTCGTCCAGCATCCAGACCTTGGCGTCCCGCGCCAGGGTCGCGGCGATCTTGAGCTTCGCCGCCATGCCGGAGGAGAGGGCCTTCACCTTCAGGTCCTCGGTCAGCTCCATGCGCGCGAGGAGATTCCGGTAGCGCTCGACCGAGAAGTCCTCGAAGAAGTCCTCATAGTACTTGCCCACGTCCTTCGCGCTCATCCAGGTGTAGAAGTAGGGCTCCGTGGACATGTAGGCGATGTGCCTGCGGCTCTCAATGCTCACCGGCGCGCCCTCAAAGAGGATCTCGCCGGAGGTGGGCTTCACGAGCCCCGCCGCCATCTTCATCCAGGTGGTCTTGCCGCTGCCGTTCGGCCCCAGCATCGCGCAGATGTGCCCCGCCTCAAGCTTCAGGCTGATGCCCGACACGGCGGTCTTGCTGCCGTATTTTTTCGTGAGTTCTCTGCTTTCCAGCATGTCAGTTCTTCTCCTCCCGTTCCAATAGCATCTGGATCGCGGCGCTCCGTTCGACGCCCAGCCGAGCCAGGTCGCGCATGCAGCGGTCCACCGCCTTGCCCGCCAGCTGTTCCCGTACCCGGGCGATCAGCGCCCCGTCCTCGGTGACAAAGCTCCCGAGTCCCCGGCGGGTCTCGCTGAGCCCCAGCTTCTCAAGTTCCTGGTAGACCCGCGCCGCCGTGTTCGGGTTGATCCCGTACTGGACCGCGGTCTCCCGCCCGCCCGGCAGCTTGCTTCCCGGCGGATGCTTGCCCGTGATTATTCCGACCTCCAGGTCCTCCATGACCTGCAGCCAGATCGGAATCATCGGATCGAATTGCATGGCCCCCCTCCTCTCTCTTAGTGCACCAGTGCACTATCTGAATAGTACACTATGTTTTTGTGTTTGTCAAGGGGGTTCAGAAAAAAAGTCCTTGCCCCGGGGAATGATGGGGAAGGACCTTTTTCCTAATTCTTGATTTGGGAATTTCGCAAGGGGATTTCGCGGCCTGCGGGCCGCGACCAGGTCCGCAGCCGGACTGGCGGCTTTCCGATCGCCCTGGACCTTCGGCAGCATCCTCTTTTGGATGTTCGGGGACAGCATGGCTGGGACGGCCCCTCCGCCCTTCGGGCACCTCCCCAGCAAGCTGGGGCGGCACAGGTTACTGAGCAATGCTGACCCAAATGCTCCAAATAGGTGCATCCCCGAAGGAGTCCAGAGGGCGATCGGAAAGCCCCTGGCCGCGCCCGCAGGCGCGGAAACCCTCTGTTTCCCCAGCTTGCTGGGGAGATACCGCGTCAGCGGCAGAGGGGCCTTTCTCAATTCGGAATGATGAATGCGGAATTCGGAATCAATGCCGCACACACTCTCAATTCCGAATCCCTCATTTCCTCACAGCACCTTCCTCAAGAATCCCGCCAGCTCCTCCGCCATCTCGGTCTGTTCGGGGATGCGGGGATGGCCGTTGGTGCCGTCACCGTTACGGGCGAAGAGGAAGTGATGGGCGTTCAGGCCTTCCGCACAGAGCTCCCGGACCATCTCGTCGATCGCGTCGTCCCAGCAGCGGTCGTGGCGGATCAGGGTGGTGATGAACACCAGCGGGGTGCCGGACGGATAGTGCCCGGCCACGCCGCGGACGATGCCCTTGTAGGCTTCCTTCCACTCCCGGCGGTGCTCCGGGTCATTGCAGGTCAGGATGTTGCTGTCCGTGGCGGCGTCGTGCTGGTCGTTCTGGCCGAGGGCGAAGATTACCGCGTGGGGGATGAAGCGGCTGAAGTCCCATTTCGTATACTCCCCGGCCTCCGGGAAATAGCACAGCCGGTCCCAGGTCCGGACCATGCCGATGCCGTCGGGCCAGTGGAAATAGCCGGTCCGATCGAGCACCGCGATGCCGCCCTGGCTCGTGAGGTGGCATTCCGCGCCCAGCAGGCGGCTGCACTGCCAGGCATATGACCACCAGGCGTTGTCATAAATCGCGTCGTTGCTGCACGGGTCCGTGCGGCCGACATAGTCCACCGCCTCCACACAGGCGCCGCTGGTCACGCTGTCTCCGTAAAACTCCAGCCGCAGCGGCTCCCGCGCCGGGGGCTCGCCGAACGCGCCGTCCGTCGAGAAACCGTGGAGCGTATAGCTGTAGGAGCAGTCCAGCTGCTTGAAGAGCATCACCGTGTGCAGCGGATCCGGCTCCAGGTTCTCCGCCAGCAGCAGGTCCAGCCGCTGCCCGTTCTGCGCCGGGGTCAGCGGAATCCGGGACAGCCGTCCGTCCACCACGAGCCCCAGGCTGTTGCTTCCCCAGACCAGCGCCGGCGTCACCGCGCAGCGCAGCCAGGTCCCCGTGAAGGTCACCTGCGCGAAGGATCCCGGCCAGTAGAACCGCGCTCCCTCCGGGAGCAAGGCGATCCGGCCGGTGAAACGGATCATGGATGAGGTATGGTCCAGATTATTCATTGTTCAAAGCTCCTTCTCAAACTGTCTATTTATACTGATCTCTGTTTAGAATGCTTATTGTCAACAGAGAGATTTCGCGCCTACGGGCGCGACTAGGTCCGCAGCCGGACTGGCGGCTTTCCGATCGCCCTGGATCTTCGGGCGTCCGCTGCTGCTTGATTTGCACTTTTACTTGAGACCAGGATTACCTGATGGATTGATACTCTTTGCATGCTTTCTCCAGCAGTTCAAAATCATTGCATCGATTCAGGAGGGATGACTCGCCTTTATTCTGCGTAACCAGACGATACAGCGTCTGTGCGTTTTTCCTGATCAAATCCTGCTTTTGCTTGATGATTCTGTATTCAGCCAGCAGAAGGGATCTGTACCTGGGATCCCGCTCCTTTGAAAAGTCAACGTATACCGCAAGACCATTCGGAACCGGGAACATATTATTGATATTGATGACCGCATAATCTCCGACTTTAAGAAAGTCGACAGATTCCTTCATTTTTCTGTGTTTGGGTTTCATGGAGGATAGTGGTGCAAAATATTCTATCCCATTTACAGACAGAATGACGCCTATGTATTTTCTTGTATTTGTCTGACCTGTCTGGCTGTTATGGAACATATGCGGCGCAAACCGGATCAGATAATCCACATAAGCCTCGTCCACAGTAAACAAACGCAAGTCTTGCATGATATACCTCCAAAAGAACGAGGGCAGGCGAAAGCCTGCCCTGTTACGATCGCTATCAGAGTCGCGAAACACTCACTCATAAGTGTCTTGATCAGAGCCAAGAGAAGCTCACTCGTAAATGTCTCATTCAGGGCTGAGAAACACCCGCTGTTACGCAAGACTATTGTAAAGGGTTATGTTCGGAATGTCAAGTCCCGAATCAGCCTTTCGTTGATCCTCCGAACGTCCCCGCGGTGTCCGCGAAGACCGCCTCGACGTGCTCCTTGCGGCGGGAGGCTGCGGCGCGCTTCATGAGCTCTTCATAATAGAGATCCTCGTCCAGCGGGAGCTCCACGGGGCGGCCCAGGAAGGCGGAGAGGTGCATGGCGTTGGAGAGGGTCAGGCCCTGCAGGCCTTCGGCGCCGCCGGCTACCAGGGGCGTGCCGTGCAGGATCGCGCCGACCCAGGCATCCAGAACGCCGCGGTGCTGCGGGTTTCCGCCCTCCAGCTCCACCTCGATCTGCTTGCTGGGCACCCGGCCGAAGGACTCGCGGTTGGTCTTCGTCCACTCCTGCTCCAGCTGTTCAAACTCGATCACGGTCAGCTTTTCGTCCTCGGCGATGAGCTGCGCGCCGTCCATCTGCACCTCCAGGCGGTTGGTGCCGTGGGGGTCGCCGGTGGAGGTGATGAACGCGCCGGTGTGCCCGTCCTCATACTCCATCACCGCAGTCACGTCGTCCTCGACCTCGATATCGTGCCACTGGCCGAAGCGCATGAAGGCCTGCACCTTCTTGGGCATGCCGAGGATCCACTGCCAGAGGTCCAGGTTGTGGGGGCACTGGTTCAGCAGCACGCCGCCGCCCTCGCCGGACCAGGTGGCGCGCCAGTCGCCGCTGTCATAGTAGAACTGGCTGCGGTACCAGTTGGTGATCAGCCAGTTGGCGCGGCGTACGCGGCCGTACTTGCCGCTCTGCACCAGTTCGCGCATCTTGCGGTACAGGCAGTTGGTCCGCTGGTTGAACATCATGCCGAAGACGACGTCCGGGTGCTTCTCCGCCTCGGCGTTCATCTCGCGCACCTGTTTGGTATAGACGCCCGCGGGCTTCTCGCACATGACATGGATGCCGCGCTGCAGGCAGGCGATGACGTACTTCGGGTGGTCGTAGTGGGGGACGGAGACGATCACCGCGTCTACGAGGCCGGAGTCCAGCATCTCGAGGGCGTCTCCGAAGCGGCGAACCTGCGGGGCGGTGCTCTCCGCCCACTGGAGACGCGCGGGGTTGATGTCCGCCACCGCGGTCAGCTCCGCCTCGGGGCACCAGCCCTCGCCGGTGAAGTGGCGGAAGTATCCGGAACCCTGGTTGCCGATACCGATGATGCCGATGCGAACCTTGTCAGCCATGTTTCATTCTCCTTTTTCGGTTTATTTCCTGATCTCTTTTTCAACAAGGGGTTTTCGCGCCCGCGGGCGCGACCAGGTCCGCAGCCTGACTGGCGGCTTTCCGATCGCCCTGGACCTTCGGAAGTTACTTTTGCCTGTCTGTTTTTTATCTGTTTGATGGGAGAAAATCAATTCAGCCTTCCGTGGCAGCGGGCATAGGGACGGCCGCTGCCGCAGGGGCAGGGGGCGTTGGGGTCGGGCTTATGCTCGCGGATGAAGGCGGCGCGTTCCTTGCGCAGGGTGTGGAGGCTCCGGCCGCGGAAGCGCCATAGCGGCAGGCACTCCACGCAGTAGGTGATCACCCAGGCGTCGGCGGCCTCCAGCGGCTGGGGGAAGCCCTCCCGCAGGGTATCCACCGCGTCGCCGAGGCTCTCGGTCTGCAGCTTCCACAGGCAGTCCACCAGGTTCGGGGCGATGTCCTCCTCCCGCATCCCGCGGCGCTCGAGCAGGCCGCAGAGCGCGTCCCAGGCCTCCTGGGGCAGCGGCACGTCCAGGGGGACCTTCTCCAGCGCAGGCAGGTTGATTTCCGCCCACGGCAGCAGCTTCAGGATGGGTTCCCGTTCCCAGAGGTTCCAGAGGTCCTCCGGTGTGCAGTCCGGGTGCAGCAGCCACAGCCGGCCGTCGGGCGAGCGCCAGGTGTTCTCGGTGCCGCTGCCCGCGGTGTAGATCCGGTTCAGCTCCTCCGGTCCGGGCAGCACCGCGTCCGGATAGGAGCGGCGGATCTCCCGCAGCAGCATCTCGGCGGTCGCCATACCCCAGTAGGAGAGCAGTACCATCCCCTCGTCCAGGCAGGCGCCCAGCTGGTCGACCTTCTGCCACTGTGCGTCAGTCGCGGGCAGCAGGGGCCAGAGCTCCGGCAGCAGGGACCAGGCATGTCCCCGGCAGGTGCTGAGTCCCATCCAGCGGAGCAGTTCCAGGTCGTCCGCCATCGCCTCCGCCTCGGCGGGGTTCAGCGGCCAGCGCTCCGATCCGGCGGCGCCCCGGGTCATGCAGTCCCAGAGGAGGTCCATTCCGTCCGGGCTGAGCGCCATCCACAGGCGCTCGGGGTGCGCGCGCAGGGTCTCCTGCAGGAGCCGGATCAGGCCTTCTTTTCCGCGGAGCGCGCGCGGCGGCTCGGCGCCCATGCGCTCACAGACGGAGCGGAGCTCCGTCACCGTGCTGCGGCGCAGCAGCTCCTCCTGTGTCATCTTCTCACCCCCCTCTGCGATGAAAGAATTCGCGCCTTCCGGCGCGGCCAGAGGTTCGCAGCCGGACTGGCAGCTTTCCGGTCGCCTTTAATTCTTCAGGTGAATCCCTGAGTTGATTTTGAATGCTTACTTTCCAGGGATTCCGCGCCTGCGGGCGCGGCCAGAGGCTTTCCGATCGCCTCTGGACTCTTCGGGCGCGTCCCTGGATTGATTCTGAATCCCTGCTTGAGAATCATCCTTGGTGGTTTCAGTGCTTGATACCGGTCTCGCCGCCGGCGTTGCGCCAATAGGTGCGGTTCGGCTCCAGCGTGATGCCGTCCTTGGCAAAGAGCTCATCGACGGTCAGGAGCATGAAGCCGTTCTCCTGCATCCACTGCGCCATCTCCAGCGTGGTCGCCGGGGTCTTGTCCTTGATGTCGTGCATCAGCACAATGTCGCCGTCCGTGGCCTGCTTGCGCACCTTCTGCATGATGTTCGCCGTGGAGCGCCCGCGCCAGTCGTAGGTGTCCAGGCTCCACTGGATGTACGCCCAGCCGGCCTTCGCCTTCTCCATCTTCGGATACAGGCCGTAGGGCACCCGGTCATAACGCGTGGGAATCCCGATGGCCGCGATCAGGGCGCGGTTGACCTTCGCGGGCATCTGCCGAAGGGCGCTCGCGGCGGACTTGGAGACGTTGCCGTGGTGCCAGTTGTGGCCGCCGATGGCGTGACCCTCGTCGTGCTCGCGCTGCACCAGGTCCTGATAGTTCGCAATCCGGTTGCCGATCACGAAGAAGGTGCCCCGGACGCCGGCCTTCATCAGGCTCTGCAGCACCAGCGTGGTGTTCGTGCGCGACGGGCCGTCGTCGAAGGTCAGCGCCGCGAAGCGGTAGTAGGCCGTGTTATCTGTCGCCGCCTGCGCCTCCGGAGTCATGTACTCCCGGATGTCCGGGTACATCAGCGTGACCTCCAGCAGCGTGTGCACGCCCGGGTAGAAGCGCTCCGCCGGGTAGTGCAGCACGAGGGACATCCCGTGCAGCGTGAAGTCCGTCTCCGAGAGCCCCTCGGCGGTGACCGCTGCCGCGAGCGCCGCCTCGTCCGGCGCCTTGTCCGGGAAATAGGCGGTGATCTGCTCCCGGATCGGCCCGGCGAGCTGCTCCCAGGCGGGGCTGTCGTCCGCGAAGATGTCGGTCAGTCCGATCTCCGCGCCCGTGGCCATGTCGAAGGTGACGGAGGCGATCCGCTGATCGGTCAGCTTGCGGCTCTTGCTCACGCGCGCCTGCACCAGGAAGGAGAGCCAGCTCAGTCCCGTGCGGCTGTAGCGGATCTCGACGTCCGCCCGGGAGGAGCCGGAGCCGGTGCCCTTGCCCTTGGGGAGGGCAGGCCCGAGTTCCTCCGCGAGGTCCTCCGCCAGCGAGTTGACGAACTGCGTCACCTCCGGCAGCGCGGTCTCGGCGTGCCAGAGGCGGACGATCGAGCCGTTGGACTGCTTGGTGTCCTTCCAGGTGAGCTTCACCCGGTGGCAGTCCTGCAGGGGTATCCAGCTCTCCTCCGCCGCCGCACAGCCCGCAAGCAGCGTCAGCGCGAGCAGCAGGCACAGTATCTTGCGCATGGTCTCAGCCCTTCTTCTCGAGGAATTCGTCGTAGGTGCAGTAGTAGTCGCTGACCGTGCCGTCGTCATGGATGTCCAGGATCCGGTCCGCCACAGTGGAGATGAACTGGTGGTCGTGGCAGGTGAACATCACATTGCCCGGGAAGGCGATCAGGCCGTTGTTGACCGCGGTGATGGACTCCAGGTCCAGGTGGTTGGTCGGCTGGTCGAGGATCAGGAAGTTCGCGCCGGAGAGCATCATCCGGGAGAGCATGACGCGCACCTTCTCGCCGCCGGAGAGGACGTTCACGGGCTTGTAGACGTCGTCGCCCGAGAAGAGCATCCGCCCGAGGAAACCGCGCATGTAGGTCTCCAGCTGCTCCGGGGAGTACTGGGCGAACCACTCCATCATGGTCATGTCGCAGCCCTCGAAGAACTTGGTGTTGTCGTGCGGGAAATAGGACGTGGTAATCGTCACGCCCCACTTGAAGGACCCGCTGTCCGGCTCGATCTCCTCCATCAGGATGCGGAACAGCGCAGTGGCCGCGTGCTCGTTGCCCACCACGGCGATCTTCTGTCCCTTGGTGACGATGAAGGAGACGTCCTTGAGCAGCTGCACCCCGTCCTGGCTGTAGCTGAGCTTGTCCACGGTCAGGATGTCCTTGCCGGCCTCGCGGTCCGGGGTGAAGGACACCCAGGGATAGCGCCGGGAGGAGGCGGGCATCTGCTCGAGGGTCAACTCGTCCAGGAGCTTGCGGCGGCTCGTGGCCTGCTTGGCCTTGGACTTGTTGGAGGAGAAGCGCTGGATGAACGCCTTGAGCTCCTTGATCTTGTCGTCGCGGCGCTTCTTCTGGTCGTTCATCAGGCTCTGCATCAGCTTGGAGGACTCGTACCAGAAGTCGTAGTTGCCCACGTAGAGCTTGACCTGGTTGTAGTCGATGTCCACGATGTGCGTGCAGATATTGTTCAGGAACCAGCGGTCGTGGCTGACCACGATCAGCGTGCCGGGGAAGTCCATCAGGAAGTCCTCCAGCCACACGACGCTGCGGTTGTCCAGGTTGTTGGTCGGCTCGTCGAGGAGCAGGATGTCCGGGTGGCCGAAGAGCGCCCGCGCCAGCAGCACCTTGAAGCGGTCGCCGCCGTTCAGGTCGGCCATCTTCGCGCTGTGGAGCTCCACGGGGATGCCCAGGCCGGTCAGCAGCGTGGCGGCATCCGCCTCGGCGTTCCAGCCGTCCATCTCGGCGAACTCGCCCTCCAGTTCCGCCGCGCGCTCACCGTCCGCGTCGGAGAAATCCGGCTTCGCGTAGAGCGCGTCCTTCTCCTGCATCACGTCCCAGAGGCGCTGGTTGCCCATGATCACGGTGTCCAGGACGGGCAGCTCATCGTACTTGAACTGGTCCTGCTGCAGCACCGACATGCGCTCGTTGGCCGGGATCGTGACCGACCCGGTGGTGGGCTCGAGGTCGCCGGAGAGGATCCGCAGGAAGGTGGATTTCCCGGCGCCGTTGGCTCCGATGATGCCGTAGCAGTTGCCCGGCAGGAACTTCAGGTCCGCGCCGGAAAAAAGCTTCTGTCCGCCGAAGGTCAGGGAGACGTTGTTGACTGTGATCATGGCTGTTCCTCGTTTCCGCGTCGTAGTCCAGGGGGATAAAAGCATTGTACCATATTTTCTCTGAAATGGGAATTCCGGTTTTGGCAGGAATAAGAAAAAGCGGGCGATCCGGATCCGCGTCCGGGATTCTCCCGCTCTTGTAGTGCCTATTACTGACTTCCCATCGTCTTAACCAGGGTGCATCGCCGAAGGTCCAGGGCGATCGGAAAGCCCTGGTCGCGCCCGCAGGCGCGAAACCCCTCTGTAAAATACTCCAATTGATCTCCTGCGAAGCGCTTATCCGCAAGAGGTTTCGCGGCCTGCGGGCCGCGACCAGAGGCTTTCCGATCGCCTCTGGACTCTTCGGGCAAATCCCCTTGCCGGATGTACAGTTTACGCGGAGTCAGATTTACCTCATATTCTGTGTCACGCGCCACCCGGCATCAATGGAAGCTTGATGGCTGGTGGCGTAGGGCCCGATGGCCGTGACCTGCGCCGTGGTCCGCGGGAAGTGGATGCAGGTGTGCCCCGCGAACCCGTTGGTCGTGATGTGCTGCACGCCGTGGGGATTGGAGTGGGTGGAACCCAGATAGACGGAACCGTCGCCGAAGACCACCCAGACCGCCTTGGGATTCCAGGTATTCCCGCCGAAGGCGCGCTCCATCCGCGCAGTATCGTTGGTGGTCAGCGGCTCGCAGTCCGCGTGGGCGCCGACCGAGAAGATGTGCATCTGCCAGCTCAGCCCGCTGGAGAAGTCATAGACCGTGATGTAGGAGTACTTCCGTGCCACGCTCTTGATGGTCGAATACCAGTTGTCGTACAGCACCTGGCTGGCCTTGGGCGTGGAGCCGGAGTTCGCGGTGACCGGCGCGGCGGTCGCGGTGGGCGCGGCCGTCGATTTCTTCTCCGTCGCGGAGGTGCTGCCTGAACTGCTCGAGCTGCCCAGCGCCGCCAGGGTCAGCGCGCCCGCGACGCCGTCCGCCTTCAATCCCTTCGCGCGCTGGAAGGCCTGCAGCGCGGAGAGCGTCTGCTTGCCGAAATTGCCGTCCGCGGACCCCTTCAGGTATCCGAGGGTGATCAGCTGCTGCTGCATGCTCTTTACGGCGGTGGAGGTGTCCCCGAGCTTCAGCAGCCCGCTGGAGGTCGGGTTGGAGCCGGTGACAGTCAGCTTGGCCGTGGGGGCGGGCGTTGCCGCCGCCTTGGCGGAGACCGCCGAGGTCGAGAACAGCTTCTGCTGGGTCTGACTGCCGGCGATGCCGTCCTGCTTGAGCCCGTTGTTGCGCTGGAAGCTGATCAGGCCGTTGGCCGTGGCGGTGCCGAAGATTCCGTCCGGCTCGCCGAAGAGATAGCCGAGCTTGATCAGCTGCGCCTGGATTTGGGAAACCTCCGTGCCGGTCATCCCGACGCGGAGGGTCTGGGTCGTTCCGATGTTGCCCGCGGCCACGGCACCCGAGTAGAGCACTGCGCTCTGGGAGTAGAGCCTCGCTTGGGTTTCATAGCCCGCGACGCCGTCCACCTTCAGCCCGTTGCGCTGCTGGAAGGTCCGGATCGCCGCCACGTCGTCCGCCTTGCAGATCCCGTCGACGGTCGCCTGGTAGTAGCCCAGCTCCGTCAGCCGGCGCTGCAGGCTTGCCACCGCCTCGCCGGTGACGCCCTGGCGGATCACCGTGGCGCTATCGGGGGTCAGCACGGTGAGCGCGGGGGTCGGGCTCGGTGTGGGTTCCGGGGTGGCCAGGATCACCGGGGTGGGCGTCACGCCCATCGCCCGCGCCTCGTTCGAGAACAGGATGTCGTAGGTGCCCTTTCCGGCGATGCCGTCGTCCACAAGGCCGTTGTTGCGCTGGAAGTTCTTCAGCGCGGTCACGGAGCCGGAGCCGAAGTTGCCGTCCACCGCTCCGCGGTAATAGCCCAGCTGCTTGAGCCGGCGCTGCACCAGTTTGGCGTCCGCGCCGGTGGAGTGCCGCTGTACGGTCGTCTTCGGGCGCTCGTAGGTGGGTTCGGGGGTCGGCGTCGGGACCTCCGTCACGGCGGGCGCGCTGTTCGCGGCGATCGCCTGCGCGGAGAAGAGCAGGTCCTGTGTGGTGTCGCCCGCCACGCCGTCCGCGGTCAGCCCGTTGGCCTTCTGGAAGCTCTTCAGGGCCCGCTGCGTCGCGGTGTCGTAGGTCATGGTGATGGCGCCGTTATAATAGCCCAGCTCCCGCAGGCGGATCTGCAGGGTACCCACCAGCATGCCGGTGGAGCCCGACGTGATCGCCGCGCCCTCGATGGGCGCCAGGGTCTTGACCTTGGTCGCGGTGCCGGTGCTGTTCTTCGGCTTGCCGGAGTAGAGGAACGCCTGCAGGTTCGCGTCCGCCGCGCCGGTGACCGGATACTCGTTTCTCTCCTGGAATGCGCGGACCGCCGCGGCCGTGTTCTCGCCGAAAATGCCGTCCGCCGTGCCGCTGAAGTAGCCCAGCTCCGTCAGCGCCTGCTGCAGCGCGGTCACCGCCTCACCCTGGCTGTCCAGGGTCAGGCTCTGGTAGTTCGTGCTGTCCGCGCCGGGCGCCAGCGTGGGTTCGGGGGTCGGCGTCGCTGCGGCCTTGGTCACGGTCTTCATCCGCAGGTTCGCTTTTTTCGTGTAGCCGGTGGTCCCGTTCCAGGTCACCTTGGCGTAGGAGTTTGTCTCGCCCAGCACCGTCACGGTGTCCCCGGCGCGGATGGTGCCCAGCACCTTGCTGGTGCGGTCATTCTTGGCATAGAGCGTGGTGCGCGTGTGGGCGGTGGTCTCGTAGGGATAGCCGCCGACCGCGTTCAGCGCTTTCTGCGTCTCGCTGCCGTAGGCGGCCAGGTAGTCCTCGTGGATATAGCCCTTGTCCCCGTCCACCTGCACATGGTAAAACTTGCCGTTCTTCCCGATGACGGTGACCTCGGTGCCCGGCTCCAGCCGCCGGACCAGGTCCGAGCCGCTGGACGCACCCTTGCGGAGATTCACCTTGTCGGTCGTCACGCTCTGATATGGATAGCGCGTCGCCGCGAGTCCCGCCGTCGCCGTCAGCAGCAGCGCCACAAGCAGCACCCCCGCCAGGATCCGGAGCCAAACGCTGGATTTCTTGCGCATAAACCATGCCTCCCGAAGGTCAATACAGATTTCCAGCCTGATTGTAAAGCATTTGAGTCAAAGTGTCAACAAGAAAAACATAATTTGTCACATTTGTGAAATATTTTGCGGTCGTTTCTTTCCTGTATGCATATTGTTTTTTCGGCAAGGGATTTCGCGGCCTGCGGGCCGCGACCAGGTCCGCAGCCGGACTGGCGGCTTTCCGATCGCCCTGGACCTTCGGCAGCATCCTCTTTTGGAGGTTTGGAGAAAGTACGACAGAGACAGCCCCTCCGCCCTTCGGGCACCTCCCCAGCAAGCTGGGGCGGCACTGGTTACCGGACAATGCTGACCCGAACACTCCAAATAGGTGCATCCCCGAAGAGTCCAGAGGCGATCGGAAAGCTGCCAGTCCGGCTGCGGACCTCTGGCCGCGCCCGCAGGCGCGGAACCTCTCTCCAGTCACCCCAGCTTGCTGGGGAGATGCCGCGCAGCGGCAGAGGGGCGGTCTTTAATTCGGAATGATGAATGCGGAATTCGGAATCAAAGCCGCACACTCTCTCAATTCCGCATTCTGAATTCATTCATCACCCATACCAGAAAAAGCCTCCCCGTCGGCACAAGGAGGCTTGGCAATTCACATTCTCATCCCCGGTCAATGAACAGCACGCCCAGCGTGTTCGGGCCGCAGTGGCTGGAGATCACGCCGCCGGCGCGGGTGATATGGATCTCGCGGAAGTGATTCAGGGACTGAACCTTTTCATACACTGCCTGCACGATCTCGTCCGGACAGCCGCTGTGCGTGATGAACACACGGTCCGGGCGGGCGCTTTTCATCTCCGGAATCAGATCGGTCATATACTGCGTCAGGGCATGGCGGATACTCCCGCGGTACTTGCGGTCCGGGTGCATGGCGCCGTCCTGGACGACAATCTGCGGGTGCAGCCGCAGCGCGTTGCCCGCCAGCGCGACCACGCCGCTGCAGCGGCCGCCGCGGTGCAGGTAGGTCAGCGTGTCCACGACAAAGCTCGCGCGGACCAGCGGACGCAGCGCTTCCACCCGGGCGACGGTCTCCGCGGCGGAGAGCCCCTGGGCCAGGAATTCCGAGGCCGCGAGGATCAGCAGGCCGATGCCCGTGGACAGGTTTTCCGAGTCCACCACATGGATGCGGTCCTCCGCGTGGATCTGCTGGGCGGCCAGCCGCATGACGCTCGCGGAGGCCGACATTTTCTCAGAGATCGCAAAGCAGATCAGCTCGTCCCCGTCTCCCAGCAGCGAGCGGAAGCAGTCCTTCGCCTGCTGGACGGAGAAGACCGCGGTCTTCGGGGACTGGTGCGTGCGGTCGGACCAGGCGTAGAGCTCCTCCGGCGTAATGTCCACGCCGTCGGTGTGTTCCTCCTCGCCCAGGATCGTGATCAGGGGCAGGACGGTGGCGGAGCAGCGCTCCCGCAGTTCGGGCGAGAGGTCGCTGGTGGAGTCGGTCAGCAATCGGATCATGGGATCACCTCATCAAGCAGTCGGCAGATGGTTTTCGCGCAGGAATTCCGTGACCGCCCGTCCGTAGGCCTCCGGATCGGTCAGGACGGACGCCGCGTGCCCGGCGCCGGGGATCAGGACCAGGCGGCACGGCCCGGAGGTCGCCGCCCGCAGGGCCTCGCTGTGCTTCGGGAGAATAAAGGTATCGTCCGCGCCGTGGATCAGCAGCAGCGGCACCGTGTTCCCGCGCAGCCGGTCCACCGGGCGCATCTCCCCGAAGGAATAACCGTAGCGGATCTTCGCGCAGAGGGAGGCCACGCCGGTCATCCAGCCCGGCAGGTGCATCCCGCGGACGCCGGCCTCCAGCACGCTCCGGATCTCGCTGAAGCCGCAGTCCGCCACCGCGAAGGCCACCCTCGGACGCTCGCCGAGGCAGGCGGTGGTTGACGCGCTCCCCAGGGACTCCCCCTGCAGGCCCCAGAGTGTGTACTCCGGGTGCTCGCGCTGCAGCTGCCCGAGCAGGTCCGCCAGGTCGTGCCCCTCGCGCACCGAGTAGGTGCAGAAGGTGCGCGCGTTCTCGCCGTGGCCCCGCAGGTCGTACACCGCCACGTCGTAGCCCCGGTCGAGATAGATCCTCGCGTACTTCATCGCGCCCCAACGGTTGTCGGTGTAGCCGTGGGAGATCACCACGCAGCGCGTCCGCTCCCCGCCGCCGCGCAGCAGCAGGCCGTGCAGGACGTACCCGTCCCGGCAGCGCACGGTGAAGGGTTCCTGCCGGAGCGCGTCCAGCCAAGAGAGATCGTAGTGTGCCGCCTGCCAGGCCCGCGCCTCCTCCAGCGTCTGCCGCTTCCCGCCGCTCATCGCGAACCGCGCCATCAGGAAGCCCGTCAGCAGGACCAGCAGCATCAGCAGCCCGCCGGCCAGCAGCACCCAAATCATCTCCCCGCACCTCCGTCAAAACGAGGCCCAGGGGCTTTCCGAGCGCCCCTGGGCCTGTCGGATGCCTATTGTTCAATAAGTATCCTACCACATTTTTCCGTTTTTGTCGACCCTGTCCTCACGGCAGCTTGCGGAGCGAGATCATCGGCGGCTCCGCGGGCTCCTGCGGGGCATGGATTTTGCTGAGAAGCCGAGCGGTGCAGGCGTCGGAGAGCCGGGTACTCTTGCCCGTCACAGCATTGACACTGTAGGTGGTGGCGTATTTGCCTTCCCGGTTCAGCAGCGCCGCGCCCCAGTCCAAGCCCTCCCGCACGGCCGTGCCGGTCAGGCGCCACGCGAAGGCCAGATCAATCATCTCGCTCTTGCGGGTCTGATACCGGAAAGCCCGGACTGCCTTGTTGAGCTTCGCGCTGCTGTAGATCACCCGGAAGCTCGTGGGATCCTCGGGGTCCGCGCGGATCACGGAGGTGATCCGGAGATCGGTCACCCGATCGCTGTTGGCAAGCTCCGTTCCCCGGGCGACGGCCATCGTGACCTCGGTGCCGTCGGCGATCTGGGTCAGCGGGAAGGAGAAGGTGACGGATTCGTAGACGTAGTTGAACCAGCCCGTATCGGTGCAGCTCGCGCTTACGTCGTGCCGGAACGCGGTGAACGGCTGGCCCCGGAACCAGGACTCCGCCTCGACGGCCTCATTCCAGAAGAGCACGTTCTCTTTGGTGCCGGTCGGCACACCCAGGCGCGCGCTGACCTCGCCGGCCAGCTGGCCGGAGGAGTCCTTCGCGCTGAGCAGCTGCTGCGGGATCTGAATGTCGTTGCCTTTGAAGGTCTTGCTCCGGACGGAGGACTGCTCCGGATGGAGCATCTGATCCAGATGCTCGGCGTGCTCGGCGAAGGCGTCGCCCGCGGCGGTCTGCATGCCGTGGAGCAGCCGGAGGTAGAGGCGCAGGGGCTCGTAGACCGGCGCGAGTTCGGTGCTCCGGCGGAGGGTCATCGCGGCGTTATACTCCTGGCGCTCGGCCCGCTGCGCGGCGGTGAGGCCTTCCGTGAGCGGCATGACGGCCACGGGAGCCAGCCAGACCTCGTTCAGCCGCCGCTGCTCCTGGATCAGGCAGGGCAGCGCGCTGATCAGCTCTTCATAGGCCGCGTCGAAGTATTCCCAGCGCTCCTCCTTCCTGCTGTCCGGGGTCCGGGCGCAGAAGTCGAGCCAGGTCAGCGCGGCGCTGAAGTGCAGCTGCCAGTCGTCCGCGCCGGCGTTCTCCCGCAGGATCTCCAGATAGGGGGTCGCTTTGCGGATGAAACCCACGCTGTAGCTGGTCAGATGGTTCAGCGCGTCGATCGCCATGGGCATCACCTGGGCCAGCTCGTGGTCCCGGCGGAAGATGCGGATGTCCAGCGCGCGGTAGGCGTCCACCGCCTCCAGGCACTTCTCCCACTCGCCGACCTCGTAGTAGCTCCGGGCCAGCAGCAGCCAGTAGCCGCCGTAGGAAGCGTAGATCCGCCGGCCGGTCTCGAGGTACTGGATGCGCAGGACGGGGTTGGCCTCGTTCTCCATGCGCACCAGCGCCCGCACGTTCTCCTCGTTCAGGGTCTGGTTCCAGGAGAGGTTGAACTCGTTGGAGATCCGGACCATGTAGCTGAAGGAGCTCAGCCGGAGCTCGTGCAGCGTCTGCTGCTCCGCCTCGTCCAGCTCCCAGCCGGTCTTGACGCTGGCCAGCCGGGCCGCCGCGTCCGCCTGCTGCCAGGTCAGGAAGCCGTCCGCCATCCGGACGCCCAGGGCGAGATAGCCGCCCGACTTGACCGTGCCGTTTTTCACGGCCGCGGAGGCGCCCTGCCAGATCGCCTGCGCCTGTCCCTGCTCCAGCAGGTACTGCGCGTGCAACCGCTTCGCCTCGAAGGTGCGGAATTTCTGGATCGCGTTCATCATGCCCTGCACATGGCCGAGCGTCTCGAGATCCACCTGGCTGGGATCCAGATCGTTGATGAGCTCGTCGTACACCTCGTTCAGCACCAGGCGGCTGCTGCGCGCGGAGCGGATCCGCTCGCTCATCACCGCGAGGTAATTCAGCATCGCGACGGCATTCGTCTGCTCCGCGGCAGTCTCGCCGAGGGCGGGAATCGCCGCCCAGATCAGCACCAGCACCAGCAGAACACTCACCATTTTCTTCATGAGGATCCCTCCTTCGATTGCCCTTTCACCCGTAATATCCGTGGAGTCCGCAAAAGGTTACACACTTTTCGCAAAAAACAATTTTTCCCGCGGCTTTTCCGGAAGAAGGGATTCTGCTATACTGGATCCAGCAAAAAACCACACAGGAGGGCGCCCCCGATGGAGAAAGCGAAAATCACCCTGCACCCGGACTATCGGATCGGAGAAATCTCACCGCGGCTTTTCGGCGCGTTTCTCGAGCCGATCGGCTCCATGGTGAACGGCAGCATGTACAACCCCAAACACCCCTCGGCGGACGAGCTGGGCCTGCGGCGGGATTTCTATGAGGCCCTGCGGGTGTCCGGCTTGCCGGCGGTGCGCATGCCGGGCGGCAATTTCGTCTCCGGCTGGCAGTGGAAGGACTCCATCGGTCCCCGCGAGGCGCGCAAGACCCACCTCGACATGGCATGGTTCCAGCTGATTCCGAACGACGTGGGCCACGACGAGTATCTGCAGTGGGCCGAGCGCGCGGGCGTGGAGCCGATCTACACGGTCAACCTGGGCACGGGCACGCTGCAGGACGCGGCGGACTGCGTGGAGTACACCAACTATCCCGGCGGCACCTGGTGGTCGGATCTGCGGCGGCGGAACGGGCATGAGGCGCCCTACGGGGTGAAAACCTGGTGCCTCGGCAACGAGATGGACGGCCCCTGGCAGATCGCTTCCCGGGAGAAGGACCCCCGCGGCTACGGCGTCCTCGCCCACGAGACCAGCAAGGCCATGAAATGGGTGGACCCGACCATCGAGACCATCGCCTGCGTCTCCTCCTCGCCCTTCCTGAACCACTATCCGGAGTGGGACCGGGAGGTCCTCGAGGAGTGCTACAGCGCGGTGGACTATATCTCCCTGCACCACTACCACTCCGCGCCGCCGGACCTGCCCCGGGCGCTGCTGGCGGGCTGCCAGGCCTTCGAGGACTATATCCGCACCGAGATCGCGCTGTGCGATTTCATCCGCACCAAGCTCCGCACGAAGAAGACTATGATGCTCGCGCTGGACGAGTACGGCAGCATGTTCCGTCCCCGGGGCGAGGCGCACCTGGGCCTGGCCGGGCGGCAGAACGCGGAGATGTTCGGCGTGTTCGACCCCAGGCGCACCTATGTGCGGCACGACCCGGACGACTGGTCCACCCGGCGGATGCCGCCGTCGGACCACGAGATGCTGCAGGCGCTGGGCATGGCGAGCACCATGCTCGTGATGCTCCGCCACGCGGACCGGCTGAAGATCGGCTGCGCCACCGGCGGCCTCGGCGCGCTGTGCCGCACCGACCGCGAGCACGTCTGGAAGGGCGCGTCCCACTACCCCTTCACGCAGATGATCCGCTGGGCGCGGGGCGAGTCCCTGCAGTGCGAGGTCCGCTGCGCGCGCTACGACGTCCCGGGCTACGCCATCGACGACATGAACCAGTACGGCGGCTTCACCGGCGTGCCGGTGGTCCAGGCCGGCGCCGCGCTGGACGAGGCGGCCGAGGCGCTGAACGTGTTCGTGGTCTGCGGCGACGCCGGGGAATCCCAGCCGCTGGAGCTGGATGTGCGCGGCTTCGAAGACTGGCGGCTGGAGGAGCACGTGGAGATGTTCGCGGAGGATCCGCACGCCGCGAACACCTGGGAGCACCCGGACGCGATCCTGCCCCGCCGGAATCCCGACACCCGCCTGGACAAAGGCATCGTGACCGCGCAGCTGCACCCGGACTCCTGGAATGTGTTCCGGCTCACCCGCAAACCGGATCAGGGCTGACTCTGATCCCAGCTTTCAATACTCAGTTCTCGGAAGAGGATTTCGCGGCCTGCGGGCCGCGACCAGGGCTTTCCGATCGCCCTGGACCTTCGGGAATGCACCTTTTTGGTGGTTTGGGGAGAGTTGACGCAGGAGAACCCTCCCCCAACCCCTCCCTACCGAGGGAGGGGTGTGCCGCAGCCCTGCTGTCCGGGTTTACGGACAGCATCCGGATTTTCTCAAGAGAAACAAATCGCGATCTGGTCTTTAAACGTATGGACTCCAATTTCAGTTGGAACCGCTCAAGCTGCCCGAGCGCCTTCTCCCCTCCCTCGGTAGGGAGGGGCGGGGGAGGGTTCTCACGCCGAAATGCCAGAACTCTCCAAAAGAGTGCACCCGAAGGTCCAGGGCGATCGGAAAGCCCTGGCCGCGCCCGCAGGCGCGGAACCTCTTCCTAAACATATATCAAAACCATAAAACAGGAGGTCTTCCGTATGGGTATGCCGCAAATGCCAGCCGTCACCGAACTCCGCAGGGGTGTCCGCTTCTGGTCCCACGCGTTCGACCGCTTCCGGGTCAAGACGCTGGTCCCGACCCCCGCGCCGCTGGCGGACATCGTCAACTTCGGCTTTCAGGCGCCGTATCTGCTGGTGCTGGAGGAAACGGAGCTCTCGCCCGAGGAGGCCCTGGACTACGCGGAGAAGCGCGGGCTCCTGGCCCTCGCCGGGGAGTACTCCACCAGCGTGGTTTTCGTATCCCCTGCCGGCGAGGGCGGATGGGACGCCGCGGACGAGCAGCTCTACATCGACCTCATCGCAGAGTCCCGCATCCAGCAGTATTACCGCGACGGCGTGATTCTCAGCCGGAACCGCTTCACCCACGAGTGGGGCGAGTGCTTTATCCGCGGCGCAATCTTCCGGGTGTGCCTCTACGGCGCCGGGAAGTCCGCCGACTACATCGCCCGCTGCCTACTGAAGACGATCGAGGGGCTTTATCTGTGGGGTCCGGGGGAGATCACGCCCCTGGGAGCGACGCTGGAGCGGCTGTCCGTCGTCCCTGAGCCGGAGCGGCGGGACATTCCGATCGTCTCCGTGAACAATTCCGACGCCGTCAACGCCGCGCTGCAGGCGCGCTGCGACCTCTTCCGGGTCAGCGCGGAGAACGCCTGCCGGGAGGACTATCACGCCCTCCTCGGCCGCTGGAAGCGCTGGTGCGGCCATCTGGAGGAGGAGCCCGACATGGCGGGCTGCGGCATGGTCGAGGAGCCCGGCTGCGCGACGGTGAAAACCTCCCCGGACAACCGCGGGGACGACGCGGGCACGGAGGAGCACCGCATCGGCTATATCGCTTATTATTGGAAGGATTTGTTTGAGCAGGGCCCGGTGCCGCTGGTGCTGGCCTTCCACGGCGGCGGGGACTCGGCGCTGCACATCGCGCACGTCTCCGGCTGGTGGCGGGTCGCGATGCGGCACGGCTTCCTGCTGGTCGCGGTCGAGAACCATCTCAACAGCACCGCCACGGAGGCCGTCGAGCTGATCGCCCGGCTCCGGGAGCGCTACCCCATCGACGGGAGCCGGATCTATGCCAGCGGCTTCTCCATGGGCGGCTGCAAGTCCTGGGATCTGATGCAGGAGTACCCGGAGGTGTTCGCAGCCCTCGCACCCATGGACGCCACCTTCGAGGTCGGCCTGAACGTCTACGGCCAGCCCGCGCCCGCCGCGGTCAACCGCACCGTGCCGGTGCCGCTGTTCTACGCCGGCGGCGAAATCACGCCCCTGCCGGAGCTGCCCTTCCAGGCTGAGAAATGCTGGGACCGGATGCGCTACGTCTTCGAGGTCAACCAAATCCGCAGGTCCTATGACGTCCGCTTTGAGGACAGGGAACGCTGGGAGAATCCCATCTGGGGCCTGGATGGCGACCGGACCGAGCGCTATGACGACCCCTCCCGGGGCAGCGTGCTCACCGTCCAGCTCTTCGAGAGCCGCGACGGCGTCGTCCGCACCGCCTTCGCCAGCGTCAGCGGCCAGGGCCACGAGTGCCGCGAACATACCTGCGAGCACGCCTGGCGGTTCATGAGTCAGTTTACGAGGTGAGAGCCTCCGGAAAGGCGGTCCACAATGGAGATCCTCATCAAGCGGGCGGAGACGGAGCCGGAAATCCGGGGGAAGGCTTTTGTGGCCTGGGCGGCCTGGCATCAAACTTACCCGGGGATGATCCGGCAGAGTTATCTGAATGAGCTCACCCTGCAGAAATTCGAGAAGGTGGCCTACACCTCGCCGGACCCGCTGCTCGTCGCAAAGGACCGGAGCCGGGTCGTCGGCTTTGTCAGTTACGGCCACCGGGACGGGGAGCCCCCGGAGACCGGCGAGGTTTTCGCGCTGTACGTGCTGCTGAAATACCAGGGCCGTGGCATCGGCCGCAGGCTGCTGGAGGCGGCGCTGGAACAGCTGAAGGACAGCCGGGAGATCTGCCTTTGGACGCTGAAGGAGAACCGGCGGGCAATCCGCTTCTACCAAAAATGCGGCTTCGAGCCGGACGGAGCCGAGAAGCTCAATCCGAGGCTCGAAGCCGCAGAAATCCGGATGACGTATCGGCGTCCCGCGCGGGTTACGCCCTGATCGCCGCGAAGCCCTCCTCCAGGTCGGCCAGAATGTCGTCGATATGCTCCGTGCCGATGGACAGGCGGATGGTGTTGGGCCGGATGCCCTGGTCCAGCAGCTCCTCCTCCGAGAGCTGGGAGTGGGTGGTGGAGGCCGGGTGGATCACCAGGCTCTTCACGTCCGCCACATTGGCCAGCAGCGAGAAGATCTTCAGGTGGTCGATGAACGCCCAGGCCTCCCGCTGCCCGCCCTTGACCTCGAAAGTGAAAATGGACGCGCCGCCGTTCGGGAAATAGCGCTCGTACAGGGCGTGGTCTGGGTGATCGGGCAGAGAGGGATGGTTGACCTTTTCGACCAGCGGGTGGTTTTGGAGGAACTCCACCACCCGTTTTGTGTTCTCGGCGTGCCGCTCCAGCCGGAGGGACAGGGTCTCCACGCCCTGCAGCAGCAGGAACGCGTTGAAGGGCGAGATCGCCGCGCCGGTGTCCCGCAGCAGGATCGCACGGATATAGGTGACGAAGGCCGCCGGGCCCACCGCGTCGTAGAAGGAGACGCCGTGATAGCTCGGGTTGGGGTCCGCGATATTCGGGTATTTCCCGCTGGCCTTCCAGTTGAACTTCCCGCTCTCGACGATGATGCCGCCCAGGGTGGTGCCGTGGCCGCCGATGAACTTGGTAGCCGAGTGGACAACGATGTCCGCGCCGTGCTCGATGGGGCGGATCAGGTAGGGTGTTCCGAAGGTGTTGTCGATCACCAAGGGCAGGCCGTGGCGGTGGGCGATCTCCGCGATGGCGTCGATATCGGGGATGTCGCTGTTGGGGTTCCCGAGGGTCTCCAGGTAGATCGCCCGGGTGTTGTCCTGAATCGCGCCCTCGACTTCCGCGAGATTGTGGGCGTCGACGAAGGTGGTGGTGACGCCGTACTGCGGCAGGGTATGGCCCAGCAGGTTGAAGCTGCCGCCGTAGATGGTCTTCTGGGCGACGATATGTCCGCCGTTCGCCGCCAGGGCTTCAATGGTGTAGGTAATCGCCGCGGCGCCGGAGGCCACCGCCAGTGCCGCGCTGCCGCCCTCCAGCGCGGCCAGGCGCTTCTCCAGCACCTCCTGGGTGGAGTTGGTCAGCCGGCCGTAGATATTGCCCGCGTCTGCCAGGCCGAAGCGGTCCGCGGCATGCTGGCTGTTGCGGAAGACATAGGACGTTGTCTGATAGATCGGGACCGCCCGCGCGTCGGTCGCCGGATCGGCCTGTTCCTGACCCACGTGAAGCTGCAGGGTTTCGAATTTGTAGCTGCTCATATTCACAATCTCCTTTTTATGCTGTTCTCATAATAATACTGATTTATTCTGTCTCAGTTTAGAATGCTGATCGTCCTCAGAGAGATTTCGCGCCTGCGGGCGCGACCAGGGCTTTCCGATCGCCCTGGACCTTCGGGTGCATACTGTTACTGAATCTGTATTCTTTCTTGAGATTGGTATTACTTGTGACTCGCATTGTCCGCAGGCGTGAACACTCTTTTTCCTAACAAAAACCGGGAACCTTGCTCACAAGCTCCCGGGCAAATGGCAGTCAGATAGGGGGACTGCAGCGTCACCCTCTCCTCCAAAGGTGCATGCTCAAACCGCCGGATGCACCCGCCACGAGCCTTGCCCGGGAGTTAAGCATTCGACAGCACATGATTCCCCGCTGATGGCAAGCCCCGTACCGCAGCATTCCCACGCACCTCCTTCTCGGAAGATTTGTCTGCAGCATAATACCATTTGCATACTATGTCAATAGGTAAATTGTATTTCGGCTGTTTTCTTTCTTGATTCACCGATCCACCCCGCGGTATAATAGGCAATAGCAAGAAAGGGGGGCTGCGGATGATTTCCACCAAAGGGCGCTATGCGCTGCGGTTCATGATCGACCTGGCGGAGCAGGAACAGGGGCGCTACGTCCCCCTGAAGGACATCTCCGCGCGGCAGGAGATCTCCAAGAAGTACCTGGAGATCATCGCCCGGGACCTGGTCGCTGGCGGGCTGGTCACGGGAGCCAGCGGAAAAGGCGGCGGCTACAGGCTCTGCCGTCCGCCCGAGGCATACACGGTCTACGAGATCCTGATACAGATGGAGGGCACTCTCTCCCCGGTCGCGTGCCTGGCGGACGGCGCAGCCCCCTGCCCGCGCGTGGCAGGCTGCAAGACGCTCCCCCTGTGGACCGGCTACGACCGCCTGACCCGCGACTACTTCAGCGGCGTTCGGCTGAGTGATCTGGTGGAAAAGCGGAGATAATTCGGAATGCGGAATTGAGAGAGTATACGGCTTTGATTCCGCATTCCGAATTCATAATTCCGAATTCGAGACAGCCCCTCTGTCGCTTCGCGACATCTCCCCAGCAAGCTGGGGCGACAGAGAGGTTCCGCGCCTACGGGCGCGGCCAGAGGCTTTCCGATCGCCTCTGGACTCTTCGGGGATGCACTCTTTTGGAGAGTTCTGGCATTTCGGCGTGAGAACCCTCCCCCGACCCCTCCCTACCGAGGGAGGGGAGAAGGCGCACGGGCAGCTTGAGCGGTTCCAGCTGGAATTGGAGACCTTGCGGTTGAAGAGCAGATCGTGATTTGTTTCTCTTGAAAAATCCGGATACTGTCTGTAAACCCGGACAGCAGGACGGTGCCACCCCTCCCTCGGTAGGGAGGGGTTGGGGGGAGGGTTCTCCTGCGCTGAATTTCCAAAAGCCTCCAAAAGAGGATGCTGCCGAAGGTCCAGGGCGATCGGAAAGCCGCCAGTCCGGCTGCGGACCTGGTCGCGCCCGCAGGCGCGAAATCTCTCCATATAAAACCCATATTCCAGCAAGGAACTGTCAAAGCTCATCAACGATTCTATAATTACGGAGGCCATTCCCATGGACGAAAGAATCATCTCATTCCTGATTCGGGCCAAGCAGGCCACCTACGCGGGAAAGGGCGCGGAGACCGCCTCCAGCCGGATCCAGTCCCACGACCTGGCCTACCGGGAAGGAGAGCTGCTCTACCTCGACACCTACCTCGGCGGCGAGCGGTTCGCGGGGGAGGAGGCGCTCTGGATCGCGGAAAACCCGTTCTGGAGCATGAACTACGCCGGGCGCGTCCTGGGACAGCCCTTCAGCGGAGATTTTCTGAAGGAGGCGCTGCTCCGGGTTCCGCGCGAGAAGCCCTTCCGGGGGCCGGATGCCTATGCCCGCGGGGATTACGCCTATCGCTGCGAAACCGCCGGAAGCTTCGACTGGTTTCAGGGCTATGAGACAATCACCTGCCGGGGCCGTCTGATCTATGAATGCTATTTTCACGGCGGGCTGATCCGCTGAGCCTGTGCAAAAAAAGCCGTGCTCATCCCTGTGATGTCACGGCTTGTTGCTGTACAGCTTTTTTGCCGGTCAGCATGGTTTCGCTTTCCTGGCTTTCATGGTATCATTTGTGCTGGAAGTGGCTTCGGCCATCAACTTTTATCTTTTGAGTTATGTGGACATCGACAAATCGGGACTTTGGTATTAATGACGAGAACGGAAAGGAAATAATCATGAATAACATACACCTTGAAAAGCTTACGTGGGACACGGTTGACGACGTGCTGAAGCTTAAAGTCTCAAAAGAGCAGAAGGGATTTGTCGCCCCGAACCGCGACAGTATGATCGACGCCTATTTTGCTCTGACAGAAAAGAAATTCCCCGTATACACGTTTGGTATCTATCTTGGGGAAAAGCCCGTCGGCTTTCTGATGATCGGCTACGACGTTCCTTGGGCAAAGGAGTATTACGATCTGCCAAGGGGCTACTATTACATTTGGCGTTTTATGATTGATAATAGATATCAGGGCAATGGATACGGGAAAGAAGCGTTAAAGCTTGCCATAGACTTTATAAAGACTTCTCCGAGCGGGAGATCTGAATACTGCTGGCTGTCTTATGAGCCGGACAATGAGGTAGCGAGAAAGCTGTATCTGTCGTTTGGGTTTGAAGAAAAGAAAGAACTCTGGAAAGAGGATCAGGAAATACCCGCAGTATACAAGCTGTGAAATCCGAACAATTCCAGTTTGTCGAGGTGTCAGATAGAAAGAAATCTCGGAAGCTTATTTTTTGATTTTTCGTTCCATCTGGGACGGTGATTACGGTACGAATCGTTTCTTTTCAAAGGAGGTTGCTGACCATGAAAAAAGCGATAGTCTTTCTTTGGATGAGCATTAGCTGCCTGCTGGTTTTTACTGTTTTGTCACTTGGCTACGCGGAAAGCGAAATCAGTTCTGCAGACAGCGCATCGGTATTTATTTCTGTCATTGACGAGTTTCGTGCGGCAATTCATGATCCGCATTATGACAGTAATTTCAAAGATTCCTTTTTTTCATATGAGTGGCGGGATTATGTCGATAATCCGCAATCAGAACCAGCTTATGCGCTGATTGATATTGATAATCAGGAGATGCTGTTGATCGGCGACCGAAAGGATCCGATTGGAATGATTCGCAGAATGTATCGGCAGGCTGACGACAATGTCGTGTGTGTCGCGGTAAGCGATCAGAATGAAACGTGGTACCTTCTCTCTGACGGAACTCTTACCAAGAAAGAAGAATTGACCGGACAGGAAAGTTTCATGCTGGTTGAATGGATCCGCTTCTGGGACAGCCGGAAAGCTATCGTCGCAGCGGAAGACACAGGAGGACTGGTTTCGCGAAGTGGATTAGGCGAAGGTTCTTATACGCTGGGAAAAGAACAGACTGGTATGGTTATTGTTGTTGATGATGTGGTGGATGGCTGGGCTTGGTTCCGATACAATGCCACAAAGGGAGGATATGAAGCGTCAGGCTGGGGATATATCCAGGATTCGGGATTGGTTTATCCGGAATCAACAGAACCGTCAGGAACAGCAGTTCTGACCAAGAATGGGAAAACCAGCGGGAATGCTGTGATCAATGTCCGTTTCAGGCCAACTACAAAGGCAAGAAAGATCCTTGAACTGGGTATCGGAACAGAGGTGGATGTATACAGTTCTGAAAATGGTTGGACAGAGATAGAATGGAATCGGTGGCATGGCTATGTCAAAAATGAATTTGTAAAACAACTCGGGCAATAGTAAAGAATATCGGAAGCCTTTGGAAATCAACGATTTCCGCTTGACAATGTGGGGAGTTATACTAATCTCAAGTAAGAATCACAAATCCAGCAACAGCATGTGCCCGAAGGTCCAGGGCGATCGGAAAGCCGCCAGTCCGGCTGCGGACCTGGTCGCGGCCCGCAGGCCGCGAAATCCCGCTGCTGGCAATCAGCCTTTGAGACAGACCCGGATCAGCTCTGCGCATTGACGGCATTGTATCCGTTCTCGAATTCTCTGCCTGCGTCAAATGCCGCGATCTCGGGGGCTGACAGGTCGCCCTTTCCGTCGAAGCGGTAATACCGCCCGTTTTCGGCAATAAACTCCAGGATGCAGTAGTCCTCGTCCTCGACGCCCTTCGGATAATACCGCTCATCGCCCTCGTTCCAGAGGAGCTCCTTGTACGCTCTCTCAAAATGCACCACGGCTTTTCCGAATAGGCAAAGACCTTCGAAGGCCGCGTCGTCCGAGAAATACAGGCAGGCGTTCCCGTTCTTCAGCAGGCTCTGCACATGGGCTGAGCTTGTATTGGTCGAGATCAGATGTCTGCCCAGGCCCCTGTGCCATACGCAAAACACCCGGCGGACATTCGGCCGGTCCATCTCATCGACATAGCCGACGGTCGCAAACAGAGAGCGGTTCACCAGATTCATGATTTCTTCTTTTGTCATGGCGCTTCCCCCATCCGTCCGATTTTTCCGGTGGAGGGATCTTTACCCCTCCACCCGTACAAAGTGCAGCTGGTGCGCGGCATACTCGCCCGCGGCGGCGGGGAAGCTGATCCCGGCGGCCATCAGGGCCGAGCCGGCATAGATCTCCCCGCTGCCCTCGAGGCGGTAGCAGGCCTCCGGGATCAGGCCCCGCAGCCGGATCCAGGGGAACGCGTCATTGGCGCGGACATGGGTCACGACCAGGTTGACCAGCGCCTCCCCGCCGTCCCGGGCCACGAACATCCAGGCGGAGAACTCCTTTCCGTCGTCCAGCTCGGTCAGGCGGTAATAGTCGCCGTGCATGACCAGCCTAGCGTAGCGCCGGTAGTCCGCGATCTGCGCCTTGACCTCCTCCTTCTCCGCGTCCGTCAGCGCGTTGGGATTCAGCTCGTAGCCGAAGGTGCCCGACTGGGCGACAATGCCCCGGGTGCGCATCGGCACGACGCGGCCGGTCTGGTGGTTCGGCACGGCCGAGACGTGCGCGCCCATGGCGCTGACCGGATAGCCGTAGGAGGTGCCCCGCTGGATCTCCAGGCGCTCGACGGCGTCCGTGTCGTCCGAGCACCAGATCTGTGGGCAGTAGAACAGCATGCCCGCGTCAAAGCGTCCGCCGCCGCCGGAGCAGCCCTCGATCATCAGCTCGGGATAGCGCGCCAGCAGCCGGCTCAGCAGCTGATAGGTGCCCAGCATGCACCGGTGCGCCGTCTCCCCCTGCCGGTCCGCGGGCAGCGCGTGGGAATAGCAGTTGGCGACCGAGCGGTTGAAGTCCCACTTCACATAGTCGATCTGCGCGTGGTCCAGCACGGCGCAGAGGGCGCCGAACAGGTAATCCACCACGTCCTGCCGGGACAGGTCCAGCACCAGCTGGTTCCGGGACAGCATCGGCTTCCGGTCCGGGTCGCACAGCGCCCAGTCCGGGTGCGCGCGGTACAGGTCGGAGTCCTCGCTGATCATCTCCGGCTCGAACCAGAGGCCGAACCGCAGGCCCAGCGCATGGATCTGCGCGGACAGCTCCCCCATGGAGCAGCCCAGCTTTTTCTCGTTCACCGTCCAGTCGCCCAGACCCGAGTTGTCGTCGTCCCGCTTCCCGAACCAGCCGTCGTCCAGCACCAGCATCTCGACGCCCAGCTCCCGGGCGGACTGCGCAAAGCGCAGGATCTTGGCCGCGTCGAAGTCGAAGTACGCCGCCTCCCAGCTGTTGATCAGCACCGGCCGCCGGGCCTCCCGCCAGCGGGGCGCGATGACCTGCTCGCGGATCAGGTTGTGGAACTGCCGGGACAGGCCGTTGAGCCCCTCCGCGCTGTGGGACAGGATGCACTCCGGCGTGTCAAAGCGCTCGCCGGGGTCCAGCGTCCAGGCGAAGCCCTCCGGATGGATGCCCGCGACCACGCGGGTGCCGCCCAGCTGGTCTACCTCAATCTCCTCCAGATGGTTGCCGGAGTATACGAGCATAAACCCGTAGCAGTCGCCTGCGGTTTCCGTGGCGCGGCGATCGCGCAGAATGATATAGGGATTGCTCTGATGACTGCTCATTCCGCGCGTGGAGCCGAAAGCCGTGACGCCCCGGGGCAGCCGGACCCGCTCCGGCATCCGCTCCATGTTGTGCCGCCCGTGGAAATGCAGGACGTCGAAGTCGCCATAGGGGAAGTCCACGCAGGCGGAGGCCGCTTTCCCGATCACCAGCGGCCGGGTGCCCTCGTTCACCAGCCGGACAGAGCGGACGATCACGTCGTGCCCGGGGAAGACATGGTACCGCAGCTCCGCCCGCAGCCCGGTCACGCTGTCCCGCAGGGTCACCACCAGCGTCTCCGTGTCCTCCGCGGCCCGCACAAAGGGCAGCCCGGGCAGCTCCGCCCGCCCCGCTTCGATCCGGTGGCTCACGTACCGCAGATCCACACTGCGGCTGCCGTCCGCCGCTACCGCCCGCACCGCGCTGAGCCGGTAGTCGCCGACCCCGCTGCCGGAGTACTCCTGCGGCAGCGTGTCCAGCGAGAACCCGCGGTCATGCCGCTGCTCATACGGGTTCCCGCAGAATCCCCGGTTGGCGGTCCGGAGGAGGTACCCCATCTCCCCCTCCGCCGCCGGGCCATAGTAGAGGTGCAGCAGGACATTGCCCTCGGCGACCTTCATCTGATACAGCTGGTGCGCAGTGCGCAGGGAGATCACGCGGCTCTCCTCATGATATGCTATGCTCATGGCCTTGCCTCCTGTCATCGAACGGATGAATGCAAGGGTATTATATCAGAAGGGGGAGGGGTTGACAATGCGCAGGAGGCGGCCGCGCCGGATGCAGATGAGCATTCCGAACAATCCTCCCATGCGCGTACTTGAAAAGCCCGGAGGGCATTCAAGCTCCCTCCGGACCATAGGAAACGCCTGTAAAGTTTACCTCGGCATGCTCAGCGCCGCACGGCCCTGGCCGGTGAGCGTCAGGGCGGGGGCCGCCTGCGGGATCAGCAGGGACTCGCCGCGCTTGAGGGTGCGGCTCATGCCCTCCCAGGAGAGGGTCAGACCGTCGTCCAGGGCGGTCAGGAGGCCGAAGGAGCGGATGTGCGGGATGTGCACCGGGGAGTCCGGCTTGGGGTTGAGGAGATCCAGGGTAAAGTAGGGCTTGTCCAGCACCCGGGCGACGGGGATCTCCGGGGCGGGGATCGGATCCGGGGAGAAGGTCAGGTCGGTCACGGCCAGCGCCTGCTCGAGGTGCAGCGGACGGCCCTTGCCCTGGGTGTCCACGCGGTTCCAGTCGTAGAAACGGTAGGTGATGTCCGAGGACTGCTGGATCTCATAGAGCATGATGCCGGCGCCGATGGCGTGGACGCAGCCCGCGGGGATGTAACAGACGTCGCCGGGATGCACCTTCACGCGGCGCAGCAGCGGCTCCACGGCGGCGCCCTGCTGACAGGCGGCCTTCAGCGTCTCCAGGTCGGTGCCCGGCTTGATGCCGTAGACCAGCTCCCCATCCTCGGGGGCGTCCAGAATCAGCCAGGCCTCGGTCTTGCCGAACTTGCCGCCCTCGTGCTCGGCGGCATAGGCGTCGTCCGGGTGCACCTGCACCGAGAGCGCCTCCTGCGCGTCGATGATCTTCAGGAGCAGCGGGAAGCCGCGGAAGTCATAGCGGCCGACGAGCATGCTGCCGTAGGTCGAGATGAGCTCCGGCAGGGTCACGCCCGTATCGTCCGTGGAGGGGAACTCGGGAATGCAGCTGACCTCCAGACTCTCGCCGGTGGGCACCTCGGGGATGTCCTTGCCGTAGACGGTGCGCAGGCGGTCGCCGCCCCAGGGGGTGAGTTTGCCGGCGCGGAAGGCCGGATGCATGTTCAGCGGGAGCAGCGGGCAGTCCTCGGTCAGGCGCTTCTCATAGCCGACGAAGGCCTTCTGCCGGTCCTCGATCCAGGCGGTGCCGGCCTTGCGCATGCCGAGCGAGCGGTAGAAGCGCGCGCCGATCTCGTTGCCCTCCGCCGCGTCGCAGCGCAGGGAGTCGCAGCCCAGCGAGATCAGGATGGTCTCCACGTCCGCCACGGCCTGCCGGCCGAAGCCCTCGCGCTGCAGCGACGGGTGTACCGCCAGCCGGTGGAAGACGCCGGGCCGCACGCCGAAGAGCCAGTTGACGTTCCGGTAGGCCGGGGAGGTCTCGGTGCTCACCGCCACGGAAAGCATCATGCCCAGCTCCCCGTAGAGGCAGTACATGCGCCCCGCCCGGACGTCCGCCGCGATCAGCTCCTCGTTCGGGTACTTGCCCCACTCCCACTGCTCGACGCCCTTCTCATGCATCCGCTCCGACACGAGCTCATACAGCCCGTACAGCGCCTTCAGGTCGCTCTCCCGTGCTTTGCGCAGAATCATGGAAACCCTCCTCTACTTGGTCAGTTCGGAATGCGGAATTCAGAAATCGGAATAATATTGTGCTGCGGGAAACCCTCCCCCGACCCCTCCCTGCCGAGGGAGGGGAGAAGGCACGCGGCCTTTCTGCTGCTGTCCCCATGCCTCCAAAAGTGGATGCTGCCGAAGGTCCAGGGCGATCGGAAAGCCGCCAGTCCGGCTGCGGACCTGGTCGCGCCCGCAGGCGCGAAATCTCTTCAAGAAACTCTCACATTCCAGAAGTGAATCAGCATATCAATTCCGCATTCCGAATTCATCATTCCGAATTGGAAAACCCTCTTCCGAATTAGGAAAACAGCTTCCAGAGGACCCGGAAGCTGTTTCTTTTGTTACGCCGCGGGGGCTGCTTCCTCAGCCGCAGGCGCGGCCAGCAGGGTGTTCACCGCGTCCACAATCGCCTGGCTGGTGATGGTGGCACCCGCGATGGCGTCGATATTCTCACCCAGCGCCAGAGGCGCCTTCTTGCCGATGAACTGGTCGATGAAGGACGCATCCGCGCACTTCTGGCCGAAGCCGGGGGTCTGGCTGGCGAGATCCAGCGTCAGAGCGGTGATCGCGCCCTCGGCGTCCGCCTCGACCGTCACGGTGATCTCGGTGTCGGGGGAGCCGTTATAGAGCGGCGGGACCGTCTGGGTCAGGCTCAGCGGAGCGGCGGCAGGCGCCTCCGCAGGCACTTCCTCACCGGCGGGCGCGGCCAGCAGGGTGTTCACCGCGTCCACAATCGCCTGGCTGGTGATGGTGGCACCCGCAATGGCGTCGATGTTCTCACCCAGCGCCAGAGGCGCCTTCTTGCCGATGAACTGGTCGATGAAGGACGCGTCCGCGCACTTCTGGCCGAAGCCGGGGGTCTGGCTGGAGAGGTCCATAGTCAGCGCGGTGATCGCGCCCTCGGCGTCTGCCTCGACCGTCACGGTGATCTCGGTGTCGGGGGAGCCGTTATAGAGCGGCGGGACGGTCTGGGTCAGGCTCAGCGGAGCGGCTGCGAGCGCCTCCGCGGGGGCCTCCTCGACAGCGGGTTCTTCCACCGGAGCTTCCTCAACGACCGGCTCCTCCGCCGGGGCTTCCTCCACGGCGGGTTCTTCCACCGGGGCCTCCTCCGCGGCTTCCGCCGTGGTCAGCACAGAGTTGACGGCGTCCACGACCGCCTGGCTGGTCAGGGTCGCGCCGGCGACAGCGTCAATATTTTCGCCCAGCACGAAGGGAGCTTTCTTGCCGATGAACTGCTCCGTGAAGGCGGGCTCCGCGCACTTGCCGCCAAGGGCCTCCGTCTGGCTGCCCGCGTTCACCTCCAGGGCGGTGACCGTGTTCTCCGCGTCCGTGGTGACCTTCACGGTGATCTCGGTCTCGGACATGCCGAACATGAACGGCACGACCTTTGCGGCGGCGTCCCAGGTGCCGGCGCCCACGTCGGCCGGCTTCAGCACCGCGGCCGGCGCCGCGGCGGCGGGCTCTTCCTCTGCGGCAGGCTCCCCGGCGACAGCCGCGGCAGCCTCGGCGGCGGCCTTTTCCTCAGGCGTCATGGCCAGCACCGAGTTCACGGCGTCGACGACCGCCTGGCTGGTCAGGGTCGCGCCGGTGACGGCGTCAATGCCCTCGCCCAGCGCCACCGGGGCCTTCTTCCCGATGAACTGTTCCGTGAACGCGAGCTCCGCGCACTTGCTGCCCAGACCGGCGGTCTGGCTGGCGGCGTCCACCTCCAGCGCGGTGATGGTATTTGTTTCGTCCGTGGTCACCTTCACGCCGATCCGGGTTCCGTCCATGCCGTACATGAACGGCGCGACCTTCGTGTAGGCCTCCCAGGTACCGGCGCCCTTCTCGGCGGAGACCAGCTCCACAGCGGGCGCCTCGGCGGCGGGTTCCTCTTCCGCGGCGGGCTCCTCGGTGACAGCCGCGGCAGCCTCGGCGGCGGCCTTCTCCTCGGGCGTCATGGCCAGGACGGAGTTGACGGCGTCAACGACCGCCTGGCTGGTCATGGTCGCGCCGGTGACGGCGTCAATGCCCTCACCCAGCGCCACCGGGGCTTTCTTCCCGATGAACTGCTCTGTGAACGCGGGCTCCGCGCACTTGCTGCCCAGACCCGCGGTCTGGCTGTCCGCGTTCACCTCGATCGCGGTGATGGTGTTCTCGGCGTCCGTGGTCACCTTCACGGCGATCCGGGTTCCGTCCATGCCGTACATGAACGGCGCGACCTTCGTGTAGGCCTCCCAGGTGCCGGCGCCCTTCTTGGCGGAGACCAGCTCCACAGCGGGCGCCTCGGCGGCGGGTTCTTCCTCTGCAGCGGGCTCCGCAGCGGCGGCAGCGGCGGCTTCCAGCGCAGCCTTCTCCGCGGGCGTCACGGTCAGCGCCGTGTTGACGGCGTCGACGACCGCCTGGCTGGTCATGGTCGCGCCGGTGACGGCGTCAATGCCCTCGCCCAGCGCCACCGGGGCCCTCTTTCCGATAAACTGTTCCGTGAACGCGGGCTCCGCGCACTTGCTGCCGAGGCCGGCAGTCTGGCTGGCGGCGTCCACCTCCAGCGCGGTGATGGTATTTGCTTCGTCCGTGGTCACCTTCACGCCGATCCGGGTTCCGTCCATGCCGTACATGAACGGCGCAACCTTCGTGTAGGCCTCCCAGGTGCCGGCGCCGCGCTCGGCGGGAACCCGCTCAGCGGACGGCTCCTCGACGGGGGCTTCCTCCACGGCGGCAGGCGCCTCCGCGGGAGTCTCCTCGACAGTGGGCTCCTCCGCGGGGGTCTCCTCCACGGCGGGCGCCTCGGCGGGAGTCTCCTCGACAGCGGGCTCCTCCGCGGCGGGCGCTTCCGCGGCCAGGGCCGTGTTCACGGCGTCCACGATGGCCTGACTGGTGATGGTGGCACCCGCGATGGCGTCGATGTTCTCACCCAGCGCGAGAGGCGCTTTCTTGCCGATGAACTGGTCAATGAAGGACGCGTCCGCGCACTTCTGGCCGAAGCCGGGGGTCTGGCTGGAGAGGTCCATGGTCAGCGCGGTGATCGCGCCCTCGGCGTCCGCCCCGACCGTGACCGTGATCTCGGTGTCGGGGGAGCCGTCGTAGAGCGGCGGGACTGTCTGGGTGACGGTCTTTCCGGCGGTTTCCTCCGCAGGGGCCGCCTCAGCTGCCGCCGGGGCAGCGCTCAGCAGTTCGTTCACGGCGTCCACGATGGCCTGGCTGGTGATGGTTGCGCCGGCGACGGCGTCGATGTCCTCACCCAGCGCCAGGGGTGCCTTCTTGCCGATGAACTGGTCAACGAAGGACGCGTCCGCGCACTTCTGGCCGAAGCCGGGGGTCTGGCTGGAGAGGTCCATGGTCAGCGCGGTGATCGCGCCCTCGGCGTCCGCCTCGACCGTGACCGTGATCTCGGTGTCGGGGGAGCCGTTGTACAGCGGCGGCACGGTCTGCGTCCTGGTCAGCCCGGCGGCCCCGGCGGTTTCGACGGCCGCCTCCACCGCGGCCTCCGCCGCGGGGGCCGGTTCGGGGGCGCCCGCGGCGACGACCTTGCCGTTCTCGACGGTGTAGGCCACGGTCACGGTGCCGGAATAATTCTCGTTCGGGGTCAGCTTCGCGGCGCCCTGCTCGTTGACGCCCACGCTGCCGCTCTCATCCGCGTAGATCTCGGTGAGCACTTCCGCGCCGGTATCCACCGCGGCCGCGCCGTTGAGGGCCTCCACCACCGCGGTGGAGGTGACGGTCGCGCCGGAGAGCGCTTCCACGTTCTCGCCGAGGGTCAGGGGGGCGGCCTTGCCGATCAGCTGGTCGGTGAACTCCGCGTCGGCACAGCGCTGGCCGATGCCGGGCGTCTGCGAGGCGGCGTCCACGCGGACGGTCTCGATCTTTGCCTCGCCGTCCAGGGTCACCCGGACGACAACCTCCCCGTCGCCGAAGCCCACCGCACGGCCCTCGAGGGTGGCGCCGGGCTTCCAGGGGCTCTCCGCCTGCGCGCCGTTGAGTGCGGTCACGACGGCCGTGGAGGTGACGGTCGCGCCGGAGAGCGCGTCCACATCCTCGCCGAGGGTCAGGGGGATGGCCTTGCCGATGAACTGATCCGTGAACTCCGCGTCAGCGCAGCGCTGGCCGATGCCGGGCGTCTGCGTGGAGGCGTCCACGGTCAGCGACTCGATTTTCGCCTCGGCGTCGAGCTTCGCGCGGACAGAGATCTTCTCGCCGCCGAAGCCCTCGGCCTCGCCGACCAGCACCGCGTTCGGCGCGGCGCCGGAGGCCTCCTCGCCGCCGGCGGCCGCGAGCGCAACCGGCGCGCCGAAGACGACCGTGCCGGTCTGCTCCTTCCCGAGCGCGGCCTCGGAGACACACTTGAGGGCGCTGTTGGTGGCGGCCAGGACCGCGTTGGAGGTCCGCGTCGCGCCGGAGAGTGCCTCAAAGGCGCCGCCCTGCACCGCGTCGAGCCCTAAGAGCTTCTCGACGTTCTGCTCCTGCAGCCAGCGCTTGCCGAAGCCGTCCGTCTCCTGGAAGCTGCCGTCGCCGATGACGGAGCCGATGACCCTGCCGTCGGGGTCCACGCCCAGGGTGACCGCCACGGGGCCGCCATAGCCCTGCGCGGAGGCCTGCACGCAGTAGCCGAGCGTATTGCCGCTCGCGTCCTTGGCCCGGACGAGGTTGCTCACGCTGTCATGGCCGCTGGTGGACAGACTCTCATAGGCGTCTGCCGGCAGCACGGCGGAGAAAGCCTCCTGGAGCTGCTGCTGACGGCGGGCCTGGATCGGGCCCTCCGTGATGGCGTTGGTCACCGCCAGCGCCAGCGCGGCCACCAGAGCGATGATCCCCAGAATCACAAACGGGGGCAGGGATTTCTTCTGCTTGTTTTCCATGATGTGTGCTCCTCTCGGTCGTGATGCCCGCTCACACTGAGCGCAGTTGCCATTTCTCGATAAAGTCCGGAGTGACATAGGCTTCGCCGTCACGGGTAATCAGCAGCCCGTCCAGCTCCAGGCTGTTGAGCAGAACCAGAGCGTCCCGGCAGCCCAGGACAATGCAGGCCGTGGCCACGGCGTCCGCCAGCATGCTGCTCCCGCAGACCACGGTGGCGCTCGCCAGGTCCGACATGGACGAGACGCCGGTCTTGGGGTCGAGGATGTGGTGATACCGCACGCTGTCCAGTTCAAAGTACCGTTCGTAGATGCCGCTGGTGACCACCGTGCCGTCCTGGGTGCGCAGCACATATTTGCTGCTGCCCTCCGGACCCTGGGGGTCGCGGATGCCGACGTTGAAGCCGGAGCCGTCCGGCTTCCTGCCCACGGTGTAGACATTGCCGCCGAAGTTGAGAACCGCGCCGGTGCAGCGGCCACGGGCCAGCGCGGCGCCTTTGTCGGCGATATAGCCCTTCGCGATGCCGCCCAGGTCGATCTGCATCCCCGCCGGGAGCGTCACGGTCCCGTCGTCACCCAGCACGATGCGGCTGTCGTCCACCAGGGGGAGCGTCTCCGCGAGCTCCTGCTCCGTGGGCATGCGGTTCGTGCCGCCGGTGAAGTCCCACAGCGCGATGACCGGCGCCAGGGTGATGCTGAAGGCGCCGCCCGACGCGTCGTGGACCGCGCGCGCCGTGCGCAGGATCTCCATCGTCTCCGCCGAGACGGCCACCGGCACGCCCTCCGCGCGGTTGATCCGGTCTACGTCGCTGCCCTCGACGGTCTTGCTCAGCAGCTCCTCGTATCCTTTGCACATCGCCCAGAGCTCGTCCAACAGCCCGGGCTCCGCGTCATAGAGCGTCAGGGTAATCACCGTGTCGAAATAGTACCCCACGCCGCTGGTTTTCTCCGCGTGCGCCGGGCGCCCCGCTGCGGCCACGCCCAGCAGCAGCGCCAGCAGCGCGGCAAGGACTCTCTTTCTCACTCACTCACCGCCAATTCCACGCTCACCCGGTTGGGCAGGCAGATGATGAAGGCCCCGTTCGGCCGGTATTCCCAGTTGTCCAGCGTGACCTCGCCCATGTGAACGCACAGCTGGTTTTCACAGGTCGAGGAGCGCATCACCGCGCCCCGCGCCGTGATCTCAATCACGTTCTCCGCGCCGTTGTCCTGGCGGACGGTAATCAGCTGCCGCTGGCCCACGGGCACCCGGGCGTATTCCCGGCCGTCCACCGTGACGACGACGGTGTCCCCGGCCGCCGCCGGCTTTCCCCGGAAGAACAGCAGCGCCGCCGCGCAGAGCGCGACCGCCGCGATCAGCGCCCAGACAATCCCTTTCCTCATGCGATTTCCTCGCGCAAAAAGTATTCCTTCAGAAAGATTCTGCCTCATTATAACACATGCGCGCCCGTTTCGCAAGGCACAGCGCTCGCCCGGACGGATCAAACCGCACAACGGTAAAATTCTATCGTTATTCGATAAATTTTTGTTGACAAAACAGAACGGCCGTGCTATCCTGATCCCGAAAAACACCGGAGTTCTTCCGGTTTCCGAGGAGGATCATGGAGTATGGAAGAAACACGTGAGAAAACCCCGCAGCTCCCGCAGACCCCGGAGGCGCTGCGCGGCTGGCCGGTCCTGCTGGCGGCCGCGCTGCTGTCCGCGGCGACGTTCTGGTTCCTGCGCGACCCGCTGACGTCGTTTCACGCGCCGGGCATCGGCATCACGGTCAGCCACGCTGTCCTGACCGCGGTGGTCCTGGGCATGCGGCGGAGCAGCCTGCGCCCGGTGCGCGGAAACGCGATGGGCTGGGGTCTCCTGGCGCTCTCGGCGGCGCTGTCCGGGACCTACGCGGTGCACGCGAACGACACGCTGCGCCTGCTGAGCCTCCCGGTCCTGATCCTGCTGACGGCGCAGGCGCTTACCACGCTGACCGGCCGGCGGACGTTCCCGCCGCTGAGCGGGGAGGGTCTGCTGGAGGGTGTGCGGCGCTTTCTGCCGGGGCTGGTGTCGCAGGTGGAGCTGCCCTTCCGCGAGGCGTCCCGGCGGATGGGAAAAGCCCGGGCGGAGCGGTGGCTGGCCGCCGCCGCGGCGGGGCTGATCGCCGGAGGACTGGCGCTCGCGCTGCTGAGCTCCGCGGACAGCGTTTTCTCCGGCCTGCTGACGGCCGGCGTCTCCCGGTTCAACTCCCGCTCGCTGTTCCGGCTGCTGCTGAGCGCCGGGACCGGGCTGCTGCTCTTCTCGCATTTCTATACCGCGCTGTGCCCCGCCCGGGAGCTGCCGCCCCTGCACAGGCCCGCGGCGCAGCCGGCGGTTTTCTGCGCGGCCCTGGCGGCGCTCGCGCTGGTTTACGCGGCCTTCGCCTATGTGCAGATCCGCTATCTCTTCGCCGGCGTGGAGAGCGTCCGCATGAGCGGCGGCTACGCGGCCTACGCGCGCTCCGGCTTTTTCCAGCTGACGGTACTGGCGCTGCTGACCCTGGCGCTGATTCTCCCGGCGATCTCCCTGTGCCGGGAGAGCCGCGCGGTGCGGTTTCTCAGCGGGCTGACGGCGGTGCTGACCGGCGTCATCGACGCCTCCGCGTTCTTCCGCATGCGCCTGTACATGCAGGCCTACGGGCTGACGACACTGCGGCTGGTAACCGTCTGGGGGATGGCCATGATCCTGCTGGCGCTGCTCGCCTGCCTAGCCAGAGCCATCCGGCCGAACCTGCGGATCTGCGCGGTACTGGCCCTGGCGGCGCTGCTCACCTGGACCGCCGGCTGCTGGCTGCCCGTGGACACGATCATCGCCCGGGACCATGTCGCGCGCTACAACGCCGGGGCGGGCAGCTGGGAGAGCCTGACCTCCCTGGAGCACACCTGCTGTCTCCACAGCGTGCGCGACGCCTTTGAGGAGATCCGGAACCCCGGGAACCGCCTGCGCGCCCTCGAGATGGCGGAAGCCTGGCGCGCCCGGAACCCGCGCATGCCGTATGACTGGTGCCTCTGCGAACGGGACACGTCCCCGTGAAGCGCAGCCTTCTCCCCCGCAAAACCGCAGCCATTTATTGACAAGCGCCTCATTTTGTGACAGAATGCCTGCGAACAGCGCGCCGCCGCGCGCGAAAGAGAGTTGAAGGGGGAAACCAGATGAAGATCGGCTGCGTGAAAGAGATCAAGAACAACGAATTCCGCGTGGGCCTGACGCCGGACGGCGTCCGGGCGTTCATCCAGGCGGGCCACCATGTGTATATGGAAAAGGGCGCCGGCGCGGGCTCCGGCTTTTCGGACAACGAGTATGTGGACGCGGGCGCCTCGCTGATCGACAACGCGGCGGACGTGTGGCATCTGTGCGACATGATGGTCAAGGTCAAGGAGCCCCTGCCGGAGGAGTATCCGCTCTTCCACGAGGGCATGATCCTCTACACCTACCTGCACCTGGCCGCGGACCCGGAGCAGATGGAGGCGCTTCTGCGCGGGAAGGTCAAGGCCGTGGCCTATGAGACCATCCAGGAGCCCGACGGCTCCCTGCCCTGCCTGGCCCCCATGTCCCAGATCGCGGGCCGCCTCTCCATCCAGGAGGGCGCGAAGTATCTGGAGAAGAAGTTCGGCGGCGAGGGCATCCTGCTGGCCGGCGTACCCGGCACCCCGAAGGCCAACGTCGTGATCCTCGGCGGCGGCACCGTCGGCATGAACGCCTGCAAGATCGCCGTCGGCATGGGCGCAAACGTCACGATCCTCGACATCAACCTCCGCCGCCTGGAGGAGCTGGACAACATGTTCGGCGCGCACATCCAGACGCTGGTCTCCAACGACTCCAACGTCGAGCGCGTGCTGCGGGACGCGGACCTGGTCATCGGCTCCGTGCTGATCCCCGGCGGCTCCACGCCGAAGCTGTTCAAGGCGCGGTATCTGCCGGAGATGAAGGACGGCGCGGTGTTCGTGGACGTGGCCATCGACCAGGGCGGCTGCGGCGAGTCCTCGCACGTCACCACCCACGACGACCCGGTCTACATCCTGGACGGCGTCGTGCACTACTGCGTGGGCAACATGCCCGGCGCCGTGCCGCGGACGAGCACCATCGCCCTGACCAACGCCACGCTGCGCTACGGCCTGCAGATCGCCCAGTACGGCCTGGAGGAGGCCGCCCGCCGCTCCGCCGCCATCGCGCTGGGCGTCAACTGCTATCTGGGTCACATCACCAACGCCAACGTCGCCGCCGCCCACGGGCGGGAGTGCACCCCCCTGGCGGAGCTGACACAGGCGAACTGATCTGAGAAAGGAAGCGCTTCCCGTGAGCACCACCACGACCACCCTGACCAAGAAGACCAAGCGGCCCTTCTACTTCCGCTGCACCGAGTGCGGCGCGCTGAACGTCGCGATGTACCCGATCGAGGTCTCCACCAGCTATGACAACCGGAACGCCGGCATCCGCCGCTCGACCATCAATCAGAACATGAAGCAGCGGGATGACGACGCCCGCAATCGCCTGGATCAGGCCATGAGCGGCAAGCTCTATACCGTGACCCACGAGACGCTGCACAAGGGCTGGATGGGCTGTGTGCAGGCGCCGGGCGTCTGCGGCAAGTGCGGCACCCGGCAGGCCTGGAACCTGCCCATCGCCTGGTGGACACCCGGCATGCTCCTGTGCATCGTCGGCGCGATCGGTGCCGTGATCCTCTTCGGCACGCGCAAGACCGGCGGAAGCTATCTGCCTTCTATCATCGCGATCGCTGCGGCCGTGCTCGGCTTTGTGGTCATGAAGCTGGCCAACCGGGCGCATGTGAGCAAGATCGACGCGGTGCCCGAGCAGAACCGCCCGCATGTCTTCGCCACGCCGGAGACTTTCGTCGAGGCCCTGCAGAAGGAGCGGAAACCGGACGAGCCCCTCTACGGCGAGATGGCTCAGAACCCGGCGTTCACGAAAAAGTAAACCAGATACGGGCTTTTCTTTCCCGATCCCCCGCAAGCCGGGGGATTTTTCATTTACAAACCCGCCGCGCTTGTGTATAATAGCAGCAGAAAATCTTCTCCCGATAGTGATGAACAGATATACTTCTTTTGATGGATCCGGGACCGGAAGAAAGGATGCGATCTCATGCGGATGAAACGAATCGTGTGTTTGCTGCTGACCGCGCTGCTGGTGCTCGGGACGGCCCCCGAGCTGTCCGCGCTGGCGGCCGGCCCCGTACCCTGCAAGGATGGAGAGCACGTCTGGGTGAAGGGGGACTGGCTGGACCCCACCTGTACGGAGAACGGCTTTATCCATTATCGCTGTCGGAAATGCGGCGCGTACGGTGAGAAAAAAACCATCCACGCGCTGGGCCACGACTGGGGTCCCGCGCAGACCGTCACCGAGGCGACCTGCACCGAGGACGGCAAGGAAGTGCGTATCTGCAAGCGAATCAGTCTGCATAAACAGTACAGCACGGTCCCGGCCCTGGGCCACGATTGGGGCGAGTGGGTCACTACGAAACCGGCCACTGTGGAAATGCCCGGTCTCCAGGCGCGGGTCTGCAAGCGGGATTCCTCCCATGTGGAGACAAGGGAGATCCCGCAGCTGGTCCCGGAGGAGCTGTCGAAGGAGGCCCGCCTCACCATCGTCTCTATCTCCGGAGTCCCGACCGTGGCGAGGGTCGGCGCATGGGTGAGTTTCTCGGCCGTGGTGAAGAACACCAGCCAGGTGACCATCCAATTCCAGGGCATTAACGCCCGCCGCGAGAACGGCGAAACCGTTTTTGGCGGCGATTTTAATCTTGTATCCGGCGGCGGAACCTATCTCGCACCGGGGGAGACGCTGACTGTCCCCTTTAAATTCAGGATCGTGTCCAAGGAGGCGGAGTCCTGCAAAGTGATCGGAACTGCCAGCGCGTATGGCAAGCATCACGACGGCTCGGTCAGCTCGTACTATGTCCCCTACCAAGTCCAGCTGATCCCGAAAACGGACGAGTCAGACCCGGGGAATATCACCATTGTGTCGGTGGAACCCAGCACCGCAAAGGCGGTGGTGGGTGAGAAAGCCCGCGTCAATATCATGGTGAAAAATACCGGCAAGGAGGAGTGGACCTACCAGGGACTGAGATTCTACAGCGCGAGCGGCGACCTGGCCGTCAGCAAAGCGACAGGCCTGACCACCGGAACCGGGACCAAGGTCAAGCCCGAAGAAACCTATTCCATTCCCATCTATCTGTCTGTCGGGGCGGAGGACATCGATCCGCTGCAGATCAGCGGCTCCGTGGAAGCGGTTGCGGACACGCCCGAGGGCAGGATCAATTCCCCGAGGGTGCCCGTACACATCACCCTGACCCTCAAGGAGGAGCCGGAGGTGACGATCACCAAGGTGACCCCCGGTTCCGGCGCGGGCAAGAAGGCCGGCGACTGGGTCAGCGTCGGCATCGGTGTGAAGAACACCGGCGGGGTGCCCTGGACCTACTCCGGCATCACATTCGCCGACGCGAGCGTCGGCAGCTACAACCCCACCCGGCAGCAGAGCTCGGACGAGCCGGCGGGCGTCCTGTTCGCGCCCGGCGAGGAGCGCTCTTTCACCCTGCAGATCCAGCTCATCCCGGAGAATCTGGATGACAAGGCGCTGCACGGAACCCTCACCGTCAAAGCCGACGTGGAGGACGCTCTTCCCATCCGGTCCCAGGCCAAAGTGCTGAACATCCCCCTGGACGCCGAGCCCAGGGCGGAGCTCACCCTGGTCAGCGTCACAACCGGTTCGGGCCTGGGCAAAAAGAAGGGCGATACCATTCCGGTCACCCTAGAGTTCCAGAATACCGGCGACGCTCCGCTTGAATTCTTCGGGGTCAATTTCAGCTGGGCAAACGGCTCCAACATTTGGAAGCTCAGCGGCTGCAGCAGCAACACATTCTCAGACATCGAACCCGGCGCTACTTTTACCGAGACCGGGAGTCTCTGGGTTGAGGACCCCGATCTGGAGGCAGGCGCGCTTGTCGGACAGATCTACGGCGTCGCCCATAACGACAGTCACGATTTCAACCCTTACGGTTTCATCAATTCGAACAAAAAGGACGTGAACATCGAGCTGGACGGCACGCCCAGCGGGCCCAAGGTTCCGTCTCTCTCGCTGAAGGTGACCACCTCCACGGCGGAGCCCCTGACCCTGAACGCCGCGAACCAGACCCAGCCGGTGCACTACACGGCGGTGGTGACCAATAACAGCAAGTTCCCGGTGAAGACCGTCCGGATCGAGCTCGACGACGGGTACGCCACCGTTCCCACCCATGCGGCGCCCCCCAAGCTCCTCTACCCGGGCGAGAGCTGGACCCAGCCGGTCACCTTCGTCTTCGACGGGGAGGCGAAGCACGCGGACGGCAGAATGCACGCCACGTTCAAGGGTGTCTGCTCCTATGAGGACCTGGAGTATTACACGAATCCCCATGAGCTCTCCCACGCGGTGCAGGACACCGAGCCCTGGACCGTGACCAGCGTCACCCTGGTCAAGACGGAGACCAGCACCGCCAAAAACGACCCCCATGGCTACGTGGTGGGCGAGAAGGTAACCTTCAACGTCAAAGTCACCAACGACAGCGACGTCGCGATCGACTCCGTGAAGATCCACGACGAGCTGCCGGGCAGCAGCGAGGATCAGACCCTGCACCTGCTCCAGCCGCATGAGAACCGCGACGTGACCTTCACCTACACGATCCAGCCGGAGGATATCGGCGGCCCCGTGATCAACACCGCCCTGGCCAGATGGACCGACCCGGCCTCCGGGGAGGTCTGCACGCAGAAGTCCAACGCCGTGACCATCCAGACCTGGGAGGAGCCGGAGCGGCCCGGCAGCCTGCATGTGACCAAGACGCGCGTCGGCGAGCCGAACAATGGTTCCTACTATGTGCAGGACGAGGTCATTCACTTTGTGGTCACCGTCGAGAACGACTCCGACAGTGTCATGACCGACGTCCTCGTGACAGACCCCCTGTCCCCGAACCCCGGCGGCACCCTTGCGCTGTACCCGACCCTGGCGCCGCATGAGAAGAAGAGCGAGGACGTCTATTACACCGTGACGATCGGCGACGCGGGCACCGGATCGGTCTTCAACACCGCGACGGCCTCCGGCATCGACGAGAGCGGCGCCCCGCGCACCGACTCCGGCGACGCCAGCGCGACCACCGGCCACAGGGGCGAGATCCCCGCCGGCATGAGTCTCCAGAAGGAGGAGATCAACCGGCCGGCCAAGGGCTACTATGAGCCGAACGATATCATTCTCTATGTGATCACGGTCACCAACACCGGCGAGTGTGACCTCGAGAACGTCGAGGTCTACGACAATCTGGGCTGGGTCTATCTGGGCACCCTGTCCGTCCTCAAGGTCAACCAGAGCCACTCCTTCACCTTCAGCTACACCGTGAAGGAATCCGACATGGGATTTGACTGGATCTACAACAGCGCGACCGGCTACTATGACGGAGGCCGGCACACCCATGTGCCGGTGATCTCCAACGAGGTCCGCAGCCCGCTGAAGCCGGGTTTCCCGCCCGTGGAGGGCGCGGGCCCGAATACCAGCTGCGTCACGGAGCTGACTGCGCTGGGCCTGGACGGCGCGCTCTACACGCTGACCCCCTGCCCGACGCACGGGGCAGTCCTGGCGGAGGTGCGGCGGCTGACCGCGGAGGCGGCGACGGAGGCCGACACGGCCGCGGCCTGGGCGCAGGCGGAGAGCCTGTGGCACGAGGCGGTCTCCGAGGAATACGGGGAGATGCTGGGCACCTGCGGCCCGCAAGCGCGGATCCACCTCACGGCGGAGCAGGCACTGTTTGAGAATTATGCCCAGAATCTGAAGCAGGTGCTGAGCCTGCTGTGGCCGGAGGACACGGCCCGGGTGAGCAGGACCATGGCGCAGCTGTGGATGCGGCAGTGCACGGAGCTGTGCTATCTGTACGGCAACGCGCCGGCGGCGCGTCCGGACAGCGTGGTCGGCAGCGTCTACGGCGGACTGATGCCCGAGGGCCTGTCGAACCGGCTGGAGTTCACAGACGGCGAGGACGGCACAGTCCTGATCCGGGTCGGTCTGGATCCCGTGAACGGCAATCTGCACGTGACCGGGATGACGATGCTGGAGACCGCGCTGACCCGGGACGACTACGCGGAAGCCTTCCGCAAGAGCCAGCGGCTGTGGGTCACCGCGATGAACCAGCGCCTCAGCGGAATCTATACCGCCGGCGGCGATGACCTGCGCGGCGCGCTGAGCGCGTACCGGCAGTCCTTCAATGCCGTGGCCGCCGAGCACGAGGCGCTGCTGGGCGCCCTGTATCCCGACGCCCCGGAGACGGTCGCCGAGCAGATGGCTATGATCTGGCGGAACGAGCTGCTCCGGCTGGGTGAGGAACCGGCCGCGCCTGCCTCCGCTCCCGAGGACGGCAGCGGCAAGGATGGCGGCAAGAAGTAAAGAATCTAACGGGAAGGGGCTTTCTCCGAGAGGGGAAAGCCCTTTTCCCAAGAGGCGGCCCCTCTGCCGCTGCGCGGCATCTCCCCAGCAAGCTGGGGCGACTGAAGAGAGGTTCCGCGCCTGTGGGCGCGGCCAGAGGCCCGCAGGCCGCGAAATCCCCCGTATAAATGCCCATATTCCTGCATAGAACCGGCACGAGTACAAAAAAAGTACAGCAGGCAAGGCGCGCGGATGGTATCATAAGCTTTGAACTCTTATGCAAAGGGGGAGGGACCGGATGGAGGTCCAGTATTTCAAGCAGTACAGTCCCGCGCTGGGGAAGGACATGGAGGTCAAGGTCTGGGGACACGCCGGCAGACCCGTGCTGTACATCCCCTGCCAGAACGGGCGTTTTTTTGACTTTGAGGATTTCAAAATGGTGGATGTGTGGGCGCCCTGGATCGAGGACGGGCGCGCGATGGTCTTCTCCATCGACACCATCGACCCGGAGACCTGGAGCAACCCCGACGGCGATCCGGTGTGGCGCATCGGGCGCTATGAGCAGTGGATCCGCTTCATCACCGACGAGCTGGTGCCCTTCATGCGGGATATGGTGAACGCGCGCAACGGCTGGACCGGCTATCCGGGCGTGATCGCGGTGGGCGCCTCCCTGGGCGCGACCCACGCGGCGAACCTGTTCTTCCGCCGGCCGGACCTCTTCGACGGACTGCTGGCCCTGAGCGGCATCTACACCGCTTCCTACGGCTTCGGCGGCTTCATGAACGAGGACGTGTACCGCAACAGCCTCGTGGACTGCCTGGCGAACATGCCGGCGGACCACCCGTACATCGCCGAGTACAACCGCCACCGCGGGATCATCGTGGTGGGTCAGGGGCCCTGGGAGATCCCGGACACGACCTTCCGTCTGCGGGACATCTTCGCCGAGAAGGGGATCCACGTCTGGGTGGATGTCTGGGGCTGGGACTGCAAGCACGACTGGGACTGGTGGTACAAGCAGACGGCATACCATATTCCGCACCTGCTGGACTGAAAACGAATTCGGAATTGATAACGTGAAAGGGTTTCGCGCCTGCGGGCGCGACCAGGGCTTTCCGATCGCCCTGGACCTTCGGCCACATGCTGTTGCTGGATTTGCAATTCTTACTTGAGATTGGTATAAGAGAGTTTCGCACCTGCGGGCGCGGCCGGACTGGCAGCTTTCCGATCGCCCTGGACCTTCGGCAGAATCCTCTTTTGGAGGCATGGGGGCAGCAGCAGAAAGGCCGCGTGCCTTCTCCCCTCCCTCGACAGGGAGGGGCCGGAGGAGGGTTCCCCCACACTCTCAATTCCGCATTCCGAATTAAACTGATAGGGCTTGGAGGAAAAACTATGCAGAATTTCATCTTTCTCTCTCCGAACTTTCCGGAGAATTACTGGCAGTTCTGCCAGGAGCTGAAGCGCAACGGGCTGCGGGTGCTGGGCATCGGCGACTGCCCCTATGACCAGCTGCGGCAGGAGCTGCGCGAGAGCCTGGACGAGTATTACAAGGTGGACAGTCTGGAGAACTACGACGAGGTCTACCGCGCGGTGGGCTATTTCATCGGCCGCTACGGGCGCATCGACTGGCTGGAGAGCAACAACGAGTACTGGCTCGAGCGCGACGCGCAGCTGCGCGAGGACTTCCATATCCTCAGCGGCTGGCAGCCGGAGGACATGGCGCGCATCAAGTACAAGAGCGGCATGAAGCCCTACTACCAGCAGGCGGGCATCCGCACGGCGCGCTATCATATCGTCGATGACTTCGAGCGCTGCATGGAGTTCATCAGCGAGGTCGGCTTCCCGGTCATCGTCAAGCCGGACAACGGCGTGGGCGCCTCCCACACCTACAAGCTGGACGACGAGGAGGAGCTGCACGCCTTCCTGCGGGACTGGGATCCGGACATCCGCTACATCATGGAGGAGTTCGTCACCGCGGAGGTCAACAGCTACGACGCGATCATCGACGCGCAGGGCAACCCGCTCTTCGAGACCGGCAACGTGACCCCGGACTCCATCATGGACATCGTCAACAACAACGACAACTCCATCTACTATATCGTGCGGGACCTGGCCGATGACGTGCGCGCGGCCGGCCGCGCCGCGGTGAAGGCCTTCGGCGTCCGCAGCCGTTTTGTGCACTTCGAGTTCTTCCGCCTGACCTGCGACCAGCCCATGGGACAGAAGGGCGACGTCGTGGCCCTGGAGGTCAACATGCGCCCCTGCGGCGGCTACTCCCCGGACATGATGAACTTCGCCAACGCCACCGACGTCTACAAGATCTGGGCGGACATGATCGCCTTCAACCGCTCCACCAAGCCCACGGGCGACCACCAGTTCTGCGCCTTCGTCGGCCGCCGCGACGGCAAGGACTTTGAACTGAGCGACGACGAGCTCGCTTCGCGCTACGCCGGCCAGATGCGGATGCTCGAGCGCATCCCCGACGCCCTCTCCGGTGCCATGGGCAACCGGATGTTCGTGGCGGTCTTCCCCACCGAGGAGGCCATGTGGGCCTTCTACTCCGACGCGCTGCGCTGAGGAAAGCCATGAGCTGCTATCTGTTCGTCCACTTCCGGGAGAAGCGCTCCCCCGACGGGGAGCAGGTCTATTTCGGGCTGAGCCGCGACGGCTTCCGCTGGGAGGCCGTGAACGGCGGCCAGCCGGTGCTCTGGGCGTACTGCGGGGATCACGGTGTCCGGGACATGACCATCACCCGCGGTCCTGCGGGCGGCTTTGACATCTTCGCCACCGACCTGAGCCTCGCCTATGGCATGCGGGGCAAGTACCACAACTCCTGGGAGGCGGTCCGCACCGAGGGCAGCCGCTGCCTGGCCCACTGGCACAGCGAGGACCTGGTGAACTGGAGCGACGAGGAGCTGCTGCCCCTGGGGGACGGCCGCTTCACCAGCCTCTGGGCGCCGGACGTCCTGAAGGACGGGGACGACTATCTCCTGCACTGGACAAGCCCCGACCCCGACCGGCCCGGCCATCCCCAGGTGATCTTCGCGAGCCGCTCCCGGGACCTGCGGACCTGGGGCGAACCCTTCGTCCTCTTCCGCAGGGAGGAGGGCGATACGATCGACTCCGCCTGCTACCGCGAGGGGGACCGCTGGTATCTCTTTGTCAAGAGCGCGAAGAATCCCAGCCGGGTGCAGCTCTTCCGGAGCGCGTGCCCAACCGGCCCCTGGGAGCGCATGGAGGTTTTCGACCGGGCGATGGTGGCCGCCGGCGCGGACGGGCACTATGAGGCGCCCACGGCGCTGCGGCTGCCGGACGGACGCTGGGTGCTGTACCTGGACTGGTTCGGCGCGAAAGGCCGTGAGCAGGGCTACCGGCCCTTCCTCGCCGACCGCCTCGCGGACCCCTGCTTCGTCCGGGCAGACGGCGATTTCACCTTCCCCTACCGTTTCAAGCACGGCACCGTGCTGGAGATCACGGAGGAGGAGTATGCGCGCGTGCGGGATCACGACTGGCGCTTTGACTGATCCGGAGGAGGACCGGGCATGGACTTTCTCCACCATGTGGACTCCCCCCTGGGCGGGATTACCCTGGCCAGCGACGGGGAGGCGCTCATCGGATGCTGGTTTGACGGGCAGCGGTTTTTCGCGCGGACGCTGGATACGGACCGCGCGGAGGCGGCGCTGCCCGTTTTTGACAGGACCGAACGCTGGCTGGAGACCTATTTCAGCGGCCGCGCGCCGGACTTCACCCCGCCCCTGCGCCCCCGCGGCACCCCCTTCCAGCGGGCGGTATGGGAGGTCCTGCTGACCATCCCCTGGGGCTGTACGCTGAGCTACGGGGAGATCGGCGCCCGGCTGCCGGTGCCCTGCGCCTCCGCGCGGGCGGTGGGCAGCGCGGTCGGCCGCAACCCGGTCTCGCTGATCATCCCCTGCCACCGGGCTGTGGGTGCCGACGGCCGCCTGACCGGCTACGCGGGCGGTCTGGAGCGCAAGGCCGCGCTGCTCGGGCTGGAAAGAAACAAGTCTGTTACGAAATTTTCACAAGTGCTTGACAGATGGAGATGAAAACAGTACAATTTCCATGATCGGCTGGGATCGGCGCAAATACGCCGACGGGCTGTTTATCATAGAACCCCTTTTCTGAACACTGCGGCGGGGACGCCGCATTTGAGGAAGCCATAGAAAAACCAGTTGTTCTCTTTCCCCTGTTTGCAGAATAAGAGGCGGTGTTTTTTCTCCGCGGGATGTTCGATGCAGAACAGCCTGATGCCGTGCGCCGGTTGGGCACGGCTTTTGCCGGTTGCATGAACTGAGCAATCAAAAATCTGAAGAGAAGGAGGAAAGCCTGGAAGTGTGGTGGTTGTATATCGTAGTCGCTCTGCTCGCGCTGGCGGTGGGCGGCTTCGTCGGATACACCTATCGCAGAAATGCGGTGGAGAAGAAAATCGGGCGCACCGAGGAGTATGCCAAGCGGCTCTATGAGGATGCGGTGCGCAAGGCGGACGAGTACAAGAAAGAGAAAATCCTGGAAGCCAAGGAAGAGATTCTGCGGGATAAGGCTGAAAACGACCGGGAGAAGGCCGAGAGCGACCGGGAGCTGCGCGAGCGGCGCTCGGAGGTGCAGCGGGCGGAGAACCGGCTGATCCAGCGTGAGGAAACCCTGGACCGCAAGGAGGACAACCTGGAGGCGCGGGAGACCGCCCTCAACAAGCAGGCACAGGAGATCGCCAAGCACGAGGCGGCTGTCCAGGAGCTGCAGGAGAAAGCGCAGGAGCTGCATGACCAGCAGCAGGGCGAGCTGGAGCGCATCGCCGCCATGAGTCAGGACGAGGCGCGGGCGCAGATCGCCGAGCGCGTGAAGAAGGACGCCTACCACGACGCGGCGGCCACGCTGCGCACCCTCGAGGCCAAGACCAAGGAGGAGGCCGAGAAGCGCGCACGGAACATCATCACCCTGGCCATTCAGCGCTGCGCCGCGGACCATGTGGCGGAGAGCACCGTCTCCACGGTGCCGCTGCCCAATGATGACATGAAGGGCCGCATCATCGGCCGCGAGGGCCGGAACATCCGCGCCCTGGAGACCGCCACCGGCGTGGACCTGATCATCGACGACACGCCCGAGACCATCATCGTCTCCGCCTTCGACCCGGTGCGCCGGGAGATCGCCCGCGTGGCGCTGGAGCACCTGGTGATGGACGGCCGGATCCATCCGGCGCGCATCGAGGAGACCGTCGAGAAGGCGCGCACGGAGGTCGAGGGCCTGATCCGCGAGGCCGGCGAGAACGCGCTGTTCGAGACCGGGCTCAACGGCATCCATCCGGAGCTGGTCAAGCTCCTGGGCCGGCTGAAGTACCGCACCTCCTACGGCCAGAACGTGCTGAAGCACTCCATCGAGGTCAGCCACCTGGCCGGCATGATGGCCGCGGAGCTGGGCGCCGACGTGACCCTGGCCAAGCGCGCGGGCCTGCTGCATGATATCGGCAAGGCCGTGGACCACGAAGCGGACGGCACGCACGTGACCCTGGGCGCCGAGATGGCCCGCAAGTTCCACGAGAGCCCCGAGGTCGTGCACGCGATCATGGCGCACCACAACGATGTGGAGCCCGAGACCGTCGAGGCCGTGCTGGTGCAGGCCGCCGACGCGATCTCCGCCGCCCGTCCGGGCGCCCGCCGCGAGAGCCTCGAGAACTACATCAAGCGCATGGAGCAGCTGGAAGCCATCGCCACCAGCTTCCCCGGCGTCGAGAAGGGCTTCGCCATCCAGTCCGGCCGCGAGATGCGCATCATGGTCAAGCCCGAGGATGTCAACGACGAGGGCATCCGGGTGCTGGCCCGCGAGATCGCCGCGAGGATCGAGTCCGAGATGCAGTATCCCGGACAGATCCGCGTCAACGTCATCCGCGAAACCCGCGCGACGGACTACGCCAAGTAAAACAAAAGGTTCTCCGGTGCAGAACGCTGGAGAACCTTTTTTGTGCGGTTTTCTCAAGGTTTTGGAGGATTATTGGAAAGGTTCCGCGCCTGCGGGCGCGGCCAGGGCTTTCCGATCGCCCTGGACTCTTCGGGTGCACCTTTTTGGAGTACTCGGGTATTTTGCGGGGGACGGCCCCTCTGTCGCTGCGCGACATCTCCCCAGCAAGCTGGGGCGACTCAGAGGTTCCGCACCTGCGGGCGCGGCCAGAGGCTTTCCGATCGCCTCTGGACTCTTCGGGGATGCATCCTTTTGGAGTAATCGGGTCAGCATAGTCCAGTAACCTGTGCCGCCCCAGCTTGCTGGGGAGGTGCCCGAAGGGCGGAGGGGCCGTCCCAGCCATCCCAAAGTCTCGAATATGCGTAATTTATTCCCCTCTCCTGAAAGGAGAGGGGTCAGGGGTGAGGTTCAGCGTGCCTGCATCGACATCTCCAAAAGGGTGCATTCCCGAAGGTCCAGGGCGATCGGAAAGCCCTGGTCGCGCCCGCAGGCGCGAAATTCCCTTGCAAGAATTCTCATATTCCGAGGATAGAACCGTTACCGCATCACTTCTTCACAAAGCAGAACACCGGCGCGAACTCCATCATGTCGAAGGTCATCGTGACGGTGCCATCCTGCAGCAGCCGCAGGGTGAAGACCCGCACATTCTCCTCCGGCTCAAAGCACAGGGTGCCGTCCGCGAAGACCAGCTTCACCGGATCGGTACCCATCTCCGTCAGACCGGTGAAGACCGCTGTTTCACCCTCGATGCGCAGCGTCGGAACCTCCTCCGTCCGCATGGCCTCCAGGTCCGCGGGCACCGGCTTGCCCTGCACGAGCAGATAGCCGCAGACATACTCCCCGGCGAAATCCTCCGGCGCCGCCTCCGGGTTCACCTCCGCGACCGTCTCCGGCACCTCCGCGCCGGCGGGCAGCACGGCCCAGACCAGCAGGAGGGCCATCAGCAGCAAAAACGTTCTCTTCATCTTTCCATTCTCCTTTCAGAACAGGCTCTCCCATCCTATTCCGCCCTGACCCCGAAAATCCTGCCGGCGGGCATGATTTTTCCTGGTTTACAGCCCGATCGGGATACGGTATAATGCTCCCACACACTGCAATGACCGGGAGGCACGTTCTCTTGTTCACCGTTTTGGACTACTTTCAGGCACCCGACCCGGAGCTCTGGCTCCGGCAGATCGGGGAGAGCGACTGGCGGGCCGGGCAGTATCTGCACAGTCTCCTGCGGGAGAGGCGCTTTCACGAGCGGTACGGCGCCCGCAGCCGGGTGCTGCTGCTGACCGAGGGCGAACGGCTGCTGGCCTTCTGCACCTACGCGGAGCGCGACGAAATCGCGGCCCCGTCGCTGACGCCCTGGGCGGGGTTCGTCTACACCTTCCCCGAGGCGCGGGGAAAGCGCCGCATGGGGAAGCTCCTGGAGCACGCCTACCGCCTCGCGAAGGCGGACGGGCATTCGTATCTCTATCTCTCCACGGACCATACCGGCCTCTATGAAAAATACGGCTTCACCTTCTGGCGGACCATGACCGCGCAGAGCGGTGAGGAGACCCGGGTCTACCGGCTGCCGGTGGACCGGAGGGATTACAGCGCCGTCCTCGGCACGCGGGTCCACGGGGTCATCGACCGTCCCCTGGGCAGCGCCCACCCCCGGTATCCGGATCACGTCTATCCGGTCAACTACGGCTATGTGGAGGGCGTCCTCGGCGGGGACGGCATGGAGCAGGACGTCTATCTTCTCGGCCCGGACCGGCCGCTGGAGACCTTCGAGGGCACCGTGGCCGCGGTGGTGCACCGGCTGAACGACCACGAGGACAAGTGGATCGTCTCGCCGGACGGGCGGTCATTCACGGAGGAGGAGATCCGGCGGGCCATCGACTTTCAGGAACAGTACTACATGGGAGAGATCTGCCTGCCATGCATTTCGTCGACGCAAAAGGAATCCTGACGAACAGCGGCGGCCGCTGCGGGATGAACCTCTACCGGGGCTGCACCCACGGCTGCATCTACTGCGACAGCCGCAGCCGCTGCTATCAGTTTACGCACCCCTTCGAGGACGTGGAGGTTAAGCGGAACGCCCCGGAGCTGTTGGAGAAGGCGCTGCGCACGAAGCGCAGGCCCTGCATGATCGGCACCGGCGCCATGTCGGACCCCTATATGCCCTGCGAGGAGCAGCTCGGGCTGACGCGGCGCTGCCTGGAGATCATCCTGAAATACGGCTTCGGCGCCGCCGTCCAGACGAAGTCCGACCGCATCCTGCGGGACATTGACCTGCTGGACGCAATCAACCGGAAGGCGAAGTGCGTGGTCCAGATGACCCTCACCACCTACGACGACGCGCTGTGCCGGCTGGTGGAGCCGCATGTGTGCAGTACCCGCCGCCGGATCGAGGTGCTCGAACAGATGCAGGCGCGGGGCATCCCCACCGTGGTCTGGCTGACCCCCGTCCTGCCGTTTCTCAACGACACGGAGGAGAACATCCGCCTGATCCTCGAGGCCTGCGCCCGCGTCGGCGTCCGGGGCATCATCTGCTGGATGGGCCTCACGCTCCGGGAGGGCGACCGCGAGTACTACTACGCCGCGCTGGACCGGCATTTTCCGGGGCTCAAGGCGCGCTACATCGCGCGCTACGGCAATGCCTACGAGCTGCCGAGCCCCAACGCCGCCGCCCTCTATGCCCTCTTCCACAGCTTCTGCCGGGAGCACGGCATCCTGGACACCCCGGACGACTGCTTTGCCTATCTGAACGAGTTTCCGAAGCGGTATGAGCAGATGGGGATGTTTTGAGGGCGGAATTCGGAATTGATACTGATCTCAGTATCGTGTGCAAAATGTCAACAGGGAGATTTCGCGCCTGCGGGCGCGACCAGGGCTTTCCGATCGCCCTGGACCTTCGGGCGCATGCTGCTTACTGGATTTATAGGTTTTTCTTGAGATTGGAATAATTTCTCCTTGCTGATTCACTGTTATTCGGATCCGCGTACAGAAAACCTCCGGCGCAGTCAGACCCGCGCCGGAGGTTTCTTGTTTAAATTTCCGGATCCTCCGGAATGTCCGGGGTATCCTCCTCCGGATTCTCCGGGAGTGCCGTCTCCACGGGTGCCGGGGAATCCTCCTCCGACTCCTCCTTCTCCGCGCGGGCGACACCCACCACGCGGGCGCCCTCCTGCAGGCGCATCAGGCGCACGCCCTGGCTGGCGCGGCCGCAGAGGCGGATCTCGCTGACGGCGCTGCGGATGATGGTCCCGTCGTCGGTGATCAGCAGGATGTCCTCGTCCTCGTGCGCCAGGAGCAGCGCGGCGAGCTCGCCGGTCTTCTCCGTCAGGCGGATGGCGCGGATGCCGTAGCCGTTGCGGCCCTGCTCACGGTACTCCTCGGGGCTCGTGCGCTTGCCGTAGCCGCCGGTCGTGATGGCCAGGACCTCGCAGCCGGGCTCCAGCACCGCCATGTCGATAATCTCGTCGCCCTCGCGCAGCCGCATGGCGCGCACGCCCGTGGCCATACGGCCCATGTTGCGCACATGGCGCTCGGAGAAGCGGATGGCCATGCCCTGGCGGCTGCTCATCAGCAGCTCATCCTCGCCTGTGGAGAGCCGCACGCCGATCAGCTCGTCGCCCTCGCGCAGGTTGATCGCGTTCAGGCCGCGCTTGGACAGGTTGCGGTACTCGCTCAGCTCGGTCTTCTTCACCATCGCCAGGCGCGTGCCGAACACCAGGTGGTAGCGGTCGGCCTCGCTGTCCCGCGGCATCGGCAGCATGGTGGAGACCTTCTCCTCGCCCGTGATCTGCAGCAGGTTCACGATCGCCGTGCCCCGCGCGGTGCGGCCCGCCTCGGGAATCTGGAAGCATTTCAGGGAGAAGCAGCGCCCGCGGTTGGTGAAGAACATGATCTCCGCGTGGGTGTTCACCACGCAGACCTGCACCGCGTAGTCCTCCTCCTTGGTGGTCATGCCGGAGACGCCGCGGCCGCCGCGCCGCTGCTGGCGGTAGGTGGAGGCCGACACGCGCTTCACGTAACCCTGCTTGGTCAGGGTGACGACCATGTCCTCCTCGGCAATCAGATCCTCCACGTCGATCTCGCCCTCGACGATCGAGAGCTCCGTGCGCCGCGGGTCGGAGAACTTGTCGCGGATCTCGCTGATCTCCTGCTTGATCACGCCCAGAAGCAGCTGCTCGTCGCCCAGGATCGCGGTCAGGCGCGCGATCGTGTGCTGCAGCTCCTCATACTCGGCCTGCAGGCGGTCGCGCTCCAGGCCGGTCAGGCGCGCGAGACGCATGTCGAGGATCGCCTGCGCCTGGCGGTCGCTGAAACCGAAGCGCTCCATCAGGCTCGCCTTGGCCGTGGGCGTGTCCGGACTGGACTTGATCAGGTCGACGATCTCGTCGATGTGGTCCAGCGCCTTGATCAGGCCCTCCAAGATGTGCGCCCGGGCCTGCGCTTTGTCCAGCTCGAACTTCGTGCGCCGGGTGACCACCTCGCGCTGGTGCTGCAGGTAGTAGTAGATCAGGTCCCGCAGGCCGAGCACGCGCGGCTTGTTGTCCACCAGCGCCAGCATATTGGCGTTGAAGTTCTCCTGCATCAAGGTGTGCTTGTACAGGAAGTTCAGCACCACCTGCGGGTACGCGTCGCGCTTGAGCTCGATGACAATGCGCATGCCCTCGCGGTCGTTGGACTCGTCGCGGATGTCGGAGATGCCGTCCAGCAGCTTCTCGTGCACCAGGTCGGCGATCTTCTTGACGAGCATCGCCTTGTTGACCTGGTAGGGGATCTCCGTGACGATGATCCGGCTGCGGCCGCCGCCCATATCCTCGATGTTCGTGCGCGCGCGGACCGTGATCCGCCCGTGGCCGGTGTAGTAGGCCTCGCGGATGCCCGCCCGCCCGAGGATGATGCCGCCGGTCGGGAAGTCGGGGCCCTTGATGTGCTGCATCAGGTCCTCGACCGTGCAGTCCGGGTTGTCGATCATGCAGATGACGCCGTCGATGACCTCCCGCAGGTTGTGCGGCGGGATGTTCGTCGCCATGCCGACAGCGATGCCGCTGGAGCCGTTCACCAGCAGGTTCGGGAAGCGCGAGGGCAGCACCGCCGGCTGCATCAGCGTCTCGTCGAAGTTCGGGTAGAAGTCCACCGTGTCCTTCTCGATGCCGTCGAGCATGAACATGGTCAGCTTCTGCATCCGCGCCTCGGTGTAACGCATGGCCGCCGCACCGTCGCCGTCGACCGAGCCGAAGTTGCCCTGGCCCTCCACCAGCGGATAGCGGATGTTGAAGGGCTGCGCCAGGCGCACCATCGCGTCGTAGACGGAGGAGTCGCCGTGGGGATGGTATTTGCCCAGCACGTCGCCGACCACACGCGCGGACTTGCGGTAGGGCTTGTCCGGCGTCATGCCCAGCTCGTTCATGTCGAACAGGATCCGACGGTGCACCGGCTTCAGGCCGTCGCGCACGTCCGGCAGCGCCCGGTCGATAATGACTGCCATGGCATACGAGATAAAGGATTTCTTCATCTCGTGCTCCAGATTGACAGGTATCAGCTTGTCTTTGATGTCACTCATGGGGGCAGGACTCCTTGTTGGTTATTCTTGCCAGGTTAAGACTGTATTCTCCGGCTCGTTGATAAATCTCCGCAATTCGGCTTTGGATCAGCTTATGTAGTTTGTCAAGCTCCTCTTGGGTATATCCGGTCACTTTTTCCCACCGGTTTTCAGGCAGCCAGCAGATTGCGGATTGAAACCCACCCTCCACAGGCTTCTCAATGCATACCTTCACATGCTTTATCCCATCCGATAGAATCATCTCGGAGTGCACGATCTCTGTCTCGTCAGGCAGGGTCATGAAAGGATACAGCATGTTTTTCCTCCTTTGGTTTCAGGGCCGAAAAGGTCTTGAATACTCTGAAATTCTGCAGCGTATTATACATCCAGATCCTTCACCAGATCCGAGTTCTCCTGGATGAACTGCTTTCTCGGCTCGACGGCCTCGCCCATCAGCAGGGTGAAGAGGTGGTCGGCCTCCATGGCGTCCTCGGGGGTGATCTGCATCATCATGCGCGTCTCGGGGTTCATGGTGGTATCCCACAGCTGCTGGCTGCTCATCTCGCCCAGACCTTTGTAGCGCTGAATCTCGGGCTTGGGGTCGCGGCCGATCTCGTCCAGCACGCGCTGCAGCTCGTCGTCGTCATAGACATACTGCTGGAACTTGCCCTTGGTGACCTTATAGAGCGGCGGCATCGCGGCGTAGACGTAGCCCTTCTCCACCAGCGGACGCATGTAGCGGTAGAAGAAGGTCAGCAGCAGGATGCGGATGTGCGCGCCGTCCACGTCCGCATCGGTCATGCAGACGATACGGTGGTAGCGCAGCTTGCTCTCGTCGAAATCCTCGCCGATGCCGCAGCCGAAGGCGGTGATCATCGCGCGGATCTCCGCGTTGCTCAGCGCACGGTCCAGGCGCACCTTCTCGACGTTCAGGATCTTGCCGCGCAGGGGCAGGATCGCCTGGAAGCGGCTGTCGCGTCCGCCCTTGGCGGAGCCGCCGGCACTGTCGCCCTCAACCATGAAGATCTCGCACTTCGCGGGATCGCGGTCGGAGCAGTCCGCCAGCTTGCCGGGCAGCGAGGCGCTCTCCAGCACGGACTTGCGGCGCGTGGCCTCGCGGGCCTTGCGGGCCGCCTCCCGGGCATGGGCCGCGTTGACGCAGCGCTCGAGGATCGCCTTGGCGATGGGCGGATGCTCCTCGAGGTAGGTGGTCAGCTCCTCGGTCACCAGGCTGTCCACCACGCCGCGGACCTGGCCGGAGCCGAGCTTGGACTTGGTCTGGCTCTCGAACTGCGGATCCTCCATCTTGATGGACACGATCGCGGTCAGGCTCTCGCGAACGTCCTCGCCGCGCAGGTTCGCATCGGAGTCCTTGAGGATCTTGTAGCGCCGGCCGTAGTCGTTGATCGCGCGGGTCAGCGCGGTGGAGAAGCCCGCCAGGTGCGTGCCGCCGTCGGGCGTCGCGATGTTGTTGGCGAAGGTGTAGATGTTGTCCTGGTAGGAGTCGTTGTACTGCATCGCGACCTCGACCAGGATGCCGTCCTTCAGGCCCTCGGTGTAGATCGGCTCCGGGAAGAGCACCTCCCGGTCGCGGTTCAGCCACTTCACGTACTCCCGCAGGCCGCCCTCGTAGCAGAACACGTCCTCCTGCGGGGTCTCCTTCCGCTCGTCCCGGTAGACGATGCGGATGCCCTTGTTCAGGAAGGCCATCTCCCGCAGGCGGGTCTTGAGGGTGTCGTGGTCGAAGGTGATGCCCTCCTCAAACACGCCCTCGGGGTTGTCCGCCGAGCGGATGTCCGGCGTGAAGCGGATCGTGGTGCCGGTGCGGTCCGTCTCGCCGATCACCTTCAGGTCGTAGAGGTACTTGCCGAGCGCGTACTCCTGCTGGTGGATCTTGCCGTCCTGGTAGACCGTCACGGTCAGGTGCTTCGACAGCGCGTTCACCACCGAGGCGCCCACGCCGTGCAGTCCGCCGGAGACCTTGTAGCCGCCGCCGCCGAACTTGCCGCCCGCGTGCAGCACCGTCAGGCAGACCTCCACCGCCGGGCGCCCGGTGCTCGGATGGATACCCACGGGAAAGCCGCGGCCGTTGTCCACGACCTCCACCGAGCCGTCCCCGAAGAGCGTCACCCGGATTTCGGTGCAGTAGCCCGCCAGCGCCTCGTCGATCGAATTATCCACAATCTCATAGACCAGATGGTGGAGTCCCCGGGCGTCCGTCGAGCCGATATACATGCCCGGCCGCCTGCGGACCGCCTCGAGCCCCTCCAGCACCTGAATTTGTTCTTCTCCGTATTCGCTGGTCACCTGTGTGGCCTGCTCCAGCTCCTGCTGTTCTGTCATCGTCTCTCCCCCGCTGTCTTGATGAGATTCCTAACCTTTTAGATTATACCACAAAATTCATCTTCTGAAAAGGGATTTCTTCTAATAATAATCTCCCAAATAGTGCAGGGTTGACAGGCGGGACGGATCTGCGGTATGCTCTGGGGGAGAAAACCGGACAAAAGGAGCGCTGCGGATGATTCTTCTGGACCTCTTCTGGACCTTCGCGCGCATCGGCGCTTTCACCTTCGGCGGAGGCTATGCCATGATCCCGCTGATCGAGCGCGAGACGGCGGACCGCAAGGGCTGGATCAGCCACGCGGACCTGCTGGACATCATCGCGATCGCGGAGTCCACCCCGGGCCCGATCGCGATCAACGCCGCGACCTTCATCGGGCGTCGGACGGCGGGGACCGCGGGCGCCGTCTGCGCGACGCTGGGCGTGGTCCTGCCCTCGTTTCTGATCATCCTGGGGCTCTCCTATATTCTGGAAACCTTCCGGCACATCCGGGCAGTGCAGTACGCCTTCTGGGGCATCCGCGCGGGCGTGCTCGCGCTGATCCTGCGTGCGCTGGTGTCCATGTTCAAGAAAGCCCCGAGGCATCCTTTCGCCTGGGCTGTCATGGGCGGGGTGTTCCTCACGGTGGCGTTCCTGAAGCTCGACGCGGTCTGGGTCATCGCCGCCAGCGCCGCGCTGGGGCTCCTCTCGGGCCTGTGGAGGAGGGGCGCGCAGTGATCGTCTGGACGCTGTTTCTGACGTTTTTCAAGATCGGCCTGTTCACCTTCGGCGGCGGTTACGCCATGCTGCCCCTTGTCCAGGGGGAGGTGCTCGCCCACGGCTGGATGTCCCTGGAGGAGGTTCTGGACTTCGTCGCGGTCAGCGAGAGCACGCCCGGGCCCTTCGCGGTGAACATGTCCACCTACGTCGGACGGATCACCGGCGGGCTCGCGGGCGCGGCCGGCGCGACGCTGGGCGTGGTGCTGCCCTCGTTCCTGGTGATCCTGCTGGTCGCGCACTTCTACGACCGCTTCCGCGCCAGCCGGCTGGTGCAGAACGCCATGGCCGGCCTGCGCCCCGCCGTGGTGGGCATGATCGCCGCCGCGCTCTTCTCGACGGCGAAAGCCGTTTTCTTCCCCGTCGTGCCCGAGTCCCCCGCGGCCCTCGCGGTCCACGCCGGAATCTTCCTCCTCACCGCGGTCCTCGCCTTCCGCAAGACCCACCCGATCCTCCTGATCCTCCTCTCCGCCGCGCTCGGCATCGCCGCCGGGTACGGAGGGGTGATCTAGTGCGGAATTCGGAATGCGGAATGCGGAATTGAAGGATCCGATGACAGCAGAACAGCCCCTCCGCCCTTCGGGCACCTCCCCAGCAAGCTGGGGAGGCTCAGGTTACTGAACAAAGCTGACCCAATTACTCCAAAAGAGTGCAGCCCCGAAGGTCCAGGGCGATCGGAAAGCCCTGGCCGCGCCCGCAGGCGCGGAACTCCTCAGTCTCCCCAGCTTGCTGGGGAGATGTCGCGCCAGCGACAGAGGGGCCGTCTCCCGCAAAATACCCGTACACTCCAAAAAGGTGCATCCCCGAAGGTCCAGGGCGATCGGAAAGCCGCCAGTCCGGCTGCGGACCTGGCCGCGCCCGCAGGCGCGGAACCTTGCTATTACGTTGATCCATATCAGAAAGGAGTCCTGTCCATGAAACGCACGCTGTGCTTTGCGCTGCTGTCTGTGCTGCTGCTGACCCTGTGCGGGTGCGGCGCGCGGGAGCCCACGGCGGCGAACTCACCCGCACCCGCCGCCAGCGCGGTTCCCGCGTGGCTGCAGGAGTCCGAATCCGCAGCGGTGCCGCAGCTGCCCGTGCGAACCCCGGTCTCGGAGACGCAAACCGGCGGCGATTTCGAGTACGTTCTGTTATCCGACGGCACGGCGGCGATCACGAAATACACCGGCAGCGCCGCCGAACCGGCGATTCCCGACACCCTGGGCGGGGCGAAGGTGACGGAGATCGGGGACAACGCGTTCTCCAACTGTGACAGTATGACAAGTGTCACGATCCCGGAGGGCGTGGAATCCATCGGGGTGAACGCATTCTCCGGCTGCGACAAGCTGACGGACGTGACCCTCCCGGACAGCGTGGCCGTCGTGGGGGCCAATCCATTTCTCTACAGCCTGAAGATGAAGACGGTCCACGTCTCTCCGGAGCATCCGGCGCTGGCCGTCGTGGACGGCGCGCTGTACAGCAAGGCGGACCGGCGGCTGGTGTGGTTCCCGCCGGCGGGGCCGCAGACGAACTGCGCCATCCCGCAGGGCATCCGGGAGATCGGAGAGCAGGCGTTCTACTGGTGCGAGAATCTGTGGAACATCACGATTCCGGACAGCGTGGCCGTGATCGGCAGCGGCGCGTTTACCCACTGCACGCGTCTGACGGGCGTTGTGATCCCCGCGGGGGTGGAACACATCGGATCAAGCGCGTTCAGCTTCTGCACAGGCCTGAACCGCGTGACGTTCCCGGAGGGGTTTTCCGGCATCCCGGACGGAATGTTCTTCTCCTGCACCGGCCTGCGGAACATCACGATCCCGGACACGGTGACCCGCATCGGGGAAAAAGCGTTCTCCTGGTGCGATTATCTGGAGAGCGTCACGATCCCGGGCAGCGTGCGCGAGATCGGACTGGCGGCCTTCTCCACCTGCTCCAGGCTGAAGAACGCGGACCTCTCGGAGGGCGTGACAGTCCTCGGAGATTCCATGTTCTCCGAGTGCCCTCTGCTCCGGAGTGTCACGCTTCCGAACACAGTGACCGTGATCGGGGACCGGGCGTTTGAAAAAACCGGCCTCTCGGAGATCACGATCCCGGTGAGCGTCACCCGCATCGGGAAGAACGCGTTCTACAAATGCGGCAACCTGACCGCCGTGACGATCCCGGAGGGCGTGACTGCCATCGGGGAGTCTGCGTTCATGAGCTGCGAGAATCTGGAGAGCGCGATCCTCCCGGACAGCCTGTCGGAGATCGGGAACGCGGCATTCGCCAAGTGTCCCAAGCTCACCCTCGTCATTCCCCACAACCCCACCATCGAGCAGTTCTGCAGCCGCGGCCGGCTGAATTTCGTCTACGCCGACGCAAAGGAATAAACCCTCCGTACAGCAACAGAACCGCGCCCCGAGTCATCGGGCGCGGTTCTGTTTGTTTGTGGAAGTACTTCTGTCTAAGGTTCACGGCACTGAATAATTCACTGAAAATTCATCCTTTTATGGAATATTCAGTGAATTTTCACTATGTTCACTTGACGAGTGAAAAATCATGTCTTATAATTCCGCTGAGAGGAGCTGAGAAGAAATGATTGAATCAGAGCACAGGGAGTTCAAACTGCGCTTCACGGAGGATCTTTATAAAGAGGTCGTGGCCTTTGCCAACACCGGGGGCGGCGAAATTCTGATCGGCGTGGATGATGCGGGACAGGCGGTCGGTCTGGAACATCCGGACGATGAATACACCCGGATCACCAACGGCATCCGGGATGCGATTGTACCAGACGTAACGCTCTTTGTCCGCTGCAGTATCCGCGAGGATCGCGTGGTATGCATCATTGTCAGTGAAGGAGCACGCAAGCCCTACTATCTCAAGGGAAAAGGGCTGAAGCCCAGCGGTGTCTATGTGCGCCAGGGAGCCTCCAGTGTGCCTGCATCGTTCGACATGATCCGGCAGATGATCAAGGACAGCGACGGGGACAGTTTCGAGGAGCTGCGCTCCATGGATCAGGACCTGACCTTCGAAGCCATGGGTGCGGCGTTCCGGCGGTATGGTGTTCCCTTCGGGCCGGAGAAATACCTCACGCTCGGGCTCACACAGACCGGCAGCGGTTTGTTTACCAACCTTGCGCTTCTGCTGTCCGATCAATGCAGGCACAGCATCAAAATCGGTGTTTTCGCGGACGGAAACAACACGGTATTTCGGGACCAGAAGGAGTTCGGCGGTTCCGTTTTCACCCAGCTGGAGGAAGCTTTTCAATATCTGAAGCTTTGCAACCGCACCGCGGCTACCTTCCGGGGACTGGAGCGGATTGACAGCCCCGACTACCCGGAGGAAGCCCTCCGCGAGGCACTGCTCAACGCGGTGGTCCACCGCGACTACAGTTACAGCGGAAGCATCATCATCAATGTCAATGACCGGGAGATCGGCTTTGTCTCCCTGGGCGGTCTGATGCCCGGTCTGACCCCGGAGGATATCCGGAGCGGCATCTCCCAGCCCAGGAACAAACTGCTTGCCGCCGTTTTCCACCGACTGCGGCTGATAGAAGCCTACGGCACCGGAATCCGCCGGATCTATGCCCTGTATGCCGACTGTCCCATGCAGCCGCGCATTGAGATCACACCCAATACCTTCCGGATGACCCTGCCGAACCGGAACATATCCACAGACCGCACTCAGAACACTCCGCGCGACCAGACGGTCGTGGACCACATCCGGACCCACGGCGGAATCACCGGCGCGGAACTGGAGAACCTTCTGGGCGTGAAAAAAACCCGCGCCTACACCATCGCGCGGGAGATGCAGGAGCGGGGATTGATCACGGTTCGCGGACGGGGAAAAGAGAAGCGGTATGTCCTCCGCTGAGGGGATCAGACCGCAGCCGCCTTCCGCATCTCCGCCATATCCTTCTCGGGCTCCTTGGAGCGCAGCAGGGCGGTGCCCATGACCGCCACGTCCAGGCCGCGGGAGGTCAGCAGGGGAAGGTTCGTGGCGCGGATGCCGCCGTCGGCCTCGATCAGGCCCGTGAAGCCGGCCGCGCGCAGGGCGGGGAGCTTCTCGATCATCTCGCGCATGAAAGGCTGACCGCCGAAGCCGGGCTCCACGGTCATCACCAGCACCAGGTCGCACAGGGGCAATAGCTCCCGCACCGCGTCCACGGATGTGGCGGGTTTCAGGGAGAGGCCTGCCCTGCAGCCCACCGCGCGGATCTCCCGGAGCAGGGCGGGCAGGTCCTTCGGAATCTCCGCGTGGATCGTGATGCCCGCCGCCCCCGCCTCGGCGAAGCGGTGGATATAGTGCTCCGGGTTGTCCATCATCAGGTGCACGTCCAGTGGCATATGGGGGAAGCGCCGGTGCAGCGCCGCTACCGTGTCCGGTCCGAAGGACAGGTTCGGGACGAAATGGGCGTCCATCACGTCCACATGGAGCCAGTCGCAGCCCGCCTGAACCATGCGGCGGGCATCCCGGCCCAGAAAAAGCGGATCCGCGGCGAGAATCGACGGCGCGATCAGCAGCATGGTTTTTCCTCCTCAAACTGATCTTTTATCTGTTGCTCTTTGAGATTTGGGCTTTTTACAAGGGGATTTCGCGGCCTGCGGGCCGCGACCAGGGCTTTCCGATCGCCCTGGACCTTCGGGTGCACCTTGTTGGAGTTGTCCGTGTTTTTGACGTTTTCTGTGTGACAGATTGAGGATTAGATGGAAAGGGAATCAATCGTATCTTCCCTTCCAGGTTTCCCGGACCTCGGCCAGAAGCTGGCGGTAGCGTGCGATGCGCTCGGGATTTAGTTCGCCCTCCGCGACGGCCCTGGTGACCGCGCAGCCGGGCTCCCGGTCGTGCAGGCAGGGCTGGAAGCGGCAGGTTCCCTCGTAGGGCAGGAACTCGGGATAGTCCTCGCGCAGCTTCTCCGGCTCGGTGACCCCGGAGAGCGCCAGCAGGCTGAAGCCTGCCGTGTCGAAAACCCGCAGCCCGCCGGCCAGCAGCAGCTCCGCCCGGCGGGTTGTGTTTTTGCCGCGGGCGATCCGGCGGCTGATCTCCCCGGTCTCGAGGTTCAGGCCGGTCAGCGCGCCGAGCAGCGTGGATTTCCCGACGCCGCTCTGCCCCGCCAGGCAGCACAGGTCCTGACCCATCGCCTCCCGCAGCGCCTGCAGGCCCTCGCCGGTGACGGTGCTCACGGGATAGACCGGCGCCTCCGCCCTGGCGTACTCGCGGCGCAGGCGCTCGGGGAGATCCTCGCCCAGGTCCGTCTTGGCGGAGACCAGCAGCGAGCGGATGCCCTGCCGCCGGCACTCGACCAGCAGTCGGTCCGCCAGGAGAAAGTCCGGCTCCGGGGTCGGACACAGGACGATCAGCAGCGTCTCCACATTCGCCACCGGCGGGCGGACGAAGAACGAGCGGCGGGGCAGCAGCTCCTCCACCCAGCCCTCCTCCTCGCCGGTTCCGGGGGTGAAGCGCACCCGGTCGCCCACCATGGGCGTCTGCCCGAGGTGGCGGAATTTCTTCTTGCAGCGAAGCAGATACTCCTCCCCGTCCGCCGTCACCGCGGTATAGAAGCTGCCGATCCCCCGGATCAGGATTCCCTCAAGCAAAGCGGTCCCTCCTTCGCGGTTCCCCTGGGGTCGGCGCGGAAGCACGGCGTCTCCCGGCAGGGGACGCGCTGCGCGTAAGGCGCGCCGTGCCCGCCCAGGGCGGTGACCCAGTTGCCGGTGACCTCGTTGACGATATGCAGCCCGTCGGCGGTCTCCTCCATCTCGAAGAGCAGGATGCGCTTGCGCGGATGGTCGTTGGGGCTGTGGCAGGCCAGCATCAGCTGGCCGGAGAACGTGTAAAACAGCATGCCGTGGGCGCCGTCCATCGTGTAGAGCGGGCGCTCCTGCTGCCGCCAGGGGCCCTCAATGCGCCCGGAGGGGCTCAGCGCGCAGCCCAGCGCATAGGCGCCGTCCGGCCCGAAGCTCGACCAGAGCATCAGCAGCGCGCCGCCCGGCAGCCGGTGCAGGAACGGCCCGTCCGTGACGCCGCCGCCGCGCTGCAGCGAGCCGGTCCAGGGCGCGTCGGAGGCGCGGAAGAGGATCCGCGGCTCGCCCACGGCCTCGCTCAGGTCCTCCGAGAGCCGCACCGCGCAGACCTGTCCGTCCTCGACCTGCAGCCACTCGTGGCAGAAGACCAGCCAGGGCTTCTCCTCGGGGTCCGCATAGAGCGTGCCGTCCAGGCACTGCCAGCCCTCCGGCGTCAGCGGCGCGGGACCGGCCGGCCGGAACGGCCCGAGCGGGCTGTCCGCCACCAGGCACTGGCAGCGGCGGTAGGTGCCCTCGGCGCGGAAGGTGCTGAACAGATAGTATTTTCCGCGCCACAGGTGGCACTCCGGGGCCCAATAGTCGAGATCCGCCCAGAAATCCCCGCGCTCAAAGCAGACCCGCGGCCTCGACCAGTGGATCAGGTCCTCGCTCTCCAGCACAAAGAAGTACCCGCGCCCGGCGGGCAGCTCCGGGAAGCGCGCCCGGTCGGCGAACTGGACATAGGTATAATACCGGCGGCTCACGGGGTCCGCCAGAATGCAGGGGTCGCTGATATGCACGTCCCGGATGTGATAGGGGTAGCGCTCCAGGTCGGCGGTGTCGTCCGTGCAGCGGAACATGGCGTTTTTCCTCCCCGTTACCGCAGTCCGCGGGCCTTCAGGTACGCCAGCGAGCGGGCCAGGCAGTCGAAGGGGTCCTCCCCGTTGCAGTCGTCCTGCTCCACGAGCAGATACTGCGTACCGGCGGCCTCCGCCTCCGCGAGGATCCGGTCGAAGTTCAGGTTTCCCTCGCCGAGCACAGCCATGCGCCGGCCGTAGGCGAAGTCCTTCAGGTGCACGCAGGGCACGCGTCCGCTCAGGCGGCGGATCCAGTCCGCGGGGTCAGCGCCGCCGGCCTGCACCCAGAAGGTGTCCAGCGTGAAGCCCATGTCCTCCGCCGGAACGGTCTCGGCCAGGATCTGCAGGATCGGCTTTCCGTCCACGTGCTGGAACTCATGGTCGTGGTTGTGCGCCATGAAATACTTCCCGCCCTCGCGCAGCTTCCTCGCGGCCGGCGGAACGACCGACAAAAAGCGCTCGAGGGTCATCTCGCTGTCCGGCTGGTAGGACCAGAAGCCGAGCCCGATATAGTGACAGCCGAAGACATCGTGGTCGCGGATCACCTGCTCGGTCTCCTCGGCGATGCGCTTGAGCGGCGTGTGCGTCAGCACGCAGCGCAGTCCGTTGGCCGCCAGCTGGTCCCGCAGCCACTCCGCGGGATAGGGGCAGGTCCCGGAGACCTGCACGGTTCTATAGCCCATGTCCGCCACGCGCCGCAGCGTCAGGGCGAAATCCTCCAGGGTTTTGCAGGACGCCCGAAGGGTATAAAGCTGTGCTCCGACTTCCATGTGAACGACCTCCTTCTAAGCTGCTATTATGACAGATCGGCGCGGTTTTTGCAAGCCATTGACAGCATGGAACGCTTCTGATACGCTGGTGCGGGAGGGATCGCGATGGAGGCAGGACTGGATCTTCTGCGTCGGCTCGTGGAGCGCGCCAGACGCATCGTCTTTTTCGGCGGCGCGGGGGTCTCCACCGCCAGCGGCATCCCGGATTTCCGCTCCCCGGAGGGGCTGTACGCCGGAGAGTTCGAGGGACTCTCCCCGGAGATGATCCTGAGCAAAACCTTCTTCTACCTGCACCCGGAGACCTTCTTCGCCTACTACCGGCGGGCGCTGGTGCACCCGGAGGCGCAGCCCAACGCGGCCCACCGCTGGCTGTATGAATTGGAGAAGCGGGACCGGCTGCGGGGGATCGTCACGCAGAACGTGGACGGCCTGCACCGCCTGGCAGGGAACCGCCGGGTCTACGAGCTGCACGGCAGCATCCACGAGAACTACTGCACCGAGTGCGGCGCGTTCTATCCCCTGGCAAAGATTCTCTCCACCGACGGGATCCCGCGCTGCGACGACTGCGGCGGCGTGGTGAAACCCGCCGTGGTGCTCTACGGCGAGGCGCCGGAGCCCTTCGTCTGCATCGGCGCGCGGCGGGAGATCGCGGACGCGGACCTGCTGCTGGTCGCGGGCACGTCCCTCTCCGTGGAGCCGGCGGCCTCCTTCCTCGAGGGGTTCCGCGGGCGGGACCTGGTCGTCATCAATCGGGAACCCACCCCCGCCGACAGCCGGGCGAGCCTGGTGCTCCACGACGATGTCGCCCGGGTCTGCGCCGCGCTGATGCCGTTTGTGAACAATCTGTAACTTTTCCGTCATATTCCCTTGATTCTTCTGCATTTTTATGTCATAATACCTTTGCGGCTTCGCGGCGAAGCGGGCCGGGAAAGGATCCGAGCAGACATGAAAATGAAGCGTTTGATTTCCCTGTTGCTGGCGGCTGTGATGCTTGCCGGGCTCGCCCTGGCGGAGGAGGATCCCGTGCTGGTCACCGTGAACGGCACCGCGATCACCCGCTCGCAGGCGATGGCCACCTATCAGGACATTGTCGACTATTACAGCGAAAACGGCTATGACATGACCGACGAGGCGAGCACCGCGGTCGCCCGGGGCATGGCGCTGAACTATAAGCTGCAGGAGCTCGCGATCAGCCACCTGATCGAGGAGAAGGGACTCAACGTGATCAGCCCCGAGGACCTGGCGGCGCTGGAGCAGCAGAACAACGAGATGTGGGAGAACGCCATCTCCGAGTATATCCAGTACGAGGCCAACCTGGCCGAGGACGCCTCCGAGGACGACAAGGCCGCGGCGCGCCTGGCGGCGATCGCCTACTTCGAGTCGCTGGGCTACACCATGGAGTCCACCCTCGAGACCGCGAAGGAGAACTGGACCTACGACCAGCTGCTGGCCAGCTTCGTGTCCGAGGACTCCCTGGCGGACGCGGACATCGAGGCCGCCTGGCAACAGGCTGCCGCCGAGGAGACCGAGTACTATTCCAACGCGATGATGTATGAGTTCGCGATGTATCTCTACGGCGTCACGCCCAAGTACCGCCCGGAGGGCTACCGCTCGGTGCTGCGCATCCTGCTGGTTCCGCCGGAGGACGTGCTGGACGCGTATGTGGAGCTGAACGCGAGCTGGGAGGAGCAGGCCCAGGCCATCGAGACCGGCGCCACCCCCACCGACATCGCCGAGGGCCAGATCGCCTATGAGCAGGTCGAGGCCGCCCAGGCGGAGGTCATCGCCGCGGTTCAGGACAAGCTGGACGCGATCTATGCCGCCTTCGAGGCCGGCACCCCGTTCATCGACCTGGTGGATCAGTATTCCGAGGAGACCACGCTGAAGGAGGAGCCCATGCGCTCCGAGGGTCTGCCGGTGCACCCCGAGAGCATCATCTACGACGCGGCCTTTGTGCAGGGCGCCATCTCCATCGAGAACCCCGGCGAGATCTCCAAGCCGGTGGTCGGCCAGGAAGGCGTGTATGTGATCTACTATCTGAACGACCTGCTGGGCGGCGTCCTGCCCATGACCGACGCGGACCGTGAGGAGATGCGCGCCAGCCTGCTGGACGAGAAGCGCTCCGAGGCCCTGCAGGCGGCTGTCGACGCCTGGCTCGCCGGCTCCGAGGTCGTCTACACCGAGGAGGGCGAGACCTGGAAGTACGTGCCGCCGGCCGAGACCACGCCCGTGCAGAACCAGGGCGGCCAGCAGAACAACCAGGGCGGGAATGACCAGAGCGGCGAGCAGGGCGGCGATCAGTCGGAGCAGCCCGAGCAGCCGGACCAGCCCGCCACCCAGACGGATCTCGAGCCTACGGATCCCGAACCCACGAATCCCGAGCCCACGGATCCTGAGAATCCCGATCAGCCCGAGGAGATCACCACCCCCACGGACGCGGAAGCCAATCCCTGATCATCCTCCAAAAAACACTCAGCTCCTGCCCGCAGCGGACAGGAGCTTTTCTGTGTGTTTCTCTTACAGCCTTACCGTCTCCCCGCCCGGAATCCGCACCGGCGTGCCGTCGTTGACGGAGATCCAGCAGTCGCGGGCGCCGGGATTCTGAACGAAGCTGTTGTCCGCGGCGAAGCGGAGGCTGTGCAGCGCGTCCATGCAGTCCCAGAACTCGATGTTCGTGCAGTACCAGATGTCCTCATGGCCGCCCATCTTCTCGCAGAACGCCTCGATCAGGTCCCAGTTGCCCCGGTCGTCGAACTCGTAGCTGTGGCCCCAGACGTACATCAGATAGAGATACTGCCGCTTGAAGAGGCCGAGGAACTGGTCTCCGAGCTCCAGCAGGTTGTGGTTGTGGTGGCAGGTCGCCTGCCAGCGGTAGGGGTTCTCCGGCAGCCCGAAGCTGTCCGAGGAGCCGACCACCCGCGCGTAGCGGATGCCGCAGGCGGGCAGCAGCTTCTCGATCTCCTCCGAGACGGAGCCGTTGGGATAGGCCAGGCCGCGCACCGGATAGCCGGTGATCGCCTCCAGCGCCCGGCGGTCCGCCAGCACCTCCTCCGCCACCTCCGGCAGCGGACACCGCGCGATGGTCGGATGCGTCACCGTGTGGCAGGCGATCTCGTGCCCGCGGTACAGTTCCGGCATCTCCTCCGGCTTGATCCGGGCGTCGTCCCGGTCCCAGATGCCGCTGTTCAGGTTGAAGGTCGCCTTGATGCCGTGCTGATTGAACAGCGCGGCCAGGCGGCGGTCCTGGAGCTTGCCGTCGTCATAGCTGAGGGTCAGCGCCTTGTGCTTTCCCCCGTCGAAGCAGTAATAGACCCTGTTCATGCGTTCCGCTCCTCCCCGCGCGGCAGGAGGGACAAATCCTCCAGCGCGCGCTGTACAATCTCCGCGTAGCGCTCCGCGCCCGGGCGGCGGGTGTGCGTCGTGTCGGACACCCCATCGGGGAAGTGGACGTCCTCCCCGGGCGCCAGGTGCAGGTAGAGCGCCTTGCTCGCCTCCGGCCCCAGCGCCTCCACCACGCGGCGGCTCTCCGCGTACAGGTCGATCAGCGGGACCCCCCGCCGCTCCGCCAGCGCGCGCACCGCCTCCAGATAGCCCGCGTGGGAGAGCAGCAGGACGCCGTCCTCCCAGATTTGGACGCAGATGGGCGTCAGCAGCACCGGCCGCGCGCCGTGCGCCTCCGCGGTGTCCAGAAACACTGTCAGATTCTCCGTGAAATCCCCCCAGGGCTCCGTGTGCCGCTCCGGCTTGTTCCCGCCGTCGTTGTGGCCGAACTGGATCAGCAGCAGATCCCCCGGCGCGAGCTCGGGCTCAATCCGCGCGAGGCGCCCCTCCTGCAGGAAGGTGCGCGTGCTGCGGCCCGCCATGGCGTGGTTGCGCACGCGGTCCGTCCCCAGCCGCTCGGCGAGCACCTGCCCCCAGCCCACGATCGGCGTGTCCGCCGGGCTGTAGGAGGCCATGGTGGAGTCGCCGCAGAGAAAGAGTCTCTCCATGCGCCTTACCAGTCCTTCCACACCTGATGCAGATCGATCACGCAGACCTGCGCGTTGCCCTGCTCGTCCGGGTTGGAGAACAGGATCTGATCGCCGCGGCGGTTGAAGGAGGGGTGCTGGTGGTCGGCACCGGTCTTGCAGCGGCCCGTGGAGGCGATGAATTTCGCCTTCTTCGTCGCGCGCTCGATCAGCACGACACCCTCCTGGATCGTGGTGCCCAGGTAGCTGATCCGGTCGGCGCACAGCCACTTGTGGTCCCGGCTGATGCAGGGGTGCAGCAGCTGCGTGCTCGTGGCCGCGATGTCGAAGTGCCGGCCGTCCTTGTCCGCGATGATGATGTTGCCGGTGTGCGTCTCGCCCTTCTCCCCGTCCACAAAGCCGGCGGGATCGAGCTTCATCAGCGCCATCTCCGTGCCGTCGGAGGACCAGACCTCGTGGGTGATCCACTCCGAGGGGTGCTCCACATAGTAGGGCCGGACGTAGCGCTCCTTCACGTCAAACATCCAGGTGCGCTGGAAGGCGTCGCCCTCGGTCTCGTGGATGTAGAAGATCAGGTTCTCGTCCGAGGGACAGATCTGCGCGTGGCCCAGGCGGTAATCGCTCTGGTAGACGACCTCCGCCTCCCTGCCCGGGTCGAGGATCACCAGGCCGTAGTACTTGTTGGCCAGGTGATAGCTGCAGGCGATGCGTCCGGTGTTCGCCGCGGTGAGGTGGCCGGTGATCTGTCCGCCCCGGGGAAGGTCGCCGAGTTTGCTCATCTCGCCGGTCGAGAGATCCACGCCGTAGACCTCCGTCTCGTTGCGGCAGGTGTAGCCGAGATTCTTCTCCCGGTCGGTGGCGAAGCCCCGGTAGGAGTAATCCGTGATCCGGGTGAGCTCGCCCGTCTCCACGTCCGCGCGGTAGCATCCGCCGTCGTCCTTCCCCGGCAGCTGCTGCTTCATGAAGAAGAAATAGCGGTCGTCGGTGGAAAAGTTCTCACAGGTGAAATAGAGCTTGGCGTTGCGCTCCGGACCCTCCGTGTAGCGGCGCACAAGATAGCCGGTAACCGGATCGCGGTATTCGATCATGACCGTTTCCTCCTGAAATCATCATCCATAATACGTCATACTGCTCTCAAGAAAAAGCTGCAAATCAAGCAACAGCATGCATCCGAAGGTCCAGGGCGATCGGAAAGCCGCCAGTCCGGCTGCGGACCTGGTCGCGGCCTGCAGGCCGCGAAATCTCACTGTTGAAAATATGCATTCTAAACTGAGATCAGTATCAGTATTATTGACCACGATAAATGATAATACGCTGTATTTTCACAGTAATTGTAGGAGGAGGGCTGCCGCCGCGGCGGCAGCCCTCCAGGGATTGTCGTTCAGAGTGGATTACTGCTTGGAAGCCTGATAAGCAGCGTTGTACTCCTCGGTGATGAGGTCGCCGCCCTGCGCAGCCCAGTCGTCCCAGGCAGCCTGCAGGCCCGCCTCGTCGATCATGCCGGCGATGTACTGCACAGCCGCGTCGGAGATGATCTGATCCAGCTGCGCGCCGAAGGCGGTGTAGGTGTCGCTCACGAACGGATAGCAGGGGTTCGCCACCGCGTAGGGCGCCAGCTCGAGGTTCAGCGCTTCATAGCGGGCGCGCAGCTCGGTGTAGCCGCGGTTCACGGAAGACTTGGGATTCTCCAGGTTGCCGGGGACGCCCATGCCCATCTGGTTGATGTTGTTGTGATACATCTGGGAGTTCTTGCTGTACTCGTCAGCCTTCTCCTCAGGCACATAGCGGAAGCCTTCCGCGTTCACGTCGTAGGTCAGGCCCTCCAGACCGGCGTTGATGATGGTCTGGCCGTCGGGGCTGTTGCACCAGTCGAGGAACGCGAGGACCTTGGGCAGGTCTTCCTCGGAAACGGCGCTCTTCATGACCAGGATCTCGCCGTTGAAGCCGGCGTTCTGCGGCCACACGGTGATGGAGCCGTCCGCCTTGGCCACCGGGCCCACAGACTGGAAGATCTGCTCGGTGACGCCGGCGTTGTTCTCGAACCACTCCTGCTGACGATGCGCGTTGTCCAGGCAGTCAAAGCGCATGAAGGCCTTGTTGGTGCGCTCGATGTTGTCCCAGTCGGAGGTGGAGATCTGTGCGAAGTTGGGGTCGATGCCGCCGATCTCGTAGAGGTGGCGCAGCCAGTCGAGGCCTTCCTTGTAGGCCGGGGACTTGTGCGCGGGATAGATGTTGCCGTTCTCGTCCACGCCCCAGACGTTGGGCGCGCCGAAGGCCACGGTGATCACGTTGATGGTGCCCGCGGTGTAGGAGCACATGTTCAGCGCGTAGGTGTCGTCGCTGTAGCCGGCCAGCTTCTCAGCCAGCTCGGTCAGGTCGTCCAGGGTCTTGACCTCGCGGTCGAAGCCGACCTGCTTGGCGATGTCCAGACGATAGTAGATGCCGCCGCGGGGATACGCCCGGCTGCGGTAGATGCCGTAGACCTTGCCGTCCACCGCGATGTTCGAGTAGACACCGGCGTTGCCGGCCGCCAGGTACGGATAGTTCGCCGTATCCTTGACCGCCTCGGACAGATCCCAGAACGCGCCGGCGCGGGCGGAGTTCACGATCAGGGGAGCGCGGGCGTCGGTCGCCGCGATCAGCATCGGGGGATTCTTGTCCGCCAGGGTGGTATTCAGGATATCACCGTAGGTGGAGTTGGGACCCCACTGGATGTTCAGCTTCACGCCGGACAGCTCCTGGATCTTCGCCAGGACCGGGTTGTTCTCCATGACAAAGTCGATGTCAGCGGGGAACTCCGGCAGCAGGATGCTGATTTCGAAGGGCTCCTCGGCGGGCTTGGCGGCAGCGGCTGCAGCGGCTGCCTCAGCAGCAGCAGCGGCCTCTGCGGCGGCCTGGGCGGCAGCTTCCTCCGCGGCAGCCTGGGCGGCGGACGCCTCCTGGGCAGCCGTCTGGGCAGCCGCCAGATCGCTCTTGGCGGTCGCCAGCTCCGTGGTCAGGGATTCCACTTTCGCCTTCAGTTCATCGACCTGTTTCTGCAGTTCGCCCTTCTGTCCGTTGATCACGAAGCAGAAGACGATCGCCACCACAGCGACGAGCGCAAGCACGATGGGGAGTAGATTCTTCTTCACGATGAATGCCTCCTTGTTGTCATATTGTTATCGTCAGCGACACCCAGCCGCAGATAACCACAGGGAATATCAGCCTTTCAGCGCGCCCACCATGACACCCTTCACGAAGTACTTCTGCAGGAAGGGGTAGACGCACATGATCGGAACCGTGGAGACCACGATGACCGCCATCTTGATGGACTGTTCGGGCGGCTGCACGAAGTCGGCGTCCATATTCGTCATATCGCCGGCCGTGCCGTTGGACATGATGATGAGCTCGCGCAGCAGCACCTGCAGCGGCCACTTCTCCTTCGCGCCGGTCATATAGATCATCGCGCCGAAGTAGGCATTCCAGTGGCCGACCGCGTAGAACAGGCCGAAAGTGGCCAGCACGGGCAGCGACAGGGGCAGCACGATCTTCCACAGGACGCCGATGTCGGTGCAGCCGTCGATCGACGCGGACTCCTCCAGCTCCTGGGGGATGCCCTGGAAGAAGTTCTTGACGATCATCATGTTGTACGCGCTGATGGCGCCGGGCAGCAGCACGGACCAGAAGGTGTTCTTCAGATTCAGCACGTTCGCCACGATGATGTAGCCCGGGATCATGCCGCCGGAGAAGAACATGGAGAAGATGACCAGGTTCAGGAAGAAGTTCCGGCCCCGCAGCCGCGTCTTGGACAGCGCGTAGGCCATCGTCACCGTGAAGAACAGGTTGATGGCCGTGCCCGCGGAAGTGATGAGCAGCGAGTTGCCGAAGCCGCGCAGGATCTTGTTGGAGGAGAAGATGTATTTGTACGCGTTCACGGACACGTCCTGGGGGATGAAGAACATGGGGCGGGTCGCGATCTCGTACTCCGTCGCGAAGGACGCGCCGATGATGTAGATGAAGGGGATGATGGTGGTGATGGCCACCAGGGTGACGAAGAGGTAGTTGACCACGTCGAAGACCCGGCTGCCGACGGTGGCGTTCGCGCCGACCGGGCCGGTGGAGACCTTCATCGGGAGGTGAGAACGGGGGGAGAGAATCTGTTCAGCGCTGCGCTTGCTCATGTCAGGCCCTCCCTTCTCAGTACAGGCCCTGCTCGCCGAGCAGGTGCGCGATCTTGTTGGAGCCGACCACCAGGGTCACGCTGATGACGGACTTCATCAGGCCGATGGCGGAGGCGTAGCTGAACTGGCCGGACTGGATGCCCTGCTGGTAGACGAACACGTCCAGCGTCTGGGAGGCCGAGCGGTTCAGCGGGTTCGCCATCAGGATCAGGTGGTCATAGCCCGTGTCCAGCACGGAGCCCATGCGCAGGATCAGCATCAGCACGATCGTGGAGCGGATCGCCGGCAGGGTGATGTGCCACAGTCTCCGGAGCCGTCCCGCGCCGTCCACCATGGCCGCCTCGTACAGCTGGGTGTCCACGTTGGTCAGCGCCGCCAGGAAGATGATCGTGCCCCAGCCGGTCTCCTTCCAGATCGTCTGGCCGATGATCATCCAGCGGAAGGTGTCCGGGGAGCCCATGTAATTGACCGTGTGCCCCAGCAGCTGCTGCGTCAGTTTATAGACGATGCCGGAGGAGCCGAACATGACGAAGGTGATGGACACCACGATCACGATGGAGATGAAGTGCGGCACGTAGAGCAGCGTCTGCAGGAGCTTCTTGTACCGCAGAGAGCGCATCTCGTTGAGCAGCAGCGCCAGGATGATCGGCGCCGGGAAGAAGAACACGATGTTCATCAGGGAGAGGATCAGCGTGTTCGAGAGGTAGCGGGTCCAGGCCGGGAAGCGGAAGAAGTACTGGAACCACTTCAGGCCCACCCATTCGCTGCCCAGCACGCCCGAGAAGGGCACGTAGTTCTCAAACGCGATCACGATGCCGAACATCGGCAGATACTTGAAGACGATGAAGTAGATCAGGCCGGGGAGCAGCAGCAGATACAGCCATCTGTCCCGGACCAGGTCGTTCCCCAGGCGGCGCCAGTACTCCTTGCCGGTGCCGTGGAGCTTTTTCGGGGTTTCGTACGTTGCCGATTTGGCGGTGCTCATGCGATCCCTCCTCAAACGTCGGATCAGTCCGTCACTCCGCGCCCTGGAGCATCAGCTCCGTGAGCATCAGGAAGGTCAGCCCCTGTCCGTAGGCGGTCGGGGTCACGATGATGTCCTTGTAGTGCTGCAGGGTCTTGCCCATGCCGGTGCCGCCGGAGACGCCCTGCACCGCGCCGCGCTCGTCGATCTGGTCCAGCACCGCGCGGGCGGAGAGCATGCCCATCTCCCCGTAGGGCTCCTGGGGCAGCCAGCCCAGCCGGGTGCCCTTGAGCACGCCGTAGGCGATGGCGGCGGTCGCGCTGGTCTCGCAGTAGGTCTCCTCCACGTCGATCAGCGTCGTGTACAGGCCGTTGACCCGCTGGTATTTCCACAGCGCCAGCACCTGGTCGGTCCAGGCGGAGCGGATCATCCGCATGGCCGCGTTCTCGCGCTTCGTGATGTCGTACAGCTCGATCGCGGCGGCGGTGAACCAGGAGTTGCCCCGCGCCCAGAAGGCGTCGGCGTAGTTGTGCCGCCGGTCGAAGGTCCAGCCGTGGTAGAACAGGCCGTTGACCTTGTTCTGCAGGTAGCGGATGTGGATCAGGAACTGGTATTCCGACTCCTCGATCAGCTCCTCCCGGCCCAGGACCACGCCCGCTTTGGCCAGGAAGAGGCAGACCATGAACAGCGTGTCGCACCACAGCTGCTGATAGTGCCGGTTCCAGATCGTGCAGTGCTGCAGCCCGCCGTACTCCGTGCGGGGCATCTCCTCCATGACCCACTGGATCCAGCTCTCGATCTCCGGCAGATAGCGCTCGTCCTTCGTCTCCTCATACAGGCAGGTCAGGGTCAGCGCCGGGGCGACGGAGTTCACATTGCGGTGGGGCTTCTCCGGCCGGGCGAGCATGCCGTCGAACCAGTTCAGCAGGTACCGCAGCTTCTCCGGGTCCCCGCTCTGCTTGTAGGTCTTGTAGACGCCGTAGAGCGCGACGCCTGAGGGCCAGTCCCAGTTATCCATCGTCAAATGCCCGAGGGAGGGATCCTCCTTCGGGGGCTGCTGCAGGACGGACAGGATTTTTGTAGCCAGTTCTTCATAGCGCATTGGCATTCCCTCCGCAACGTGATTTTGAAAGCGCTTTCATGATACCCGATTTGACGGCGGATGTCAAGACCGTCCGGAAATTTCTCTTTTTTTCCATGAAAGCTCCGAAAACGGCCTGAAACCTGGGCTGGGGGACTCCCCGGGATCGGGGCCGCGAAACTTTTTCAGAAAGCGTTTTCATTTTTGTCTTGTGCGGGCGTTTTTTTTCTGCTATGATGGGGCAGAAGTCGGAGAGAAAGTGAAAGGAGGGGATCGCTGTGGACGCGGCCCGGGTCAATATCTACGACGTCGCGCAGGAGGCGGAGGTCTCCATCTCGACGGTCTCGCGCGTGCTGCGCGGGGCGGAGAGCGTGTCCCCGGAGACCCGGCGGCGGGTGCAGGAGGTCATCGACCGGCTGCACTACTGCCCCAGCTCCATCGCCCGCGGCATGACCACCAGCAAGACCAACGCGCTGGGCATCGTGCTGCCGAAAATGCTCAACCCCTTCTACGCCATGATCTACACCGGCGCCTTTGACGAGGCGGTCCGCCACGGCTACAGCCTGAACATGTTCCTGCGCAAGGACTTCCTGCTGGACCCCCAGCGCTCGGTGGCCCTTCTGGCGGAGCGGCGGCTGGACGGCGCGATCATCTATATCGAGTATCTGCCGCACGAGGCGGACGACCGGCTGCGGGAGATTCTGCGGAACCTGAAGCGGCATATGCCGCTGGTGCTGATCGGCTGCGTGCCCCAGGACCTGGACTTCCCGGCGATCACCTTCGACATGGCGGAGATTCTCCGGCAGTCGGTGGCGTACCTGGTCGGCCTCGGCCATGAGAGGATCGCCTTCATCGGCGGCCTGCAGGACGATCAGGACCCCATGCGCCGCGACGTCGGCTATGAGCAGGGGCTGCGGGACGCGAAGCTCCCGTACGTCGCCTCCTACCGCGTCTACGGCGACGGCACCGCGGAGGCGGGCGAGGCGGCGCTGGACCGGCTGCTGGACAGCCTGCAGCCCGCGCACTGGCCGACCGCGGTCATCGCGCTCAATGACATGGTCGCCATGGGCTGCCTGTCCTCCGCGCGCCGCCACGGGCTGCGCCTGCCGGAGGATCTCTCCCTCATCGGCTGCGACAACCTGCTCTTCGCCCCACACCTCTTCCCGCCGCTCACCAGCGTCAACCTGAACCAGCAGCGGCTCGGCGAGCAGGCGGTTCAGCTGCTTCTCAGCGGCGAAAAAGCCCGCCGGCAGGCCGAATGGTCTCTGATCGAGCGCGCCTCCTGCAGCAAGCCCGCCGGCTGACCGAATCCTTATCTTGCTGATTTCATGCCAATCTCAGTATCATGTGCTGAATGTCGGCAGAGAGATTTCGCGGCCTGCGGGCCGCGACCAGGGCTTTCCGATCGCCCTGGACCTTCGGATACAATACCGTTGCTAAACCTGTAAATCTATTTCAATTCCGAATTTGCCCACAGGGAGGTCCTCCCCATGCAATTCCTCGAACGCCTGATCCACCCACCGCGGGAATACACACCGATCCCCTTCTGGTTCCTGAACGGGGATCTGACGGCGGCGGAGCTGCGCCGGCAGCTGCGGGATTTCTGTGCGCACGGGGTCTGGGGCGTGGTGCTGCACCCGCGCATCGGGATCCCGGAGCGCATCGGCTATCTCTCCGCCGCTTTTTTCGACGCGCTCCGGCCCGCCGTGGACGAGGCGCGGGCACTGGGCATGAAGATCGTGCTCTACGACGAGGGGATGTACCCCTCCGGCTCCGCGGGCGGACTGGTGGTGCAGGGGCACCCGGAGCTGGCCAGCCGGGGCATCGCGCTGACGGACCGGCCGCTGCCCGGGGACCGCGTGCTGGCGGAGACGCCGGAGGGCTTGCTGGTCGAGCGCTTCAGCGGCGGCACCATCCGCGGCATCCACTTCGGGGAGGACGACGGGGAGCCCTACGCGCCGCCCAGCGCGGACATCCTGAACCCGGAGGCCGTGGCGCGCTTCATCCGGCTGACCCACGAGGCCTACGCCCGGGCCTTCGGCGCGGACTTCGGGGAGACCATTCTGGGCTTTTTCACCGACGAGCCCAGCATCCTGGGGCGGAATACCCGCGGACTGTTCCCCTGGAGCCGGGATTTCGACCAGCTCTTCACAGAGGCCGGCGGCCGCCTGGAGAACCTCGCGGCGCTGTTCTCCGGCGGGGAGAACCCGGACACCGCGCTGTATCATCAACTGATCCTGCGGCGCGAGAGCGAGGTCTATTACGGCGCGCTCTCCCGCTGGTGCGAGGCGCACGGGCTGGCGCTGATGGGGCACCCGCACCAGAGCGACGACATCGAGGTGCTGCGCTGGTTCCACATCCCCGGCCAGGACCTGGTCTTCCGCTGGGTGTCGCCGGAGAAGGGCGGCACCGCGGGCATGGACAGCACCATGGCGAAGTGCTCCGCCGACATGGCCCGGCTGACGGGGCGGCGGCGCAATGCCAACGAGTGCTTCGGCGCCTGCAACCGCGACGGCAACCCCTGGCATTTCACCGGCGCGGACATGAAATGGACCATCGACTGGCTCACCGTTCGGGGCGTCAACCTGCTGATCCCCCACGCCTTCTACTACAGCCTGGAGGGGCCGCGCTGCCAGGAGCGCCCGCCGGACGTGGGTCCGGGGAGCATCTGGTGGCCCCACTGGAAGCGCTGGGCGGACTACATCACCCGGCTCTGCTGCCTGCGGACGGAGACGCGGCAGCGGGCGGACATCGCCGTCCTCTGCCGGAACCGGGAGCTCCGTGCGGAGGCGGTCGCACCGCTGTTTGAAACCCAGCGCGGCTTCCTGTATCTGCCGGAGAGCGAGTGGCGCGCATGCAGGGAAGAAGACGGAGAGCTCCTGTGCCGTGGGATGCGCTTCCGGGCGGTGCTCGGCGACCCGGCACGCTTCCCGTCGGTCTCCCACGATCCCTGGGCCGTCCCGCCGGACTGCCGCTGCGAGCCGCCGCAGCCTTCGCTCCGCGCGGCGGCGCTGGAGCGGGAGGGAACGCGCCTCTGGCTGCTGGTCAACGAGGGCGACGCCCCCATTGCAGCCACACTGACGCTGCCCACCGGGAAAAGCCTGGGCGCAATGGACCTGTGGACCGGCGCCGTCCGGTCGCAGGAAAGCCGGCCCGTCCCCGGCGGGCGGCAGCTGACCCTGCGGCTCGGATACCGGGAGAGCCTGCTGCTGTTCACCTGTGACGCGCCCCTGCCGCCGCCGGCTCCCGACCCGGAGCGGGTGCTGACCGGCAGCGCCTTCACCCTTGCGGAGACCGACGCCGGCCATTTCCGGAAGATCTACACCGCCCGGGTGTCGGCGGACGGCCGGGACCTGCTGGTCCGCGCGGAGGCCGAGGAGATGGCGGAGCTCTTTGTCAACGGCGTTTTCTGCGGCGTCTCCTTCTGGACGCCGCACGCCCTGCGCGTGCCCGCGGCCCTGCTCGGCTCCGGCGAGGCGGAGCTCCGGCTGATCATCACCGGCAGCCCCGCAAACCGCTACGGGCGTCCGGTGCCCTACGGGCTGGTCTGACTGTCAGATTTGGATTCCCCTCAGGAGGTGTGAGCATGCCTTTCCAGATTGTTCGGAACGATATCACCCGGATGCAGGTGGACGCGATCGTCAACGCGGCGAACAGCAGCCTGCTGGGCGGCGGCGGGGTGGACGGCGCAATCCACGCCGCCGCGGGGCCTGAGCTGCGGGCGGAGTGCGCGACCCTCGGCGGCTGCGATGTCGGCGAGGCGAAGATCACCGCCGCCTACCGGCTTCCGGCGAAATATGTGATCCACACGGTCGGCCCCATCTGGCGCGGCGGCGGGAACGGGGAGCGGGAGCTTCTGACGGCCTGCTACCGGAACGCTCTGGCGCTGGCGGAGGCGAACGGCTGCGAGACCGTCGCCTTTCCGCTGATCTCCGCCGGGGCCTACGGCTATCCCGAGTCCCAGGCCGTGGCGGTCGCCGAGGAGACCATCCGCGCCTATCTGATGGAGCACGATCTGACGGTCTATCTGGTACTGTACGGTCCGACGGAGCTCCCCACCCGGAGCAGAGTCCTGCTGGAGGTCCTGCGCTATATCGGCTGGGCGCGCCAGGCCGCCGCGGGGGCGATGCCGGCCCCGATGGCCCCGCCGCCCGCCGGAACGGAGGACCGGCCCCGGCGGAAAAGAGAAGCGGAGCAGGCAATCCGCGTCGAGGAGGCCGCCCGGGAAAAAGCCCGCCGGCAGGTCTACGCGGCGGCGGACGAGGCGATGGCCACGCCCCTGATGGCGGCGGTCGAGGAACTGCTCAAGCGGACGGACGAGGGCTTCTCCGCGGCGCTCCTGCGGCTGATCGACGAACGCGGAATGACCGACGCGCAGGCCTACCGCCGCGCGAACGTCGACCGGCGGCTGTTCAGCAAAATCCGATCGAACCCGGATTACCGCCCGAGCAAGAGCACCGTCTTCGCCTTCGCCGTGGCGCTGCGGCTGACGCTGCCGGAGACGGAGGACCTGCTGCGCAAGGCGGGATTCGCCTTCTCGGACGCCAGCAAGAGCGATCTGGTGGTGAAGTTCTTCCTGGAGCGGCATCTGTGGGACATCGACGAGATCAACGAGGTGCTGTACCAGTTCGATCTGCCGCTGCTGGGCTCCCTGTAATACTAATCTCATTTTGAATGCTTATTGTCAACAGTGAGATTTCGCGGCCTGCGGGCCGCGACCAGGTCCGCAGCCGGACTGGCGGCTTTCCGATCGCCCTGGACCTTCGGTCACATGCTGTTGCTGGATTTGTAATTCTTACTTGAGATTAGTATAAGTTCATTTGTCGCCCGGCAGGCGACCACGGCGTGCGCGATTCCGTGTATGATCAGGCTGTGAGGAGGAAAAAGCCTCCCACCGCAGCAGGATCAAGGAGGGATCGGCATGAAAAAGGGTCTGACGGAGCTGGTATTTATTCTGGACCGCAGCGGGTCCATGGCGGGTCTGGAGGAGGATACGATCGGCGGGTTCAACAGCATGATCGCGCGGCAGCGGGAGGCCGACGGCGAGGCGCTGGTCTCCACCGTGCTGTTCTCCTTCCGGAGCCAGGTCATCCACGACCGTGTCCCGATCAGGCGGATTCCGCAGATGACGCGGGAGGACTTCCGGGTCGGCGGCGGCACCGCGCTGATCGACGCGATCGGCGGCGCGATCCGCCACATCCGCAATGTCCACAAGTACGCCCGGGAGGAGGACCGCCCGGAGCACACGGTCTTCGTCATCATGACCGACGGCATGGAGAACGCGAGCCGCGAGTTCTCCAGCGACGACGTCAAGGCGATGGTGAAGCGCCAGCAGGATGTCTGCGACTGGGAGTTTCTGTTCCTGGCGGCGAATATCGACGCGGTGGAGACCGCCGCGCACTTCGGCATCGCCCCGGAGCGCGCCGTCACCGCGCACCACGACGCCCGGGGCCAGGCCCTGAGCTTCGAGGCCGCGGACTGCGCAATCGAGCAGGTCCGCGCCGCCCGTCCCCTCGGCGCCGGCTGGAAGCACGCGGTCGAGGCGGACTACGCCGCCCGGAAGCGGGGAGAAAAATAAATTTTCTCCGGGACTGGACAAATGAGCTTTTTCTGGTATAATGTCCATTGCTGGACTTGCCGATATAGCTCAGTTGGTAGAGCGGTTGATTCGTAATCAGCAGGTCATGGGTTCGAGTCCCATTATCGGCTCCAGCGACACCGAGGTGTAGCGCAGTTTGGTAGCGCGCCTGGTTCGGGACTAGGAGGCCGTGGGTTCGAGTCCCACCACTTCGACGGCCGGATCTCCGGAGACGGGGATCCGGTTTTTTGTGCGTGAGCGGTGTCTTTCTGACGCGGTTCTTATACTGATCTCAGTTTAGAATGCTTATTGTCAGCAGTGGGATTTCGCGCCTGCGGGCGCGAAATCCCTCTTCAGAAATCCCCATGCAAAAACCATATTCCAAAGCGCCAAAGACAAAGCCGTGAGAAGAAGATGCAAAACCACGCCCCCTCCCGCAATTCGCCCTTGCCGAAAAAGCGCTTTTGCTGTACCATAAATCGGCTGATTCCAAAGAAAAAGCCGCCGACGCACGGAGGTCTGGATATGAAAAACGGAGCCCTCAAATGGACCGCATCCTACGCGGTCGTTCAATTCTTCTTCTGGTTTGCCTACGGCACCGCGCTGTCCTACGCCAGCCCCTACCTGCTGGCCTGCGGACTGTCCAACACGGCCATCGGACTGATCAACGCCGCTGCGTGCACCCTGTCCGTGCTGATTCAGCCCGCGCTGGCGGCCTTCGCGGACCGGGAGAAAAGCCCTTCCCTGAAGGTGATTCTGACCGTGCTGCTGGGAATCATGCTCCTTTTCAGCATTCTGCTTGCGGTCAGCACGGGTAAGAGCGGCACCGTGAGCGGCGCGCTGCTGGGCGTCGTCATCCTGGCCCTCCAGCTGAGCCTGCCGCTGGTGAACGCCCTGGCCACCGAGAGCATGAACGCCGGAATGCCGCTGAACTTTGGCATCGCCCGGGGCTTCGGCTCCATCGGCTACGCGGTCATGTCCTTCTCCATGGGACAGCTGATCGCGCGAAAAGGTCCGGAGCTTCAGCCGCCCGCGCTGGTGTTCTTCTGCGTGTGCCTGCTGCTGGCCATCCTCTGCTTTCCCTTCCGGAAGCGCAGGCGGGAACTTCGCGGGGGTGGACGGGACCAGGGGTCCATCTCCGCGTTTATCCGCCACTATCCGGTGTTCTGTGTCACGCTGATCGGCTGCGTGCTCATCTATGTGAGCCATGTGCTGATCAACAATTACGTCTATCAGATCGTCGTCGCCAAGGGCGGCGGCAGCGAGCACATGGGCATCGCCATGGCCTTGGCCGGCTTATTGGAAGTGATCCCGATGTTCATCTTCCCCTGGATGCTGCAAAAGAAGAACAGCGGCTTCTGGTTCAGGCTGTCCGGCATCTTCTTCACGCTCAAGGTTCTGGGGACGCAGCTGGCCTCCACCATGGGCGCGCTGTACCTGGTGCAGCTGTTTCAGCCCATGGGCTGGGGACTGCTCACGGTCGCCTCGGTCTACTATGTCAACGAAATCATGCGCGAACAGGACCGGATCAAGGGCCAGGCCTACATGACCATGTCCCTGACCGTGGCCACCATTCTCGGCTCCCTCTGCGGCGGCTGGCTGATCGACACCCTGGGCATCGATGGCATGCTGCTCGTCGCCCTCGCCTGCGGCGCTCTGGGCACGGGGATTGTCTGGTTCGGAAAAAGGGATGGCTGATACTGTTCTCAGCTTAGTATGTTTTTTGTCAACATCAGGATTTCGCGGCCTGCGGGCCGCGACCAGGTCCGCAGCCGGACTGGCGGCTTTCCGATCGCCCTGGACCTTCGGATGCATGCTGTTGCTGGATTTGCAGTTTTTACTTGAGAATTGTATGAGAATGGATGATGCGGGGAGAAATCCCCGCTTTTTTTACAAAACAGGTTGACAAATGATGAAATATAAGTTACACTGTTTACACAAAGCACAACTGAGATTTACAAAATGTAAATCTACCCGGTCCGGTCCCTTCATGAAAAGGAGCGTTCACATCATGAGAACCAGAAAGACTGCGATGCGCCTTGTCCTCTGCGCCGTGCTGTTCTCCCTCGTGCTCGGACTCGCGGCCGCGGGCTGCGCGGAAAGCCCCGTGCAGTGTTCCGAGAGGGACATCAAACTGATCGAACAGTGCGAGGCCGCCTTCGACGGGAACACGCTGACCGTCACCGACACGGACGACAACAACGATGTCTGGAGCTCCAAGCTCCTCCTCGACGCCGGCATGGAGCTGACGCCGGGCGAGCAGTACACCGTCAGCTTCAGCCTCGTCGGGGATCACGGCGTCGGCGAGTTCTTCCTGTGCAAGAGCGAGAACATCGACGAGCGCTATGACGAGACCTTTGCCGCCGAGGGTGGGGACAGGAGCATCAGCTTCACCGCCGCCCAGAACCGGGTCTATATCGGCATGCAGGTCGGCAACCTGGGCAAGGGCAATTGCGTCACGGCGACCCTCTCGAATCTCTCCGCGCTGTCCGAGTCCGCGAACCCCTCGCTGCTGCGCACGGAAAACGGCACCGTGAGCGTCACCGACAACTCGGTCACCGCCACCGACACCCACGACAACAACGACGTCTGGAACTCCAAGCTGCTCTTCAACACAGGCATCCCGATGGAGGTCGGCAAGAGCTACAAGCTGAGCTTCACCCTGGACGGCGACCACGGCGTCGGCGAGTTCTTCGTCTGCAAGTCCCAGAATCTGAACGACCGCGACGACTCGACCTTCGTAAATCAGGCGGGTTCAAACACCGTGGTTTTCAACGCCTGCAGCGACGTGCTCTACATCGGCATGCAGTTCGGCAATCTGGGCGCCGGCAACAGCGTGACCTTCACCCTGGAGGAACTGCGGGAGGTCCGGAAAGCGGTGGGAACCGGAACCGACAGGCCGAAGCCGGCCGTCCCCGCGGTGCTGAGCTCAAAGAACTGCACCTATGAGATGGAGAGCAGCGGCAGCCAGACGACGATCACCGGTGTCGACACCAGTCCCGAGGAGGACGTCTGGACCTCCAGCCTGCTCGTCTATCTGGGCGAGCTTCTGGAGGAGAACAGCGTCTATGCCGCGAACTTCAACCTCGCCGGCGGGAACGACGACGGTACTTTCGGTGAATTCTTCTTCTGCAAGGAGGACGATCTGGAAAAGCGGTACTCCTTCAACAATACGCCCGGGGATCACACGGCGCAGTTCAAGGCGGAGGATAATGACCTCTACGCCGGAATGCAGTTCGGCAATCTGGGCGAGGGAAATGAGATGACCGTCACTATCCAAGATCTCTTCCGCATCCCGGGTCTGCACAAGGAGGGTGCAAACTGCACGGAGACAGTCAGCGAGGGCGTGATCACACTGACGGATACGGACGACAACCCCGACGTCTGGGATTCAAAGGCGCTCTTCGACTCCGGCTTCGTACTGGAGCCCGGGAAGGAGTATACCGCGACCTTCACGCTCTCCGGGGACAACGGCGTCGGCGAATTCTTCTTCCTGAAGAACGATAAAATTGGCGGCGATCGCTATAACTTTGCCGACACAGCCGGAACGCACACCATCACCTTTACGGCGGATAGTGCCGCCCTGTTCTTCGGAATCCAGTGCGGCAACATCGGCAACGGCAACAGCATGTCTGTCAGCGGGCTCACGGTGACCCCCGTCGAGCTCGAGGAGGCCTCGGAGGGCACCGACCAGGAGGCCGACACCTCCGACGGCATGGAGCTCCCCGGGGAGCCGGCCCCCGAGGCTGCGCCCGCGGAGGAGGAAGAGAACCCCGCCGAGCCCGAGGCAGCCGCTTCCTCCGACGAAGTGGAGGTCGTCGCGGACGAGACCGAGTCCGCCCCCGAGGCCCAGCCCGAGGAAGTCCCCGCCGCTCCGGCGGAGGAGATTCCGGAGGCCGCTGCCGTCTCTGAGAACGAGGGCGAATAACGGAATCATCCTGATCTCATACCAATCTCAAGTAGGAATCACAAATCCAGCAACAGCATGTGGCCGAAGGTCCAGGGCGATCAGAAAGCCCTGGACCTTCGGACGCATGCTGTTTACAAGATTTGCAGCTTTTTTATTTGAGATGAGAAACCGCTTCCCGAATAACCCCCAGCGGAAGATCATTCTTCCTGGCCAGCTCCGCGATATCCTCAAACTCCGGCTTCGCCCTGTCCACGCCCAGCCCGGAGGCGCGCTTGACCCGCACGGGCCCGTAAGCCGTGTCCACCGTCTCCATCTCCCGGCGCAGCACATACCGGTTCATATCCTGGCGGCGGATGCCCAGCGTGGTCGTGTGCTTCATCATCGCCCGCGCCATGCCGTCCGCGTCCTCCGTCCGGCAGATCACCGAGAGCAGGACGCCGGGCCGGCTCTTTTTCATGCCGATCGCCTGGGTATAGACATCCAGCGCCCCCTGCGCGAAAAGCTGCTCCATGGCGAAGCCGAGGTCCTCCCCCGTCATGTCGTCCAGATTGCACTCGAGCCGGGTGATCGTCGTCTGCGCCTCCTCGCTCACGCCCAGGAACGCGCGGACGCAGTTGGCCTGCTCGAAATCCTTCTTGCCCATGCCGTAGCCGATAGCCTCCACCGCCATCACCGGACGCGCGCCGAACCGGGTTGCGAAGTGCTTCAGCAGCGCCGCACCCGTGGGGGTGCACAGTTCGCCGCGCACCTCCCCGCCATAGGAGGGGATTCCCTGCAGGATCAGGGCCATGGCCGGCGCGGGCACCGGCAGAATGCCGTGGGCACAGCGGACCTGGCCGCAGCCGGTATGCACCGGGGAAACGACCACCTGATCCGGGGACAGCGTCTCCATCAGCAGGCACACGCCAACCACATCCGCCACCGCTCCACCCGCCGCAGATGTTGACTTGTAAAGCTTTATCCCTTATTTTGCGGACAGATTTTGTGCGGGTTTTGTGTTCGAATTGCCATGATAGGGGGCATTCATTTCCATTGATTCTCGTCACTCAGAAGGGAAGAACATATGATTGCCGTGTGATTCGTCACACCCGTTCCTGCTGCCGCATTCGTCAAATGGAGGCGGATCTTGTAAACCCTTTCCCGATATCTTGCAGATGATGCGGTTCGGCCATATAATAGGAGCATGGTAAAGCATAACCGAGGACAGGAGGTACCTCTCATGAAGAAGCTTCTCGCTCTGCTGCTGGCGGTGTGCGTGGTGATGGGATGCTCTGGAGCAGTTTGTGAAGAAACAGCAGCAAGGTCATCCTTTGACTTTGAAAGCGAGTGGGCCTATGTCGAGGACTTCTCTCCCGGCGCTGTGATGTATCTCCCGGACTTCTCCGGGTCCGGCAGCCACTGGGAGGTTCAGGCAGTATCACTGGATGATGAGATTGTCCGCGTAACCGTCACCCCGATCCCGCTGTCCGAGCCGAAAGACGCGCCGGACGCAGTCTTTGTGTATGAAATCCGATTTGAAGGTGTAGCCCCGGAAGACGCACATGTTCACCTGGAACTCTGCAAGGACGGAGTGCCAAGCTGGCGCTGCAATCTCTATGTCATTGTGGACCCGTCCCTGGATGTGAAGATCCAGAACATGGAGCTGATGCCTGCCTATGGGGACATCACCCATGCGGCCATTGACTATGGAACCTCGGCGCATTTCACCCGCGAGGACATGGACGCAGCCCTCGCCGTGATCCTGGCGCATTTCAGCGCACGGCATGAGGCGGGTCAGGACTTTGGACTCAGCGGCTGGGTGGGCTATGTCCTGCACGAAATCCACTATACGTCCGACGAGAGATCCCGGAGGGAGTTCGAGACCTATGGGATCAAGTATAACTACCGGGACAGCCAGGGACGGCCTTATGTGGATGGGATCGTCTTCGAGTCCTCCTTCCACGCACCCATGACCGACGATGGCTGGACCGGCTTTGAGAGCGGCCGCGGCTATAGCCGCTACAACTGGATCCTCCTGAAAACGGAGGACGGGGCGTGGGAGATTGCGACCTCGGGGTATTGACCATACTTAGTATGACAACAGGATGCAGTGTAGGGTAAGAAGAATCGATGAACAACAAGGATCCGGAATTCCGCCGCGGCCTCAAAATCTTCCTCCTCATCATGACCGGACTGGTGCTTTTCATGACCGTCTGGGCTGTGACAGCGTATGCCATCTTGTCCCATAACCTCCCCGGCACATGGAAGCTTGCCGCAGGAGGCGGGATCGG